>JAFVCN010000011.1 GCA_017479205.1 Candidatus Saccharimonadota bacterium
CTGTGATATATAGCTTTGATGAATGTGGTCGATATCTTCCATAGAGCCTCCTCCTGTATCGTCAGGAAGACGGAATTCCCCCTCTTCCACTAACTCTAAAAAGGCATCAACTATGTCGGGAACAAGTTGCGTTCCAGAGGCTTCATTGATAATTGAAACCGCTTTTTCAAAATTCATGCGTTTTCGATACGGGCGATCTGAATACATCGCATCAAAGGTATCGGCAACTGCAATAATTTGCGCAACTCTTGGAATTTCCGCCTCTTTTAACCCCCGCGGATAACCCGTCCCGTCTGGACGTTCATGATGGGCATAGGCCCCATCTGCAAGTTCTGGAATAAGGCTAATGCCTGAAAGGACATCATATCCTAATTTTGGATGGGAACGAATTATGGCCATTTCTTCTTCAGTTAGTCTTCCGGGCTTATTTAAAATACTGCGCGGAATCCCAACCTTGCCAATATCGTGTAGTAATCCGACATTATAATAAGTTTCGATAGTTTCTTCGTCGTAGCCGAGCTTTCGGGCTAACATAGCGGTATATTTCGCTACTCGAAACGAATGACCACTTGTATAACTATCTCTCATGTCGATAACTTTTGCAAAGGCTTCAGTGATTTCTCTAATCTCCTCTTTTGTCCTTTGTCCATCTTTTTCGGGCACCTCATTTAGTATACCTTCTCTCATGTGTTCCTCCCTCCCAGAAAAATAAAACCACCTGTCTCTAAATGTGCTAGGTTTTTCATCTAAAACCTAAATGTGCATAGGTAATAGTTTACCATAAAAACTAATGTATGTCAAAGAGGCAGATGTGTTTGATTTTATAGAGAAAATATTGTAGAATATAGTTAATGAAAACTGATGATTTTGATTTTGTTTTACCAGAAGAGTTGATTGCACAAACTCCTCTAAAAGATCGTTCGAGCTCGCGGCTTTTAATTTTAGATCGCGAGAATCCAGAAAAGATAGAGGAGAGGCATTTTGCGGATATTTTAGATTATCTAAAACCTGGAGATGCACTAGTTTTGAATGAAACTAAAGTTCTGCCAGCGAGGATTTTTGGACAGAGGGCCGATACGGGCGGAAAAATTGAAGTTCTCCTACTAAAAGAACTAGAGCCGACTAAAGTTGATGGTAAAAATTTTACAACTTGGGAATGTTTAACCCGCCCACAAAAACGCCTTCATGAAGGAAAATCTATTCTTTTTTTCAAAAATCCAGAAGATAATACTCCAGTTTTTGGCGCTCACGTTGAAAAAATCTTACCAGACGGAATTACGCATCTAGTCTTTACAGAGGAGAAAAAAGATTTTCTTGTAAAATTAGACGATCTTGGGGTAATGCCACTTCCTCCATATATCCATAAAAAGTTAGAGAACAAGGATCGTTATCAGACAGTTTATGCAAAAAATCTCGGTTCAGCGGCTGCTCCGACGGCTGGATTGCATTTTACGCCAGAACTTCTAGAGGAAATTGCTAAAAAGGGAATTGAAATTATTAAAGTTACACTTCATGTCGGACTAGGAACTTTTCGCCCGGTACAGGTTGATGATGTGAAAAAGCACAAAATGCATACTGAAGCCTATGAAATTACTCCTGAAGCGGCGGAAAAAATTGAAAAAGTAAGGAAAAATGGCGGAAAAATCTTTGCGGTAGGGACTACTTCGGTTAGAACGTTAGAAACAGTAGCTTTAAGAAATAATGGAAAAATCGTCCCTGAACAGGGGGAAACTGATATTTTCATCTATCCTGGCTTTAAGTTTCAGGTTGTGGATGGTCTAATTACGAATTTTCATCTGCCGAAATCGACGCTTTTAATGCTAGTTTCGAGTTTTGCTGCTCAAAAAATGCCCCTAGAAGCGCAGGAGAGCCTAGCTGGACGCGATTTTATCTTGAGAGCCTATAACTACGCCATAGAAAATAAGTTCCGTTTCTTCAGCTTTGGGGATGCGATGTTAATATTATAGAGGTAAGAATGAAAGTAAAATACGAGCTAATCCATCAAGATAAGAAAACTGGCGCAAGATACGGAAAAGTGATTTTTACGGATAAAAATGGCGAAAAACAGGAATATGAAACACCGATGTTTATGCCAGTTGGAACGCAGGCAACAGTAAAAACGCTTAGCCCAGAACAGGTTAAAGAATGTGGGGCGGGGATTATTTTATCTAATACTTATCATCTTTGGCTACGTCCAACTCCTGAAATCGTTGAACAGGCAGGAGGACTACATCAGTTTATGAATTGGAATGGTCCGATTTTAACTGATTCGGGAGGCTATCAGGTTTTTAGTCTGGCGAGGAATAAGAAAAAAGATATTACCGAAGAAGGGGTACATTTTAAATCGGAAATTGATGGGCGTGCGCTGTTTCTGACCCCTGAAAAGTCGATCGAGATTCAGAATAAGCTCGATTCAGATATTGCGATGAGTTTTGATGAATGCCCGCCGGCAACTGCAGATAAAGCCTATCTTAAAAATTCAATTGAGCGAACTTTAAGATGGGCAAAACGAGGAAAAGCAGTACATCAGAATCAGGAACAAAACCTCTTCGGAATTGTTCAAGGCGGTCCTTATGAGGATTTGAGGAAATGGTCGGCGATTGAAACTGTGAAATTGGGATTTGATGGTTATGCAATCGGAGGGGTAGCGAATGACGACGAATGTAAAGATGATATGTATAAGGCGATTGAATATTCCGTACCATATCTTCCAGAGGATAAGGTAAGGTATTTAATGGGGGTAGGAGAGCCAGTTGATTTAATTGAGGGGGTAAAACGTGGAGTGGATATTTTCGACTGCGTTTCGCCAACTCGGCTAGCTAGACACGGAAATGCTTTAATTTCAGGGATTAGAAAAACTGAAAAAGGCGATATAAAAGAGAAGCGTTTAAACCTAAAAAATGCGCAGTTTAAAGCTGATTTTACCCCAGTTGAAGAAACCTGTGATTGTTATACTTGTAAAAACTATACAAAGGCATATTTACACCATTTAATGCGCTGTGATGAGGCTTTTGGGGCGACTTTACTTAGTATTCATAATATTCGCTTTTTAATTCGCTTAACTGAAAAAATGCGAGAAGCGATTAAAAATGATGCTTTTGCGGAATTTATCGAGGAATTTTACGAGGCATAAAATGGAAGAGATTGAACGCGCAACAGATGTGATTTTAGATGGTGGAGTAGTATTACTCCCGACTGATACAGTTTTTGGGCTGTCGGCAAACGTGTTTGACGATAGGGCTGTAGAGAAAATTTATACTCTGAAAAACCGAGATAGAAAAAAGCCGTTACCAGTATTAGTAGCGGACTATACGGATCTTTTAAAGCTAGTAGAAACGCCTTCTCGAGTTGAAGGGCGGTTAATCGAGGCTTTTTGGCCAGGACCGCTGACAATCGTTCTAAAGAAGCTAGAGGGCGCTTCTAGTGCGGCTTTTTCAGGACTTTCGACGGTAGCAGTAAGAATGCCAGATTCGGATTTGGTAAGGAATTTAATTAGAGAGGTAGGAACTCCGCTAGCGACAACTTCAGCTAATTTAGCAGGTGAGCCGGCAGGATTAAAACTTGCTGAAATTACCCCTGAAATTAAAGAAAATGTTGATTTTATATTAGACGATAATGAGAAACATTTAGATATAGCTTCGACAATTGTACAGGTAGTAGATGGGGAAGTGAAGATTTTGCGTGAGGGGGCGATTTCTAGAGAAGAAATCATAAAAAAGAGCCGAGAGTAATCTCAGCTCTTTCTTGGATAAGTCAAAGTTCGTAGCCATAGAGCGAATCTTCAAGCCTCATTTCCCGGCGAGCCTTTTCGGCGTTTTCGTATGTTCCTTTTTGTCTAAAAAAGATCATACCAATCGCCGTATAGCCAAGGTGAACGCCGACTGCAGGCCCCATCCGAAAATCTGAACCGGTCATAAGGTTAAAATCAGGGGCTTTCTGTCCAACCGTGTTAATAAGAGTGTTCTCTGCGGCCTGATTTTGAGCGTGTAAGACAATGACGTCTTTATGCTCCGGATCAGCGGTTTCCTTCAGAAGATTAACCATCCTTTTACAGATCAGTTTCATTGAGAGCGACATCTTATCGTGGAACGGATGTCTGGAGCCATCAGAGATAAAATCAAATCTCATCAAGGGCTTTGCATGGACAGACTGAAGCAGAGATAAAAGCGTGTCAGGATAGCGTCCTGAGCCCTTGAAAGCCTCAAATTCTTCGACGGCGAACAGATGCTCGATGTCGTATCTCTTGTCGAGAATGAAGCGTAAAACCTCTTCGGTTGTGTCGCATTTCTCGACTGCCGTCCTCAGGAGCATACTCCCAGCTGCCGACATACAGAGAGTGTCGATACATATTGCGCGGTGTTCAAAACCTTCATCATTTAAGTCTTCACAGATAATCTGTGCCGCCCTAAAGGTAGAAGAAAGAGTAGATGCCATAGTTGCATAAATTGCATCCTGGCCACCTTCTAGAATCTTACGCATTGCATCTTCAATTTCTCCGAGCGGAGGCGTGCTGGTTGAGATATGAGTTTTAAACTGTTCGCTCGAAATTGCGTTGTCGAGAAAAGCCTCTCTCTGTCGTTCATAAAACTCGTCTGGGGTTTTATCGGTATATTCAGTTTGACCGATAA
>JAFVCN010000012.1 GCA_017479205.1 Candidatus Saccharimonadota bacterium
TGGGGGAAAATATATAAAAAACATATAATTTCAAAGTATGAATTTCCAGTTGGTTTTTTATATGAGGATCAAATTTTCACATACAAAATACTTGACGAGTGCACAAAAGTGGCAATTTCTGACAAGGTCGGATATGTATATATACAAAGAGATGGTAGCATCACACATAAACCACTGAAGGAAATGGATTTTAGAACATTAGATGCTTTTAAGGAACAAGTTCAATATATTCAAGGGAAATATCCGGAACTACGACAAGCGGTGATATCGAAGTTTGCAGATTTATTGTTTAAATATATCGAACGATTAACGTGGGATGGTCAAGAAGATTATTCGTATTATAAGGTTCTGCAATCTGAGTTAAAGCAGATGAAAATCGGCCTCAAAATCTCTGACAATGACCTTAATATAAAAATCCGTAAAATTAAGGGATTCCTTGAAGATGGCGATAAGGTAAAAATTATGATTATCTTTCGCGGTCGCGAGATGGCACACAAGGAGATTGGAAACGAGCTCTTAAATCGGGTTCTAAAAGAACTTGAAGAGGTGGCTATCGTTGAAGGAAAACCGCAATTTGCCGGACGCAATCTATCGGTTGGAATTCGGAAGAAGTAAATTTCCTACTTCCACGGTTCCCCGTTCGTACCTCGTCTCGTTATCGAGACAAACAATAATAATCTACCGAAAGGAAATATATGCCGAAATTAAAGACGCATAAAGGGACCGCAAAACGCGTAAAGATTTCCGGAACTGGAAAACTTATTCGTGAACGCGCTTTTGGCAACCATATTCTTGCCAAAAAATCTAAAGCCCGTAAACGCAACATGAAAACTGCTGGGTCGGTTAACGGGAAAATTGCTAAAAACGTTAAGACAGCTTTAGGAGTTTAACCCATGAGAATTAAAAGAGGCGTCCCTGCACGCGCAAAACATAAGAAGATTTTAAACGCTGCTAAAGGTATGCAGCATTACCGCACTAGGAGCTATCGCTTAGCAAAACAGGGTGTTATTAAAGCTCTCCGTTATGCTTATCGTGATCGCCGTAACAAGAAACGCGACCTTCGCGCTCTCTGGATTACTCGCATCAATAACGCTTCTCGTGAACTTGGTCTTTCCTATTCGAAATTAATTAATGGAATGAAAAAGCAAGGTATCAGCCTTGATCGTAAAGTTCTCGCTGACCTTGCTGTTAACGAACCTGCTGCCTTTAAAGCAATTGTCGAACAGGTTAAGAAAGGAGATAAGTAATGGCTATTTGTGAAATTACTGGAAAAGGTAAAATGTATGGTCATAACGTTTCCTTCTCTCAACATAAAACTCGTAAAGTTTTTAAACCTAATATCCAGAAAAAGACAATTGTCGTAAATGGTAAAAAACTTAAAGTTAACGTTAGTGCTTCCGCGCTTCGTACTCTTAAGAAAAAAGGTTTAATCAAATAATAAAAATAGCCTCTACTTTAGAGGCTATTTTTTGTTTCTTAAAATTTAGCTCAAAGTAAGCCGGGTTCTGTAATCTATCTCGAAAGATAGACCGACAATCATCTATCTAGCCCAGATGTTGCCATCTGGTTCTAGCGGTGAGCGTGCATCGCCGGATAGGCGTTTTTTAGCACTCCTTGCAACAGATAGGGTTTGCCTCCGTCCTATGTCGCCATAAAACGTTGTGGGCTCTTACCCCACTCTTTTCACCCTTGCTATAAAGCGGTATTGTCTCTGTGGTACTTTCCCTACGCTTACGCGCGGTCGCCGTTAGCGACTATCTTATCCTATGTTGCCCGGACTTTCCTCTTGAGTTATCTCAAGCGATTGTCTTTTGAGCTGTTTTTATTATATCATATCAAGCTGAAATATTCTCGTCTTCTTCGTCAAAATGTTTCATAATAGCTAGGTTCGCTTGCTCATCCGCTTGTTTGTTAAATTCCCTGTTGACATGCACAAATGCAACCGCTTCAAATTGTTGAGTTAAGTTCTGTACGTCGTTATGGATTTGGATTAAATCTCGGTTTTTTACTTTATAAATGCCGTTCATCTGGTTTACTAGCATTAAATTATCTGAAACAAAACGAACCGATTTTAGGTCCAACTCTTTAGCTTGTTCACACCCCTCTTTCAGGGCATAATATTCTGCCACTCTTGAAGTTGCAAAACCAATAAATTCCCCACCGCGTTTAACCTCTTGACCGTTCTGATCAACAATATAGTATCCGATTCCAGATGGTCCAGGATTCCCTTTTGAGGCACCGTCGATATAGATGGTTGCTCCGTTGGCCACGTTTCTAACGCCTGTTCTAACTGTATTCTCGCCAAGCTCAATTGATAATACGCTGAGGGTTGCATCATCGAGCCTTATACCAGACATTGCATCCGAGCCACTACGTGCAAATTTATATTGAGAATATCTGTCACCAAGAGTAATCTTCTCGTCCATCGGTAGTGAAAATTCATAAATGATATAAAGATTGTAGAGCCTAGAAGCCCCAGCCAGGGCGACAAAAGTGATAACATCTTTTAATTTTAAATTAGAAACAGGGACGCCTACATTTTCTTGCATAATTCGCGTCATAGCCTCTTCTGGCTGCTCCCCAAAAGCAATCTTGCCTGTTGGAAGCTCCCAGACTGGTTCAACCTCTGCACGCCCCTGAGCGCGTTTTAAGAGCAAAATATCGTCTCCCATTTGAAACGATACGAACTACTCTAATTCTCTGTTTCATTTGCCCACTCTTATTAATAATTTCTGGCCCGGTAACTCATTTTCCCTGTAGTATATACAAGGTGGGTAAAATCTTATACGTTCTCCCTCGAGAGAAACGTCGCGAAATCCCTAATATATGATTATTCAGGAAAATCATATTGTCACCGGGTTATTTATATTGTATCATAAAAACCGTTATCTAAGAAACTAAAGAAATAAAGAACTGTAAGATATTAATGATAATCGTAGAGGTAAACTGGGATAGATAACTACCTAGAAAAACTACCAAAAATAGCACTAAAAAGATTCCGATTGTCTGTTCTATTCGCTCCATAAGCTCTCTAACTCCATCTGGAGCGATTGCATAGAGAATTCTAGAACCATCTAGCGGCGGAATTGGAAGTAAATTAAAAACAAAGAAGCCGAGATTCGCTAGAACTAGCTCTAAAAAGAAAGTCTGAACGAGACCCGTACCATAAATTCCCCCTGTGAAATGTCCAACCATAAATCCGACAAAGGCAATCAGAAAGTTCATTGCTGGCCCGGCAATTGCTACTAAGGCCATTCCCCAAGGTCCACCTTTTAAATTTCTCGAGTCAATCGGAACAGGTTTTGCTCCTCCAAAAATCGGTCCACCAGAGATAAATAGCAATAGAGGTACCACTATGGACATCCACGGATCGATATGTACTAATGGATTTGGAGAGAGCCTTCCCTCGTCTTTTGCGGTTGTATCGCCAAGAAAATAAGCAACATAAGCGTGTGCCATTTCATGCAAAACCATTGAAAATAAGATAATACCGAAAACTATTAAAATCTCCGCAATATTCATATATAAATTATAACATACCGACCTAAAATTAGTCTTATATTACTCTGCGTATTTTTAAGGAGTTAATTTTAGACACTTTTTATTCTTATGCTTAATTTTAGACACTTGTCTAGGGTTTTTCTGATTTTGAACAATTTTTTTATACAATCTTTTTCTCTGTCTTTTTGATGTTCGTTTTTCAACTAGCTCTTGTATACATTTTTTCAGAGCATAGTTCAAGAAAACCTAAAATCTGAATACATTTTTTAAAAATAAAAATATCCCGATTTTTGAATCGGGATACCTTTGAATAATTCTAGTTTAAAACTACCACTTCGAGGGCTAGAGGCAAATCATCCGCTTTCTTTATCTTTAATTTCTTCTCTGTTCTTGCGGTTAGTTTTAGCTCGGTTACCATTCCATCGACGTTCCCTGTTGCAACTACTAGTTTCGGAGAAATTTCGCGTACGGCGCGCACAGAACTTGTACAGAGAATGTCCGAAATACCGAGATCATATAATCCTTCTTCAACGCCACCAATGATTCCGATATGAACTCCGGAAATTGTGACATCATAAATCGTTTTTGTATTATTCAAGACGGAAATTCCGCGAATTGTCGCCTCACCAACTTCAAACTCGCCCGGCCCTTTTAGTTCTCCTACCGGTAAATCTGCCGCAATAGTAGACTCATCCATATTGATTGTAATGGATTTTGTTGCGGTCTTTATGGTAATTTCTTCTGGTTTTTTGCTTTCAATCTCAAACATCTCTACTCCTTATCTTAATTATCTTTTTTATTACCTTTTAACATCCCGTCCGGATCGTATATATCGGAAATTTCCATCGCTAACACCTCTGAAACAAATCTATCTCTAACAAGCAAACGATATGAGAAATCATCGGTAGCTAAAATAACGTAGTTGAGCGGTTTCCCCTGTTTTTTCTCGACTACCTCCGCCCAATGCGTCAATTTTTTAGTCTTATCATCTCCAACGATTAATAGGTCGATTCCATCCTGACCTGGAAGACGATTTGTAACAATAAGACATTTCAGGAAATTCTTTACTGGTCTGATATATTCTTCCCAGCCCGAAGGACGCACTTCAGCATCTTCTACCGTAACGCTTTTAACCGAGAATAGCTCCGCTAGCGCGCGCGAATAAGGATGTTTCATATTCGCTGAATAATAGACCTTGTTATCGTAGGTTTCGTTTTTAATAATACCAATTCCTTCAAGATTAATTAATTCGCGGCGAACTGAGTGGATCTGTTCCTCGATCACTCGTGTCATTTCGCGTACATAATACGATTTATCCGGAGTACTAAATAATAACGCGAGCAACTTTGTTCTAGTTCTCGAACCGAAAAGTTTTTCGAGCGGTGTACTATTTTCTTTCGCCATATTTTTTCTACCCCGTTTTTTAAAATTATTATTCCGTTAACCTTATTTTATCACAAATGTACAATTTTTTTAAGCAAAAACCTTGAGAATCTCCTCTAGAATCTCGCCTTTTGAATACCATTTAATCTCTTTATTTCTTTTGAACCAGGTCATCTGTCTTTTAGCTAAATGCCAATCCATATAAACATTTTGTTCAATAGCTTCTTCCTGACTTAACTCGCCAGTTAAAACTTTATGAGAAAATTGATAAATATTACTCTTCATAGCTTGAGAACCCCATCCGTAGTTTTTAACTAGGTATTCAGTTTCTGCAAAAAGTTCTGGACAATACATTTCCTTCTCACGGAGAGTAATCCTCTCTCTTAATTCTTCTGAACTCCAAAGTATGCCAAAGAGTCTAAATTCTTTAGAAACTGCTTCCCTATCTTTTGCAATCTCTTCATTTCTTTTTATAACAGTGCCGCCTTTTGATAAATTTCCGTTCGCAAGTGCAGTTCCATGAGAAAAATCTTTACTCTCTCCATTAAATTTATAGTCATAGACTAGCGCATCAACATAAAGCCCAGTTCCTCCAGCAATAATAGGCACGTGGCCCCTGTTACGAATTTCTAAAATCTTTTTTTCTGCATACTCTTTAAAATCCGCCGCCGTAAACCTTTCTCCTGGCTCGACTAAGTCTAGACCAAAATGTGGAACCCCCTTGCGTTCTGAAATCGACGGTTTCGCCGTTCCGATGTCCATATATTTATAAATCGCTCTTGAATCTGCCGAGATTACTTCTCCGCCAACTTTAAGAGCTAGTTCGACCGCCGTAGAGGTCTTCCCCGAAGCTGTAGGGCCGACAATAACGATAACTGGTCCAATATATTTTTTGTCATCGAAAAATCTAGCTCCCACCCAGCTAGATTCTTGTTTTATTTTAGAGTTTTTCAAGATACGCTTTCAAATCTTTTAGCTTAATTTTCTCTTCTTTATCACGCAAGCGAACCGAGACTTCTTCATTTTCCATATCTTTAGGTCCAACAACTAATACTGCTGGAATCTTAAGTTCTGTCGCTCGACGAATCTTTTTACCTAGTGAATCGCTTGAGTTATCAACCTCGAAGCGTAAATCGTTTCTTTTAATCGGCTCATCTAGAGTAATTCCAGAGAGGATATCAGTAATCTTTTTAACATAAGAGTCAACCTGATCATTTACAGTTAAGATTCTTACCTGCTCTGGAGCACACCAGAATGGGAACCAACCTGCTGTATGCTCAATAAATACACTCATAAATCTTTCAATCGAACCAATGAGCGCACAGTGAACCATAACTGGACGTTTCTTTGAACCGTCTTCTGCAATATATTCTAGACCAAATCTTTCAGGCTGCGCATAGTCAAGCTGAACTGTAGCTAACTGCCACTCTCGTCCTAGCGCGTCTACCGCCATAAAGTCCATCTTTGGGCCATACATTGCGGCTTCACCTTCTCCAATGAAATAATCCATTTTATATTTATCAGCCATCTTCTTAATCGCTGTTTCTGCCGTGTTCCACATCTCTTTAGTACCGATATAGCCATCACCATCATCTCTAAAGGATAGGCGTAGCTTCAATTTCATATCTACACGAGAATACAAGTCTTTTGCACTTTCAATAAGCTCGCCAAAAATGTCTCCGACCTGTTCATCTGTACAGAAAACATGAGAATCGTCTTGAGTAATCGCGCGAACTCTCGAAAGACCGCCAAGCTCACCTTTTCGCTCATCACGATAAACCATAGTTGTTTCAAGATATTTAACAGGTAGCTCCTTATACGAACGCGGCCTTGAGGCAAAAATTTGAGCGTGATGCGGACAGTTTACTGGTTTTAGAGCTAATTCATCTCCAGATTCAGACGAAACAAATCTTAAGAGTTCCGGGAATTTCTCATAATGCCCAGAAGTTTTGTAGAGATCAACTAGCGCAATGTGCGGAATGCAAACCTTTTGATAGCCTCTGTCTTCACGGTAGCTCTGAGCAAATCTATTAAGCATATCACGCAAAATTGTTCCTCTTGGAGTAAATAGCGGTAATCCTGAACCTACGAGCGGCGAAGAGCAGTAGAGATCGAGCTGTTGACCGAGCTTTCTATGATCCCTGGCTTTAGCTTCCTCCTGTTTTTTCAGATATTCGTCTAATTCTTCTTTGTTCGAGAAGGCTACACCATAAATCCTAGTTAACATTTCGCGTTTTTCGTCGCCACGCCAATATGCTCCCGCGACTTTTGTAAGTTTAAACTCGCCAATTTCCTTTGAAGTTTCGATATGTGGACCTTTACAAAGGTCTTCAAAAGCCGTTTTTCCATCATTAGTTGTAAGAGTATAGAAAGAGATTTTTTCGTCTGCAGGCAAGTCTTCAATCAATTCAATCTTATATTTCTCGCCTGATTTAGAAGCCCAATCTAGCGCTTCTTTACGCGTCTTTTCGGAAACTTCCATTTTAAAGCCACGGCTAATAATTCCGCGCATTTTTTTCTCAATTTTCGGAAGATCAGCCTCTGTTATTTTAGTTTTTCCGAAGTCAATATCATAATAAAAACCATCGTCAATCGCCGGTCCAATTCCAAGTTTAACTTCTGGGTATAATTCCCTAATAGCCTCAGCCATTACATGACTAAGAGTATGTCGCATTTTCATTACTTTTTCTGTCTCTTCCATTTTAACTCTCTTTTTTTAGACTTATTTCTTTTATTTTATCACAAAGTGTGGTATTATTATAGAGTAATTTTGGGTGATTAGCTCAGTTGGCTAGAGCGTCTCGTTTACACCGAGAAGGTCGGGGGTTCGAGCCCCTCATCACCCACCATTTTTTTTGATTGGAAAAAATCGAACCCCCGGATATGGTTCTATCTCTATGTATTTGGCTGTTAAAACCCTTCCATTTTGGTCTACTACATACATCACAAACATAAGCATTTTGTGGTATAATTATAATAATGTAGGTTAACTTTTATTTAAGGAGATTTATGAGCCAAGTTAGACAAAAAGACAAATTTTTAAGAATAATAACATGCTTTGCAGTGGCAATTCTAGCGTTGTCAAATATTTACATTCCTAAGGCATCCGCCGCCGAAAGCTATTTCACCGCAGAAGGCAGCACACTCAATCTTGACGAAATCAACCCAACCGAACCAGACCAACGTCTAGTTGAAGTAAGATTAAAAGCAGCACGCGAAATGACCATCCATTCCATGCACGGATACTTCACACCCATTAGTGGCGAAGACGAAGAATTGGATCACTATATGAGCTGGATGGACTATTCATCCGGCATCAGCCACCTCTGCTATTCCATGTCAACTGGTGAATTTGATTGGAACATCCCAGGCTGCATCGATGATGCCGTCGGCGACGAAGGCATCCATGTTCATGCTGGTGACACTCTTATCTATGTTACCTTTGAAGTAAAAGATGATGTCGAAGTTATGAAACGAAGTATGCCAGTAACTCTCGACCTCGCCGTTATCGACGACAGCACCGAAACTGGCAAAGAGATCCGAGACATCACCATGGACGCCTACGTGAGAGCCGGCCACGAACTTTCTGTCTATAAATACAAAATGGGCAACGGTGAGCTCGATGTGCCAGATATAGTAATTGGCGGTACTGATGTAGAAGTAGGAATCGTACCAGAACCTGGCAATGAGCTAGTATATCTAGAATTGAACGGCCAAGAAGTCACCGATCAGATACAAGACAACATTTTCAGAGTAACCCCCGGTACAGAATCTTTGACTTTCCGTGCAAACTTCCTCCGAATTTACGAAGTGCTAGAAGGTGACGGTGGTGAGCATGTTAAAGGCAGCGGAGAAACATTATCCTTTAAAATCGACAACGATGTAACAGAATTCTGTGGTACAGGTGTTCTCTCAATTGATGGCGAGTATCTAGATATGCGTACAGATTGTGAAGTAGATCCAGACAA
>JAFVCN010000001.1 GCA_017479205.1 Candidatus Saccharimonadota bacterium
CATTACTCGGATTAGGGTTCGTATTTCCGGTGTATGTAGAGGAACTTTTAGGTCATCTAAAAGTCCCTCTTCTACAGGGCGTCGGCTTGCAGATAAGAAAACGAGTTTTCTTATCTGCTTGCACTCCTACTGCAGTAGAGGAACTATTTCTTCGTCGTCTTTTTCGCCGTTTTCTTCCCTGCTTTAGCCCTAGCATGCTTCGGGTGGCGAGAAGTAGCTTTTGGCTTATTTTCAAGTAAATCTTTTGCTTGTTCTAAAGTAATTTTCTTTGGGTCTAGGTCGCTCGGAATTTTTGCGTTATTCGGGCGGGCGCGACCGCGTCCAGAGGCCGGCTTAATCGCTGGGCCTTTAATATATGGCCCAAACGGCCCAATAACAATCTTAATTTCGCCCCAATCGGCGATAATACTATCTTTCTTCTTTTGATATAATTTTTCTGCAGTTTCAAAACTAATTTTATAAGGATCCTGCTCTTTGTCTTTTTTATCAAGCGAGATGTTATATTGACCAGCTTTTAGGTATGGCCCAAACGGTCCGTTTGCAGCAATTAGCTCTGTTCCATCTTTAGCGTTTCCGAGCGAACGTGGTAGAACCGGAAGACTTAATTGTTTAATTGCTTGATCTAAGGTTACAGTTTTTACGGTTGTACGATTTGGTAGCGGAGCAAAACGAGGTTTTTCTCCAGACTCTTTTTCATTTTCTCCTAGCTGAATAAAGCCGCCATTTCGACCGATTTTTGCATAAATCTTTTTACCGGTCTTCGGATCTGATCCGAGCTCTCTCGAGGAATTATAACGGTTTGCCATCGCCCCTTCTCCAACCAATTTAGAAAAAGGTCCGTAAAAATCGCGCAACATTTTTAATCTAGTCAACTTTGCTTCAGCGATTAAATCTAGTTTTTCTTCAACTCCGGCAGTAAAATCATAATCAACAATCTGATTGAAGTTATCACACAAGAAATCTGCAACCAGCTCTCCGACTGGGGTCGGGACTAATTTTCCCTTCTGACTACCGTATTTTTCTTTAACTTTTTCTTCGGAAATTTTTCCTTTTACTAGCTTAATTAGAGAAACTTCACGCTCCTCCCCTTCGGATTCGCCCTTTACTGCATAGCCACGAATCTGGATTCCAGACATAATCGTTGCGTAAGTAGACGGACGTCCAATCCCTAGCTCTTCTAACTTCTTAACAAGTGTACCTTCGGTATATCGAGCAGGCGGTTTCATAAAAGTCTGTTTCGCAGAAATTTCATTTACGGCTACTTCGTCACCCTCCTTTAAATCTGGTAAAGTAACATCTTTAGAATTTCCGTAAACCTTTAAAAATCCATCGAAAATAACGATCTCGCCTTTAGCGATAAACTTATAGCTAGTTTTTTCAGGCGTAATCGAAATATTCGTTTTTGCAACTTTAGCATTCTCCATCTGGGTTGCAAGCGTACGCGTACGAATTAAATTATAAAGTTTCTTTTCGTAGTCGTTCTTGCCTGCCGTTTCAAGCGCAATGTTAGTCGGACGAATCGCCTCGTGCGCCTCTTGGGCGGAAGCGTCTTTAGTTTTGAACTGTCGAACATGGAGATATCCTTTTCCAAAAGTTTTCTCAATGTACCCGGCAATATTACCTAGCGCCTGTTTTGAAAGGTTTAAAGAGTCAGTTCTATGATAAGTGATTAAACCAGCTTGATAAAGCGCCTGTGCGGCATTCATAGTAGTACGTGAGGAAAAACCTAATCTTGAGTTTGCTTCAATCTGGAGCGCAGCGGTCGAGAAAGGAACAGGATTTGCCTTAGTTCCCTCAGATTTATCAATCGCCGAAACTATAAATTTCTTACCGTTTAATTCTTCAAGCAATTTTTTAGCTTCTTCAATAGATTTTGGCGCTACTTTTTCTAAATTAGCATCAAAATCCTGACTGGATTTATTAAATTTTCCAGAAACCTTAAAGCTAAATTTAGAATCAAATTTTTCAATTTCTCGCTCACGTTCGACAAGTAATCTTAAAGCTGGCGACTGTACGCGTCCAGCAGATTTAGCTCCAGGAACTTTTTTACGAACAACATCAGAAAGATCGTAACCTACGAGCATATCCAGCGTCTGTCGAGCCTGTTGAGAGCTTACGATGTCCATATTAACAGTTCGGGGGCTCTTAATCGCCTCTTTTAAGGCTGGCTCGGTAATTTCATGAAAAGTAATGCGTTTTGTTGCCTTCGGGAGTTTTAAAACTTCCAAAAGATGCCAAGAAATTGCCTCTCCTTCGCGGTCTTCATCGGTCGCTAGCCAGACTGTTTCAGAATCTTTTACGCCTTTTTTAAGATCTCGCACAATATCTTTATGTCCAGGATCAATCTCATAAGTTACGGCGAAATTGTCGTGAACATCGACTTTTGTGTCGCTTCGAACGTGTCCAACGGAAGACATAACTTTAAAATCGGAACCGAGATACTTCTCGATAGTTTTTGCCTTCGCTGGGCTCTCTACGATCACTAGATTTTTCGCCATATTTTATACTATAACACTTTTATATATAAAAAGAAAGTGTTTATGAAAAATGGTCTAAAAAATGGCTTAAAAAGGTCTTGCTTTTTTAAAATGCTAGTGTTAAACTAGAGACAGAGTTTGGATTATTCTGGCGGTAAGAAAGGGAAATTACCGTGGGATACAATATAAAAAACCACAGAAAGGTAAGCAGTAAGCTTATCGCTTTGCCCGTTTTAGGGCTGGCTGCGATCGCGACAACAGTTGCTGTCGGTGCGGCCAATAATGTAAATGCGGACACATGTCCGGCGGCAACTTGTAGTGATACAACAACCGTTAATGTAACTGTTGGGGCAGTCATTTCGCTCTCAACTCCAGATAAAATCACCGTTAACATGGCGATTCCTACTAGCTCTGGTACTTTTGCTACTGGAACTGGTGAAATCGGCGTTTCAACGAACGATAACTCTGGTTATTCAGTTTATCTAACCGGTACGAACGGCGGTAATACTGATTTAACTCACGAAAGCGTCGCTAGCTCAAAGTTTACAACTCTAAGCTCAAGCGAAACTGTTACTTCGGGCGGAAAATTCTCGACCAGTAATACTTGGGGATGGGCAGAAAGTGCTGATAGCTCTACTTACTATCCACTTCAGGCTTATAATACGGTTAATACTGCTTCTGTTAGAACTCGCTTCATTTACAAGACTTCTTCGACAATCGGCAAAAATACTTGTACGGTTAGCCCGATTGCAAACTATGAATGTTCAGTTCTTAAGATCGGTGCAACTGGAAATACTAGCTTAACCGCTGGTACTTATACTGGAACTATCTTAGTTACAGCTGTTCCAAATAGCTATACGCCGATGTCTGATTACGATACAGACAGACCATAATTATAAAGCATTTCCCCTTCTGGACCGTTAGAAGTCCAAAAGCTCCTAATTTGCGAGATTAGGAGCTTCTTTTTTACCCGTATTACTTTTGCAGAAAAATCAAAAAGCCCCTAGTTGGGGTTAGCATTCAGGCAAGGGTGGGCATCGCCTGATGACTAGCCCCAACTAGAGGCTCTTTGTAATCCCTATAACGCATCTCTCTTTAGTGACACCGGGAGAACCCCGGAAGCGTGACCCACCTCACACAAATTGGGGCCCGCCGGTTATAGGGGTTGCTATGTCCTTAAAGGATTCCTTTCATAGTGGAGGTAATACTATATCTCTCATAAACGATAAAAAGACATTTTATGAGCCGAAAGGGTTTTAAGAACACGCAACTTCTGATACAATGATTATCAGAAATTATGACTTATTTAGGTGCGGTATAGAGGCCGGGATACTTTTGTATTCACTTATAACCTCTAACTGTCTTTATTATACCATATCGAAAAAATAAAGTCAACACTTTTTTGACTTTATTGCTAAAAAAGCAACTATTATAAAATATAAACATAAGAGGTATATATGGAATATAAGGACATCAAACCGGAAAATTCTGCTTATTTAGAACGGCTAAAATATCTAGCAGAGCCGCCAGAAAAACTATATTATTGGGGTAAAATTCCTGAATTTGACGGAGAAACGGAAGTTTCTCCTCGCTTCCCCGATGAGGGGGTTGGCCGACCGAAGACAGTTGCAATTGTTGGGTCGAGAAAAATGACCCCATACGGCGAGTCGATTGCCTATAAAACTGCTGCAGATTTGGCGGCAAGAGGAGTTATCATTGTTTCGGGAATGGCACTAGGGATAGATGCAATGGCTCATAGGGGTGCGTTATCGGTTAGAGGTAGAACGATTGCTTTTCTTGGCACAGAAATTACTAATATCTACCCTAGACAGAACCGAGAGCTTTTTTCAAGAATTATCGATAGCGGCGGAGCGGTTCTTTCGGAATATAATCAGGGGGAGCTTATGGATTGCCGATTAAAAACTGACAGTTTTTTAAAACGAAATCGTTTAATTTCTGGAGTAGCGGATGCGGTAATTGTTATAGAGGCGGACGTTAAATCTGGCTCTCTAAATACCGCCGGTCACGCTCTATCTCAAGGTGTGCCTCTATTCGCCGTACCGGGCGATATAAATCGTCAAATGTCCCAAGGTTGTAATAGATTATTTAATAAGGGAGCAGCTGCGCTTTTATCGGCAGATGATGTTCTAGAGATTTTATATAAGAAACCGCGTAAAAAGACTATCAAAAACTTAGTGTCAAAAAAGTTAGTTAAAACGCCTGATGAGGAGAAAATTCTAAAAGCATTACAATCTGGAGTTAGATATAATGAGGAGATTTTAATGTTTATTAAATCCTTTTTAGATCCTAACTTTAATGCTTCAAAGTTTTTAATTGCGGCAACTACGCTGGAGATTAGAGGAGTGATTAAGAAGATGGACGGCGGGCAATGGGTTCTCTCTTGCTGAAAAATCTATTTCAATACTTTATCTAATAAAGTATCCGCAATTTTACGAAGAATTTTAGGGAGTTCTTCTTTCTCCTCTGGAGTAAATTTTCCAAGCACAAAATCAGTATCTCCGATTTTGCGGCGCAAGCTGTCGTTCGCCGTACCGATGCGAAGGCGCGGAAAATCGCTCGTGCCGAGTTTTTCTATAGTTGATTTTAGTCCGTTATTTCCGCCAGCACTTCCCTTTTCTCTTAAGCGCATTTTTCCGAATTCAAGATTAAAATCATCACAGATAACTAAAATATCTTCATTTTTTATCTTGTAGAAATTTTTAAATGCAGAAATACTAGTTCCGACATCATTATAAAAAGTCTGGGGTTTGATAAAAATGTTATCTCCACTTTTTTTCCAAATAGCATTAAATTTTGGGTTTTTCTCCCAGTCAAGGTTATTTATTTTAAAATAAAAATCAAGCGCCAAAAATCCAGTGTTATGACGAGTAAAATTATATTGATTTCCGGGATTTCCAAACCCAACTATTAATTTCATAACGCTATTATAGCATTTTTTACTAAAAAACGCTCCTGATAGGCGGTAACCTAATATACGGAAATGCACCGCTTGGTAGCGGTGCATCTGCGTTGGTTAACCTTTATAGTTCCATTATAGCATATATCAAGAAAAATGTCAAGTAAAAGGGGCTCCAACAGAGTTGAAGCCCTAAAGTGCTGAGGTTTAAAACTTAGATTTGCCCCATCCTGCGACGAACCTTCCGGCGGTTAGCCGTCATAACGCGTGCGATATCGCCACGCATATTAGTTGTCAGATGAACATTTGCACAGCCTTCCCAGTCGAAGAAAAGCATTATTGAATAGTTAAGACCATTTTTAAACTGCTTTTCGGCAGAACTTTCGTGAATCTGGTCAATATCTCCGCAAATCAGCAGCTTTGCGTTCTTGCCCGGTCGTGTAATCAGAGTGTCGGCATCGTCAATTAATGTCCGCTGGAACTCATCAAGAATGATAATTGCGTCATCGAAAGAATGTCCTTGCGCCTCCTCATACGGCATACAGGTAAAATAACGATAGAAAAGATAATTAACGCGCTGATCAAGCATCTCGTTATAGGTCATCTTCCTTTCGCCGCCATCACCCGACTTTTTCTCGGATTTTCCGGGATAAAACGTCCCCTTCGAACCTTTTTTCTTTGAGTGAGGTATTCCGAAATCTTCTGGGGCATAATCATTGGATCCAAAGTCGAGGTCGTTAAAACTTCCGGTAAAGTCCCCAAGCGTACGACGAGCATCGCGACTATTATGATTATTCCCACGGTTTTTTCCATGGTTGTTCTTTCCGCCACGATTCTTTTGGCCTCTGTCTCTTTTTTGGTTCCTGTCTTCATTTTTCTTCTCCTCTACTATCTCGTCCCTGTCGTCGTCATTGTCGCCGTGTCGGCGCAACGCTTCGCGTTTCTCTCTGAACTCGGGAGTCGCAGCAAGGTAGGAGCGAATCGCATCTTTCGCGGAAGAGATTAACGGCTCCATCTTCTGCTTCGGTCCGCCAGGTAATGCTCCGAGCGGGTTCTTGGCTGCTCGAGATGGGATTAAGATAATCCGAGCATACTTTCCTGCTTTTACCTCTTTGATTGCGTGTGTAATTGCCTGAAAAGTTTTTCCAGTTCCAGCTGCGCCAGTAACATTTACGACGTGAATATTGTCATCGTTCATGGCATCATAATAACAAGCGATTCCAGCATTGGCCGGCTCTTTCCCCTCGTGTTTGATAAAACGTAGCGGATAAAGCGTGTCGTTCTCGATGTGATAACGAGCAATGTTCTTAAACTGAATACCATCCGAAAAATAACCGCGCGGGTACTCATCCTCATTCCTTAGCTTCATGATGATATACTCATTTGCTACTAAAGAACTTTCTTCCGGGAGAAAATACTCAAAATCTTCTCGAGAAAGCTTATCTTCATGATAAAACTTTTGGAACATTTCTCTAGGAACGACAATTTCCCTGCAACCCGTAAACGGAGGACGTTTCTTGAAGCTATAAGACTTTACGTGTACCGCAAAATCGTCAGCTTTTGAGAGTAGAGAGTTATCGTTTGTCAGTAAGATTACATCTTTTTTCTCGTTACTCCGATCAAGCATGTCGATTTCTTCGTCATTGAATTTGATGCTTCCATCGACCGGCAGTCCTTCACGAATCATTGTCGCGGCGAGCGCCGTTACTGCAATCCAACCGTCATTATCATCTCTATCCGGAACCCACGGCAAAATCTTAGAGAAATTGCGATGAAGCGGAAGCAGAGAGATATGCTGATCTCCAAGGCCAGTTGGAATCGGATCGCTCAGATTCATAATCTCGCGGAGCGTTCTACCAGAATTCGGAAAGAACTTTATCAAGCGGTCGAAAGCAATGCGTGCAATCATTCCGCGACGAGTTGCCTCTTCCTTGATGTGATTTAATTCTTCGAATACTACGTATGGAATAATTAAATGCGCATTTTCAAGGTTCGGCTTAAAGCCAATCGGTTCGTGCCAATCTTCGTCCTGCTCATCATAGATGATATCGACACACGACAGAATTAAATTCGTATCGAGGACATACCATCTCTGGTTCTTCACGCTACTCTCCGGCTGAATAGATATATCAGGATCCTCATCGGCAGTAGTTATCGGTTCAACTGTCCCCTCGACCCTTTCTACTATCGTACTAGCAGGTTCTCCAATACATCCTTTCGCCAACTGGAGCATTTCCCGTTTCTGCTCTTTTTCCTGAGCCTGGCGTTTTGTCTGTATATTCGTTCGACTATAACGCCCTTTACCTGTTCTTTTTCGTTTTGACATAAGCAAAACCTCCTTGAATGAAATGTGCGTGCCTTGGTGTCAGGGTGATTTCGCACACCCTCGAGAGCCACCAGTTACAAAATATGGGCGATCAAGCCCACTTGCTTTTTATTGTACCATATAATTATCGTGCTGTCGCCAGACTTTTCCTCCTCAAAAAATCGGCGCTTAAAAACCTACCTTTTTCTAATCGGTTCTAATTATTTTTTTGAGGATTTGTTCTTTAGAAGCTTTTTGCTTTTGCGATCATTATAATATGAAAATTTTATCGGCGTTCCAACAAACGGATAAACTTCGCGAATCTTTCGCTCTAAGTAGCGTTTATAAGACCAGTGTAAAAGTTCCATTTCACGACCATGAATGACGAACCATGGCGGAGTAATGTCAGTTTGAACAATGTATTTTGGCTTTGGATGGGTATTTTTTAAGCCAGCAGGCGGATGGGCAACAATCGCTTCGCGAAGAATCTTGTTTAATTCGGATGTTTTAACTTCGGTATGTCTTGCGGCGTCAATCTCGAGTGTCAGATCGAAGATTTTCGTGACATTTTTACCGGTTTCAGAGCTAGTGATTAGAACTGGTGCAAATGGTAAAAAGTCGAGATCGTGTTCTAGATTATCTAGAATTTCATCAATTTCAGTATAGGTCGGCTGCTCCTGATTTTTGTTATGTGACTTATCGGAAATAGTACTAACAACTGGTTTTGAATTATCAAGTAAGTCCGCTTTAGTTAGGACGACTATAATTCCTTTCCCAGCACCAACAATCTGTCCAGCTAACGACTGATCGAGTTTTGAATGAGGTTCTTTAGAATCGATCAGTAGCGCGCAGACGTCAGCCTCTTCAATCGCGGAGAGCGTGCGAATCGCAGAGAATTTTTCAATTCCAACTTCACGTTTTCCTGGTTTGCGAAGTCCTGCAGTATCAAGGATTTCAATCGGAGTATTTTTATAACGAATTTCAACTCGATTAACATCGCGCGTAGTTCCCTGTCTAGAACTCACGACTGCTTGCTGCTTTTTAGCAAGTTTATTAAACAGACTAGATTTTCCAACGTTAGGACGTCCAATTAGTGCTAATTTTATCGGACGATTTTTTTCTTCAACTTTTTTAGCCGTCTTAACATTAAGAACTCTTTTAATGTTAGATTTTAGAGCTTCGATTCCCTGTCCAGTTGTAGCGGAAGTTCTAAAGGTTTCAGATGCTTTAATTCCGAGTCTTAAAAATTCAGCCTCGTCAAGCGACTCCCCAAGATCGGATTTGTTTAAAACTAGAAAGACTGGCTTTTTTGATTTTAGAGCAGTTTTTGCGATGTTTTTATCTTTTTGGTCTGGATATTTTGAAGAATCGAGCGTTAAAAGAATTAAATCAGCTACCTCGACTGCATCTTGAATTTGGTCCTGAATACTAGCTTCAAAATCGTCTTCTGGATTCTTTAATCCAGCAGTATCAATCAAAAGAAACTGGTCGTCAATCTTGCAGACAACATTATCACGAGTAGTTCCTTCTTCGCGCGCAACAATTGCAATATTTTGTCTTGCCATGCGGTTTAGAAGACTCGATTTTCCGGCATTAGTTTGTCCGATTAAAGCGACAACAGGTTGTTTACTCATATAATTATTATAACATATTTCTTAAGCTTTGGAAAGAGCTCTTGTCAAAAGAGAGAAAAAATGATAAGATATAAATATTATTGGTTCCGTCGTCTAGTGGTCCAGGACGTCTGGTTCTCATCCAGAAAATCGCGGGTTCGACTCCCGCCGGAATCACCAATATAAAAAATAAGACCCTGCGGGTCATATTTTTTATATTGGATGGCTCTCTGTAGAGAGCCATAACCCGCGAAGCGGGTTCGCTCGTCGAAGACGAATAGCGAGCGAAGCGAGCGTCCTCCCGCCATACACCTAAGAGCTTGCTTTCCCGAAGACAAGGGCTTACCAAGAGTATGACTCGTGAAGTGAGCGCCCCCCGCCTTTTAATCACAATCAAATGTATTATCGTTATAATTAGAGTCATCAAGCGCTTCATCGCCTAAAACAACAACGTCATCATCAACGGTGCTTAAATCATCGATGTCTTGTTTATTGTCTTTTATCGGAACGCCTAAATTATCCTCATCGCCTTCGTCTTCGACGAAAACGTCATGTGGCTCGTTAGTATATAAATCGTGAACTTCATTATCTTCCATACTTTCATTTTAACACCTTAACTGAAAAAACAAAAAATAATCTGATACCTTTTATGCTTTTTAGTGTATAATATATATAACATGCCTGAAGAAGAGTGGTCAGATGATGCTATAAATGATTCCGATTCTAATAATGGGAAAGTTGTTCCATATTCAAGATTTCAGGAAAAAGCTTCAGAATGGGGGAACAAAATGCAGGAAAAGGCTAGCCGTCGAGAAGGCTCGAAGGGACTAGCGAAACTTGCAGAAGATGGCGCATCAAAAACCGGCTCAGCTACCAGCGCAAAAGAAAATAACTCTAGTTTTATGTCGGCAGTACAGAATGCTCGCGATGCTGAAGGAAAAGTTGGGTTCGCGAATAATGTTCAGGGTAAAACCTTGGAACAGGTCGCCGCGACTGCTGTTCCTGGCGGAAAAATGCTAGTAAATCAGGCAAAGAAATTCGGTCCACTCGGAACAATTCTTTTGATTATTGCGGCCTTAATTGGGGTTTTTGCGGGAACGCAAAGTCTAGCTCCATTTGGACTAATCGCAAATGGCTTGGATCAGTTTAATAACTTGCGTACTTCGATGAATAGAAGGACGACTTATTTTAATCGTTTTATGTTAAATCGAAATCATAATGTTTCAGTTACGAGAGCGACGATTTTTGGTTCTGAAAAATTTAACATCTCAAAATCAATGAGTAAAAAACTTGCAAAGAATAAGATTTATTTTGTCGATAAGTCTGAATATGGCGCAAGATTTTTAGTTTACGAGGACGAAAAGACTGGGAAAAAATATGCCGTCGCGGCGAATGATAATGATGTCGGAAAATTACCTGATTCAGTAGAAGTCGAAATCGACGGAAAGAAGACAACAATTGAAATTAACTCAAAAATGAAGATTGATGATGCGCTGGTTGATTCAGTTGATTTTTCTAATTCAATGGATCGAGGGACGAGGACTTTAAAGGGACATATTGCTGGGTGGTTTGATGAACTATCAAATAATTTACACATGAGATTTAAATCCTCAAGGAATAAGTTTAAAGATGTCTCAGATACGGCCGATGACGACGAGATAAAAACAAAAGCACAAAGCGAGAAAATGGATGATGATATTAAAGCCTCGAAGAAGACTGGGGATGATACTGAACATTCAGAGGATAAAATCTGGGTTCCGGACGAAGACGGAGAAGGGGGACATTGGGAAAGGCAATCCACCGAGCCAAGTGGCGATGGTGTTGGAAGAAATGCAACAACTACCGATGTAGAAAATGCTTTTAGAATAAAAACAAAAGCATTAGTTAGTTCGCTTCATACTGGTACAGACATATCTTGTGCTGTAATGAAAACTTATTCCGCTATTAATGCAATGATTGCAGCGATTCATGTGGCGAATATTATGAATTACTTGACCGGATTTCTAGAAGCAATCCAGAGAACTCAGATCGGCGATGCTGGAAAAAATGAACTATCTTATTATATGACTGGGCTCTCAACAAAAGGTGATACGTATAATGTTGACAAAACTAAAAAACTTCGTGAAAATACAAGCTCGCTAGAATCACCAGCTTGGAATCAATTTTTTAGTGATGGAAATGTGGTTCTTGCAAATGATGATAAAGTAGCTGAAAAATATAATAGAGAATATGTGGCGACACAATCACTTTTACAAAGCGACAGCATAGTTGCCCAGCTTGCCGGAGAAGCAGACATTGTTACGGGCGGTTTTGCTAATAGTATTGCAGCATATAAAGGTTGCCTGACTACGCAAGGTTTGGCTGCTGGCGCTGAATTGGCGGTTGATGTAGTTTTGGCACTTATACCAGGAGCCGGCGTAGTAAAGCAAGGTTTTAGGTCGATTCTTGATAAACTCTGGAAGGATGCTGTTCTTGGAATAGCAGTTGGTGCAATCATAGGCGCGTTGCTTAGTGCAGTCATTCCTCATGTAGTAAATGCCTTAGCGCTCAATTTAATCGAGGACATGGCTGGAGAGGATGCGGCTTATGCTATAAACTCTGGCTTTAATATCTACAGTGGCGGCCAGTTCCAGCTCTCTTCTGGTCTTCCTGCTACAAAGGAAAAACTAATGGCTCAGTATCGAGCGCAGCAAGAAGTAATCGCTTCAGAAGCGGAATTTGCTCGTTCTGAACATTCTCCATTTGATGTAACGAATAAATATACATTCTTGGGTTCGATTGTAAATTCAATGATTCCAATCGCAAATACCTATAGTTCCCCGCTCTCGACGGTTTCTAAAACTATGTCGACCGTCGGCGGAGCCTTTTCTAGTCTTCTCCCGACCGCAAAAGCTGACGGAGAAGTTAAGTTTGAAACCTCTCTTCGTGAAGATTGTCCAAATCTTTCGCAGATTGGCGTAGTCGGCGATGTTTTTTGCAATGTCTATATTGCAACAGACATGGATACGATGTCGGAAGATCCTCCAACCGTCTTTGATAAAGTAGCTTTAGATACGCCAGGCGTAGGAGAAAAAGAAAACTTTAATTGGGATACAGTTGAAGAAAATGACGGTAATCCAGAAATAAACGAAAACTCAAAGCTAGGAAAATGGGTAATTGCTTGTGCAGCAAGAGAGTCGCAATTTGGAACCGTAGATAGCGATGTAATGAGTGCAATTGCACTTGTTAATACTGGAAATTCCGTGCTTGATGCTGCGATTGAAGGTGGGCTTGGAGCGCTACCTTTTGTAGGCTCCGCAAAAGATATTACGGACGCTATGAATGAGCAGGTAAATCTAGAATGGGCTAGCGGAGAAAATTGCGTAAAAGATGAATATAAATATTATTCGCGTTATTCTGAGGATCAGAGATTGATGGAAGCGGCTGGAATTATCGAAGAAAGCCAGGTTGCTAAATTCCTAGATAAATACTACGAAGAGAATCCTATTGACGATTCTTACGAAGGCATAATTGCTCGCTATTCTGGACTTTCGAAAGATACCGTAGAAGAAACTCTTGCGTTAATAGAATATGCAGATTTTATCGCGAATTACGATCCGACAACTTACGGGCCAGAAAAATATCAGCCAACCGAAGAGAATATTCAATTCGAATCAAGTGAAGTTATTGCTTCTAAAGAATATATTACGAATCGTTATATTATTTATGATGATTTAAGAACTAAAATAAAAGTTGCCTAGAAAAATGGACGTCTTAAGACGTCCATTTTTAGAGGCTATTTTGAACTATACTCTAGACTCGAACTCTCTAATGGGTTGTCACTAGATTCATGCTCGTGCAAGCATATAATAATCTGGTCGAGTAGTTCAGGCATGTTTTTCATAATTACCGCTTCGTCATTATTAACTCGGACGGACGGAGCTTCATTAGTGAATTCTAGATAAATATAGTACTCTCGAGTAGGATTTCCCTTTGTTTCGACATATTCATCATAATCAGTCAAGATGCAATTGCTAGCAGAGATCGATAATTGCCATCTACCCATTAAGGCCAACGCTGGCAACTTTTTTTCTGGCGGGTTTTCAACAGGACCGTTATCTGTGAGATACCGAATCTTATCACACCCGTTCATATAAAGATACTCTTCCAAATCGAAGTAATCTTCTCCCTGCCAGAAATTGTCAGAAGAGATGAACGTATCGCTTGAAGTTGGAGTCTCGCTCATTTCGACATTTGCGTCGGAATAATCGGGCTCTTCCTCACTGTCCAGGCTATCTGTGCTGCTGGCTTCTTCCGTGCTACTAGCTTCTTGATTGCGTTCTGCCAGCTCCTCATCGGTCGGTATCCCGCCCTGAACTGCGCCTTCTCCAGCGTAATCTTCGCCGGTCGATGCAGTTTCCTGTGTCGTAGCTGACTCCGGTTCAGCGGGAGATGATCCAGAGGATGCTCCTCCGCAAGCCGTTAAACTTAAACTCAGTGCTAATACTATCGCTAAACAAATGTTCTTCTTCATAATACACCTCCAAAAGTGAAATGTGCGTTTATGGCGTCAGTTTTGGCGCCTGGTTTCATTTATAAGAAATAGCGCGCCTCTAACGCTATAGATATCTTAATTATACCATAAAAACTATGTAAAATCAAGTGTAACACTTGGCGACAGGTAATTCTTATGTTAAAATTAAGTCATGGAAGATAATCAAGAAATTTCGATTTCCGAAGAAGAGCTAAACGGAAACGAAAGGAACAAGATGAAACATAAAGATAAAAAACCAAAAACTAAGAAAAAACTTTCAAAAAAGAAAAAAATCTTAATTTGCTTAATTATTTTATTGGTTATCGCCGGCGGAGCAGTAGCGGTATTTTTTATAACGCGAAATCAGTCAGAACAAAGTAGCGAATCGGGTAGCTCCGAAAGCGTAAAAGTACCTTCTAAAAAGTTTTACGATAATTTAACAGGAGAAGTAATTTCCTATTCAGGCATTCAGTACAATGCGGATGGAACTGAAAAACTTAATGAAAATGGTGAAAGAATTTCCTATACGGAGATGCAGGCGCAGCAGTTCGCCGACAATAATAACAGTAAGCGTATTTCTTGTGTCCAAATTCCGAACGGAACTGATGCTCGCCCTCAGGTTGGCCTGACGGATGCTAAAATTGTCTTTGAGGCGATTGCAGAAGCCGGTATTACACGTTTTGCGGCAATCTATCGCAACGCTAAAGCGGATGTAATCGGGCCAGTCCGAAGCCTTCGTATGTATTATCTTGAATGGGATGACCCGTTTGATTGTACGATTGTCCATGCTGGCGGCGAAGCTAATGCTCTGAAACGGGTTGAGTCTTATAAACATCTTTCAGAGTCAAAAACCTATATGTGGCGAGATTATTCTGCTTATCGCGCCCCGAACAATCTTTTTACTTCTGGAGAATTATTAGATAAATTTAACAGTGACAAGGGCTATAATAGCTCGAATCCAAAAGTATTCTCGCGTATGACTCCGGAAGAGAGTGATAATGAGCTCAAAGAAATCAGAAAAGAAAGTTCTTCAAAAGAGAGCTCTGAACAGACCGCTGAAACGGAAAAGAAATATACTGCCGCAAACGATATTTATATCCACGTTACAACGGCTGCTAATTATAATGTTAAATATAATTACGATCCGAATACTAATACTTATCTGCGCTCGTATGAAGGTAATTCTGGAAAGCACATGGTTTATAATTGTAAGGGATTAGCGAATTCTGGCGCAAATATTAAGCCTCAGAAAGATTGTGGCGAAGCAGTGCAAGTCGCTCCGAAAGTAGTCGTTGTAATGAAAGTTAACGAACAAGTAAACCAGATTAATCATTATCGTGAAGATTTAGCTACGACCGGTTCAGGCGAGGCTTACGTCTTCCAGAACGGAATTGTTATTAAGGGTACTTGGGAGAAAGATAAAGTTTCAAGCCAGATCGTCTTTAAAGATCAAAAAGGAGAAGTTATTAAATTGGCTCCAGGTCAAACCTTTATCACTTCAATTGCAAAAAGCTACGGCTACGTTAAATATTAGTTATTACTAAGAGCAGTGCGAGTAGCATTGAGACGTGCTAAGACTTTTTCTGATCCAAGTACGCTTAAAGTCTGATGCAGAGCAGGGCTAAACGGCGCAAAAGAAACTGCAAGACGAATAAGACTAAAATATTCTGCCGGCTTCTTTCCGGATTTTGCTAGTAGCTCGTTTAACTCGTTCTGAAGACCATCTTCAGACCAGTCTTTAACATCATTTAATCGCTCGATTGTCATCGTTAGAAGTTCAATTAACTCAGTTTCAGACAGTTTCTTTAAGAACTTATTCTCTAAAATCATTTCTGGTTTAACTTCAGGATCGACAAAGAAATAATCGGTCATAGTTTTAAGATCTGAAAGAGTTTTTAGGCGGTCATAGATAATCGAAAGCACGCGGAGTTTATAATCTTCCGGTTCATTTTTAGCGACTTCTGGCCAAAAACCATTAGTGCGCGGATAAAGCGCTTCCATTCCCTGTTCGTCCGCAATTTTGCGAATCCACTGACCGTTATACCAGTAAATTTTTACCTCATCAAAACGTGCGCCAGAGTTTTGGATTCGATCAATCGAGAAGGCTTTAATTAACTCGTCTTTAGTGTAGATTTCTTTTTCTGTTCCGTCGTTCCAGCCTAGGCAGGCAAGATAATTCAACATAGCTTCTGGTAAAACTCCATCATCGCGATATTCCGTAACAGATTTTGCACCATCGCGTTTGCCGAGCTTTTTATTCCCCTGAGGAGCTAAAATATGCGGCAAGCTCAAGAATTTCGGACGATTTAAGCCTAATGCTTCATATAATGCGAGATAGTTCGGCATACTAGAAAGATATTCAACTCCGCGCGCAATATGAGTAACGTTCATCTCTGCATCATCTACGTTATGCGCAAAATTATAAGTTGGAAGACCATCCTTTTTAATCAAAATAATGTCATCGCAGACTTCTGGTCCTGTATGCATCTCGCCCATTACTTCGTCTGTCCATTCATAATTTTTTGGATCAGCTTTAAAGCGTAGTGGAATGCCTTTCTTCCAGCGTGCCAAAGTTTCTTCTGGGCTTAAATCAGCTGTATCTGGACGATGATTTCGGTAAAGAAACGGAATCTTTTTCTCGCTATCTTCTTTACGATATTGGTCAACAATTTCTGGGGCTGTTTCATCAAGATAGGCTCGGCCAGCGTTAATTAGCTTTTTTGCCCACTCTATATAAAGATCTTCTCTCTCGCTTTGAAAGTATGGTTCGTTCGGTCCGCCAACAATCGGGCCTTCATCCCATTCTAGACCGAGCCATTTTAGAGCGTCCTCGATTAGTTCAGTTGCGCCATCGACATAACGCGCACGATCAGTATCTTCGATACGTAAAATAAATTTTCCGCCAGTTTGTCGCGCGATTAAATAAGGATAAATCGCACTTCTAACGTTTCCAATATGTATGTAGCCAGTTGGGCTAGGAGCAAAACGAGTTTTAATTTCTTCCATAATAAAGTAATTATATAATAAAAACACCCCTATTTCAAGGGGTGATGCGTGAGGTTTTGCCTATGTTAGAGAGATGTGACAATATTTTTAATTTGGCGCTTTGTGAGAGTTCCAGCTGACGCGGTTAATTTATAAAGAGTGTTATCCTTAATCCAAGCCGCATTACTATGACTAATATAAATCGTAGTTTCGCTTTCGGTTACGGTTTCATAGTCTTTGCCGAAGGCACCTTTAACATAATTTGTAATTAGCGCATTAGAATCCCATGAGGTTCTTTCTTCTGAAATCGTAAAGCCAGTTTCGTTCGGCCCGACAAACTCGATAATGACACTGTTATCATTAGTATAGACTCCAGAAAGCGTAAAATCACGCGGAGTGTAATTTGGATAAGACGCTTCAACTCCAGTTTGAGCAGCAGCAACGCTAATTGAAATGTTCGGTAGGTTTACTTTTACGAGCGCAGCTAACGCAATCATACAAGCAGCGCTAGCGGCAAACGCAAGAATAATTCTCCCAGTGCGACCTTTTTTGATGTGCTTTTGAATCTTTGCTTCATTTTTAGCAATCTTCTTTGCTTGTTTTTTGCTAAGTTTTTCTAACTTCTCGGCTTTTTTGCCAGTAACGCCAGATTTAAGCTCTTTTCTCATTACTTTTTCGAGCGTTTTTTCTTCTTTTTTGGCTTTTCTCGAAACTTTTGCAGTCTTTTTTAGTTCTTCTTCAGACTTCATCTCGGCAAGAGCTTTTTTGATAGCAGCTTCTTTTAGCGCCTTCGAAGAGATTTCAGCAACTAACTGACGGTCACGCTCAGCCTTTTTCTTGTCTAGCGCTTCCTGATAAGGATTTGGCGCTGGCGGAATATCTTCGGACTCTGGAGTAACTACCTCTGGTTCTGATACTACATCTTCCTCCTCGACAACTTCTACTGGCGCAATATGCGAAATTTTTGCTTCAGCCTTAGCTTCGTCAATCTCACTATCAGAAATTTCAATTTTACTAGTTTTATGATATTCAACTTTAGGGGTTTCGATAATTTCTTCAACTGGTTCAGGTAGATTTTCAACAATTTCTTCTTTGCTGTCTTCGATTAGAATTTTTGTCGGACGCTTAACATAGCGACGATTTAAGGTCGTAGATTTTTCAGGCCCACGATGCGTAGAACTGCTAGTTATGTTTACTTTTATTTCTTTAGTATTACTCATTTTTTCTCTAAAATTTTATATGACCTTAATAAAAAAGCTTATATTTATTATAACCTAAAGCGCAATAAAAAAGCAAGAGCTTTTTACTGCAATTTCTCTCGAATTAACTTATAATAAGTTGTCCCCTCTTCGGAGAAACTACCAATATAGTAAAAGTATCGTTCGTTTTCAGAAATTAACGCGTCAAAGCTATTATTTCCGCAGTCAACCACTAATGTGCGCACATTCGAGCTATCAAAGTCCCAAGTTAGGAATTTTTTACTAGCTGAATCGACGCGATAAAGTAAGAAGTCATCAAGAAAACGAACTTTTTCGTCGCCATAGTCATACTCATTCCAAATCTCTAGTTCTGCGTCATAGACTACAACTCGTGAACCCTCGCGAAAAACTATAAATTCGTTGTTTTTTGAAACTACTACTTCGGTCGGGATAATACCAAGATCGTTTTCGTTGATGAGACTCATATTGAAATTCGATCCAGAGCGCGGATAATCTGCGGCACGATAAACAAAAATACGATTATTATTAGTGTAAAGTAAATAATTTTGACTGTTAAACTTTGTTAGTGCGAGAGCGACCGTTTTATCATTATCAACATCAGATACATCTACCGCTTTTTCATCGCCAATATGATAAAGCTTAATTTTTCGACTATCACTTTTATTTTCTAAATATATAATCTCATTATCTCTAAAATTAAAACTTTCTACATCATCAAGGATCTTAGTCATAGACTTTGAGTTTAGATCAAGGCGAATAATTTTATTTTCAGCCAATGCTAAAACGCCTTTTCCGGACGAATCCTCAAATTTTGCATCAGAAATATCTTTCAAATCTGAAAAATCATTAGAAATATTGATGCTTTTTTGAGCTGTATTTAAACTAATAATTCCCCACTCATCTAACTTATCGTTAGAAACATTGACTAGAATTCTTTCGTTATTTTCGTTCCATTCGAGATGTTTGATTTTGTATTTAAACTCTCCGTTTTCTGTATTAGTGAATAGCCCCTGAATATTAATATCTTCATACTTTAGATTGCCATTAAAATTAGTAACCAGCGTCCATTCTGTTGTATTTTCTTCAGCGTAAATTGCAGCTGAACGATCTGGCGAAACGTAGAAAAAGTTTAGATTGGCGTAAGTTCTTAACTCCTCTTTTTCGCGGTCTTGTTTGAATAGCCGTGGATATTCAAGACGATAGAGCCAACCAGGTGTGACGGTAATAGTTTTTTCCCAAGATTCATAGCCTTCTTTCTGAATTACGATTTTATGCTCGCCGCCAGTTAACATTTTTGACATATTAGAAGTCTGGAATTGTTCGCTGTCATCAATGTTGACGCTAGCTCCAGTCGGTCTAGTTTTGATTGAAACGAGTCCGTTTTGCTCAACTGTAAAATCAGAATTAATCCGCCATCCCGCAACTGCAGCTACTAAAATAGCCACAATCACAACGACAGAAATAGTCATAATTAAATCTACGATTAAAACTTTTATCGTTCGAATTTTTCTGATTTTTTCAATATCCATCTTACGAATTTCCTGTTAAAAAGTCCCAGATATTTTCAAAGAAAGATTTTTCATTTTTTGGAAGCTCTTGATTCTCGACGTCTTCAGTTTCTTGATCAGCAGTAGGATTCTCCGTGTTATTCTCATAGGCTGGACTGATTTGCTCGGCCTGGACTAATAAACGATATTGAGAGGTTCCAAGCGGCCAGCATGTAATTAAAGTTATGATTGGCTTATCTCCGCTATAAGCTAATGACGCCACATCATCTGGGTTGACAGTTTTACTACCTGTCATTTTATAAGTATAACGCACTTTATTATAATCAATATAAATTAAATCGCCCTCAACTAAACGTTCAAGCCCAGAAAAGATAAACTTATATTGATTTGAGCTATAAATATCGCCAGCGGAATGACCAGTAATAACAGTATTACCAACCTGACCTGGATAAGCGTTTGCTCCTGGAACCATAAAATGTGCAACACCGTTCATCATTGCTTGATTAACTGTTGTTGTATCATTTGAAATACCAAAATGAACTGGCACGTCGATATTTAGTTTTGGAATCATTAATTTATTCTCATCGGAAACCGCAGTAGAAACGGTCGGGTCAATTGCGGAAATATTTGAACCGTCTGAATTACCAGGCGCCACATAAGCCATAATTGGCGCAAAAATTAAGCGATTATATTGCAGGAACAAAATTAAGAGCACAACAAAAACTCCTGCAAAAATCGGAATAAATTTACGATGCTTGTGCGGTAATTTGAAACGACTATCAGCTTTTCTCTGGATAGTTTCTTTTAGAGTTAATGCAATTTTTTCATTATCAGTTGAATCAGGGTCTAGCGTATCGGCATTGAGGCGCATTTGATCATTTTTAGCTCTAGTATCTTTAAGGCGTTCAGCTTCAATATAATCTTTCGCAGCTTTAGCATAATAATCATTGTAATATTTTTGATAATAATTTTGCCAAGCAGAATGATAGCGTTGAAGATCCTGGCTTTGGACATTAATCTGCGAATTCTTGTAAGTTCCGGTCTGCTGACCTTGGTTCTGTTGTTGCATCCGTTCGGCTTGAGCACTAAAAGTAGAGCCCGTAGAATAGCTACTTAATACTTTCTTGCGCGCTATCTCGGCGGCAGTCTGTCGCTGTCGCTCATCAGAATTAAGCCCACCGGAGTTCGGATTCATATATTTATTATAACATACTTGGCTTAAATATATGTACGTCGGTTTTTTAAAATGTTTATGTTATAATTAATATATGGATAAAAGCATGCGTAATAAAGAGTCAAAAGAAACATCTAAAAAAGCAAACATTGATTTTAATTTATGCTCATGGGTATCGTTAATCGTAGGGCTTGTAGTGGGCGTTATGCTGATTACTTTTGGGATCGGCAGATTGATCGGCTACCAGAGCGAAATGGGGATGAAAACTACCGAAGAACTCTCGAACGAGATTTTAGAACTTTCCGATAAATACAGTGATAAAGAAGATGAGCGTGACGAAGAATTTAATCAGAATGGTTTCTCGGATGAATACTTAAAACTAGACGAAGAAGCTGCGGAGCTTGACGAAGAAATTACAAAATTAACTAATAGTCGTTATATGCGTGAAGAAGGTTGGCATAATCCGAGAGATATTGGCGAGGCTCTAACTTTAGCGCCAGAAATTATTGTCGGTCTAGTCTTTTTAGTATTAGGTATAGCCGGATTTTGTGTTTTTCAAAGACTAAAAAATAAACGTGTGATATAATATATAGTATAAGTAGGTGTTGGCCGAATGGCGGAATTGGTAGACGCGCTAGACTCAAAATCTGGTGATAGCAATATCGTATGGGTTCAAGTCCCATTTCGGCTACCACATTGCGTGGTAACGACACTTATGTAATGGGAGGCTATAAGTGAAAAAAGAAGTAAAAAGTAAAAATATTCGTAGTAGAAATATTTTACCAGTGGTGGTGCTGCTTGTCGGTTTTATTGCGGGGGTAGCCTTGATTGGTTTTGGTATTTATAATAACTTCACTTCGGATTATACTGCGTTAGCGGTTAGAAGTGAGGCTGATCTTAAAAAAGATGTTGATAGTAAAATTGAAGAAGTAAAGAGACTCCGTGAGGAGCGTGACGAAGAATATAATAATTCTGCCCTTTCGGATAAATATTATGAAATTTCAAGACATATTACGTCTGCTGAAGGTGCTCTTTCTGATTTAGAGGCTGAACTTTATAATGTTCAAAATGGTGTTTACGACGGATTGAAGGGCCGTACTATTGCGAACTCGGCTCCGCTAATTATCGCTGGAATTACTTTAATGATCTTTGGCGGTGGACTTTATGTCTATATTGGTAATCGTAAAAAACAAAATAAAATTTTAACAATAAACGAGGCTTAAGTGGCGGAAAAGATTAAAGGGCTATCTTACGAGGAGGTAATCGAACGTCGTAGAGTTGGCCTGTCTAATGATAGTGTTATCGCTCCGAGTAAAACAGTTCGCGAAATCATAAGAGATAATACAATTACCTATTTTAATATTGTCTTTTTGATTATCGCTTTAATTTTAGTTGCGGTTGGCTCATTTCGAGATCTAACTTTTTTACCAGTAGTTATCGCAAACTCACTTATCGGAATTATTCAGGAGCTTCGAGCTAAAACAGTTCTAGATAAGTTGACCGTTTTGAATGCTCCAAAAGCGAGAGTTTTGCGAGGCGAAAAAAAGCTTGTTGTTCCAGTAGAGGAATTAGTTTTAGATGATATTGTGATTTTTAAATCTGGCGACCAGATTCCGGCAGACGCTAAAGTCATATCTGGAGAAATCGCAGTGAATGAATCGCTTTTAACTGGAGAAGCAGACGAAGTCGTAAAAAAAGAAGATGATGATCTACTCTCTGGTAGTTTTGTTGTCTATGGTGAGTGTTATGCGAAGCTTACTAAAGTTGGAGCAGACTCTTATGCTGCGCAATTAACTCTCAAAGCGCGCGCGATTAAAACCGGCGAACAGTCTGAAATTATTAGATCTCTAAACTCGTTTGTTAAACTTGCCGGGATTGCGATTATCCCGATTGGTATTTTAATGTTTACTCAAAGATTCTTAATTGGTGGCGAATCGATTCAGATGTCCGTACAGTCGATGGTGGCCGCGATTATTGGTATGATTCCAGAGGGACTATTCTTATTAGCTTCAGTTACTCTAGCATTGTCTGCTATGCGTCTAGCCCAGAATAAAGTCTTACTTCATGATATGAAAAGTATTGAAACGCTGGCGCGCGTTGATACGCTTTGTGTCGATAAAACCGGTACTATTACCGACGATAAAATGGATGTGGTTGAAACAGTTTGGCTCGGAAAAGATAAAAAGCAGGAAGAGCTTTTACCAGCTATGATTGGCGAAGTAGTTGCAAACTTGTCAGCTGATAATGCAACAATGGCGGCTCTAAAACGCGAGTTTAAGCGTTCGCGAGCATTTAAGCAAGACGAATATGCTGGGCTAGTCGGAACACTTGGTTTCTCTTCAAAATATAAATATTCTGGAGTTCAGTTTAATAAAGCTGCTTTTGTTATCGGCGCGCCAGAATTTATTATGCGTGACGATTATAAAAATATTTCAAGGTCTGTTGCAAAATATTCAAAGAAAGGCTACCGAGTTCTAGTATTTGGAAAATATGGCGGGAAGCTAATTTCTAATGCTAGTGATAACGGCGAGAAGGCTTTAACGGCTAAAGTGACTCCGCTGGCCCTCATCGTGCTTCGAAATGAAATTCGCGAAACTGCTCCAGCTACGTTTAAATATTTTGCTGAACAGGGAGTAGAGGTTAAAGTTATTTCGGGGGATAACCCAGAAACAGTTTCAGAAGTAGCAAAACAAGCTGGAATTGTTGGTGCAGAGAGATATGTTGATGCGACAAAACTTGGTTCTGGCGCAAACTTTAAAAAAGCAGTTTTAGAAAATGTCGTTTTAGGGCGCGTTACCCCGAATCAGAAACGCCGTATTATCAACATACTTCGCGAGGCCGGTAGAACTGTTGCGATGGTTGGTGACGGCGTTAATGACGTTTTAGCGCTAAAAGATGCAGATTGTTCGGTTGCGATGGCTAGTGGTTCTGACGCTGCGGCTCAGGCTTCACAGCTAGTATTACTTGAATCTGATTTTTCAAAAATGCCATCAGTCGTGCGCGAGGGGCGAAGAGTCGTTAATAACCTTCAGCGCTCTGGTTCCCTATTCTTAGTTAAAAATATCTTTTCTTTTCTCATGGCGCTAATTTCAATTGGTCTAGTCTTTTCATATCCATTATTACCGACACAAGTTTCGCTTGTAACTATGTTTACAATCGGAATCCCGAGCTTCTTCTTAGCCCAGATTCCAAACGAGGGGTTAATTAAAGGTAACTTTATTAAGAACGTCATCTTTAACGCTGCGCCAGCAGCTCTAACGAATCTAATTATGATTTTTGCTACTACTGCTATTGGCGCTAATGTCTTACACTTAGAACGCAGTAGTCTCTCTACTGTTTGTACATTAGTCTGGGGCGTAGTTGGATTGGTCTACCTTATTAAACTTTGTCGCCCGTTTGATAAATGGAAAACTATTATTGTCGGCGGCTGTGCTTTTGGTTTTACTATGGCGGCAGTCGTTTTAAAGACAGTTTCAGAAAAAATCTTCGGTATGAATATAGATTTTAATCCTAATGCAATTGGTCTATTTGTTGGGGCTGCGGCGATAGTTCCTCTGATGATGTTCTTAATGAACAAGGCCTTTAGATGGACAATGGACACGTTCTTTGAGAAATGGATACAAACAAGAATTAAGAAAATCTCAGATAAAGTTGATAATCTAGGAAAAAAGAAACCTGTTGCTAGAAAATAAAAAATATCCTCCGCTAAAGGAGGATATTTATTTTTAAGCTTCTTTAGATTCTTCAGCTGTTTTATCTTTTTCAGTCGCTACGGCTTCTTCTTCAACTTCTTCCGCAGTATCTGAACTTTCTTCAATCGCTGAGAGGAGAGAATCTTCTACGTTTGTGCGTTTCTTCTTCTTTGGCGCTTCAGCAAGTACGATGTCGAGGTCGAATCCAGTTAATTTGGAAGCAAGACGAACGTTCTGTCCTTGTCGTCCAATCGCAATAGACTGCTGATCTTCGGTAACGAAAACTTTTGCATGTTTCTTATCTACTTCAACTTTCATTACCTCTGCTGGGCTGATAGCTTCACGAATGTATTCAGAAGGATTATCGCTCCAGTTGATGATGTCGATTTTTTCTTTGTCGCCAATCTCATTAGTAACTGCCTGAACACGAACGCCACGTCCGCCAACAAAGGTTCCAACTGGATCAATGCCAGAAACGGTCGAAGCGACGGCAATTTTAGTTCTACGGCCCGCCTCACGCGCAATTGCACGAATTTCAACGGTACCGTTCTCTACTTCAGGAACCTCTTGAATAAATAGTTGTTTAACAAATTCAGCGGACCCACGAGATAAGATGAGCTGAGCGCCGCGATCATTACGCTCAATTTCTTTAACTAGAACTTTAATACGTTCGCCAACGGTATAAAACTCGCCATCAATCTGCTCCGAACGAGGCATAATACCAGTAGCCTTACCCATGTCGATGCGAACGATTTTTGGCTCAACGCGCGAAATCATGCCAGTAACGATAGTTCCAACTTTATCCTCGAAGGCAGCAAGGATAGAATCGCGTTCTGCCTCGCGTAATCTTTGAACAACGACCTGTTTTGCGGTCTGTGAAGCTACGCGACCAAATTGCTTAACTTCGATTTTTTCGGAAACGATGTCGCCAATTTTAGCGCCTTTAGCTTCGCTTTCTGGAATTTCAGTTGCAGGATTATATGCTAGGCCGTCTTCGATAACTTCGCGGTCAATAAAGACAAATGCTTCGCCGTTTTGTAGATTTAACGTAGTGCGAACATTCATATCTTTCTCGCCTACTTCCTTACGCCAAGCTGCCGCAATTGCATTTTGAATTACGTCAAGAACGACTTCTTCTGGTAAACTTTTTTCTTCGGAAATGACTTTTACCATAGCCGTCATGGCTTTTAAGTCTAAATTTTCCATTATAACTCCTTTGGGTTTAGTTTAAATTATCCGGCCATTTCTGGTCGGATTTAATAATTTAATTATAGCAAAAGCCTTCAGAAAATGCAAGTTAAAAATGCTTGAGATATTTATGGATTGCAAGCCTTGCGGAAATAAGAGTAATAACCGAACCAGTTAAAATCGCTGCGAGCGCAAGTAAAATTATGTTTTTTGGTTCAGCTAGAAAAGTATTAATATTCCCGACCTGAATCTCGTATGCTTCGAGCCTTGGGCTTAATGTAAAATAACCAATTAGACTTAGTACGGTTGAAATAATGCCAGCAAAAACACCAGACATCATCGCTTCAACTAAGAACGGTCCGCGGATAAAGGCATTTCCCGCCCCAACTAATTTTTCCATATAAATTTCTTCAGAGCGACTATAAATCGCCATACGGATTGTATTAAAGATTACGAGTGTAGAAATGACAAGAAAGAGAATAGAGAGTGCGGTACCGCCTTTAGTAGCAATATCTGCCCAACTTGAAATAGTTTGAATTGCGGAACTGTTTGTATTATAAGTTGGGTCCTCTTTTTTACTAAGATGCTTTATGAAATCTTCGTCGGAGTTGACTATGTTTTTAATACTAGAGAGATCGTCGGTATTATAAACTTTAATACGCATTGCCGCCGGTTGGCGTTGAATCATCATTTCCTTGCCGACGATTCCAAGCGTAGTGAGCATACTCTGGTTATCTGAATCTTTATATCCTTGATAAAGTTTTTCATATTCTTCTTCAGAGGTAGAATATTCAACACTTTTAACATTACTATCTTTTTTAATCGTCTCAGCCATTTTAGCGAGATCTTCCTTAGTAGTATCAGATTCAAAGAAAATAGAAATGTCAATTTTTTCACGCATCGCATTTGCAGTAGAAGTTAAGACTGATCCGGCTACAATGGTTGCAAAAAGTAAAATTAGAGTTAATGTTGTAACGATTGTCGCGGTAAGAGAAAGCCAAATATTTCGCCCAAACCCAATCGCGCCATATTTAAAAATGCGCGCAAATTGACGGAAGAAATGACCGCCACCAGTCTTAGCCATAATTTTTAGGCGATTTAGAGTTGATTTTTTGTTCATTGGATTAATCTCCTTCGCGGCGGCTGTTTACGCTGATCGCGCATAAGATAAGTTTCAGGATGTAAATGTCCAGGTTGCGGGAGCGAAAATCCGTCATTATCCCCATCAAGACGGTAAATACCATGTTCTTTTTGGTCACTTACAATTTTGCCATCTCTTAACGTCACGACACGTTTCTTTAGGTGATTAACTGCATTTGCGTCATGCGTTGTAACAAGAACAGTTGTTCCGTAATCATTAATCTTTTCAAGTAAGTCAAGAATACCTTGTCCAGTTTCAACATCAAGGTTTCCAGTCGGCTCATCTGCAATTAAAATTTTCGGTTGTCTTGCTACGGCACGCGCAATCGAAGTTCTCTGTCTTTGCCCACCAGAGATATTATCTGGAAATTTATAGGCAACGTCAGATAGTTCAACTAGATCAAGTACTTTTGGAACGGTTCGCTCAATTTCGCGGTTACTCATACCGGCGATTTCAAGCGCAAAAGCCACGTTTTCATAGACAGTACGGGTTGGAAGCAATTTGAAATCCTGAAAAACCGTACCGATACGACGACGATAATGCGGAATGTGACGTTTTTTAACATAGTCAAGGTCGATACCGCCGATAATAATCTTCCCCTCGTCCGGCATCTCTTCCTTAGTAATCATTTTAATTAAAGTCGACTTTCCGGCCCCACTTTTTCCTACTAAAAAGACGAACTCATTCGCCTCAATATGAAGCGATACATTATCGAGCGCTGGCTTTTTATCGCCAGAATAAGACTTCGTCACGTGGTCGAAAAGTATCATACAATTATTTTAACATAAACACTTTAGAAATGCAAAATGTTTAACTATAAAAATAAACCCTAATATTAGGGTTTATTTTCTAAAACTAAGCTTCTTTAGTTTCTTCAGTCTTTGCTTCTTCTGGAGCTTCGACTTTTTCCTCTTCAGCATGATTCTCTACTGGAAGTTCATTTACGGCGTTACGATCGAAATCTTTACCAGTAAGACGCGCAGATTTACCAGAGCGCTCGCGTAAGTAGGTAAGATTCTTGCGGCGAACTTTCGCGCGCTTTGTAACTTCAATTTTTTCGACAAGCGGGCTATGAATTAAGAAACTCTTCTCAACTCCAATACCCGAAGCGATTTTACGGACGGTAATACGAGCCGTATGAGAATCTTTACGATCAGTGCGGATAACAACACCTTCGAAGACCTGAGAACGAAACTTATTTCCTTCCTTAATTTTTTGGGTAACCTTGACGGTATCGCCAGAACGAACGTCGACAACGGCAGATTTTTTCTGTGCATCGCCAATCTTCTTTAATATAGAAAAACTCATTCTTTTAACCTTTATTATTTAAAAACTTATCTTATTTTAACATACTTTTCTTATTTAATCAAGATGTTTCATTGAGAGACTGATACGACCGTTATCATCAATCGCTTCAAGGCGAACGCGAACTTTATCGCCCATCTTTAAGACGTCCTCAACTTTTTCAACCCGTTTGTCGGAAATTTGTGAAATGTGAAGCATACCGTCAATTCCAGGCATAATATTGATAAAGGCTCCAAAATCTTTAATCGAAACGACGGTTCCGTTATAAATCTTTCCTACTTCTGGCTCTTCGATAAGGCCTTTAATCCATTCTAATGCCTTATCAATCGATTCTCCGTTCGGGCTGGAGACTGTTACTAGTCCATCATCAGAAATATCAACTTGCGCTCCGGTTTCGGAGGTAATTTTATTGATCATTTCTCCACCCTTGCCGATAATTGCACCGATCTTATCTTGCTTAACTTGTAATTTTTCAATTCTTGGTGCAAAATCAGAAAGTTTATTTTTTGGCTCAGGGATAACCGAAAGCATGTGATTTAGAATGAACATGCGGCCTTCATGAGACTGTTTAATTGCTTTTTCGAGAATATCTACTGGGAGACCATGAACTTTCATATCCATCTGAAGTGCAGTTACACCTTCAGTTGTACCAGTTACCTTAAAGTCCATATCGCCAGCAAAATCTTCGGCATCCATTAAATCAGTTAGAACATACGCTTTATCAATATCTTTGGTTGTAATATCCGTTCCCGCCGGAACGTCAACCATCAATCCCATTGCAACGCCAGAAACTGGACGTTTCAAAGGTACGCCAGCATCCATTAAGGCCATACAAGACGAACAAGTCGCAGCCATCGAAGTCGATCCGTTCTGAGACATAATCTCAGTTACAGAACGAATTGCGTATGGAAAATCGTCTTTCGACGGCAAAACTGGGATCAGCGCACGTTCTGCAAGATAGCCATGCCCAATTTCACGACGTCCAGGACTGCCTAAGCGGCCACATTCTCCAACTGTGTAACTCGGAGCATTATAATGATGCATATAACGACGTTCGCCTTCAGTTACTTCCATCGTATCAACCATCTGCGCAAAGCTCAGCGGCGCTAAAGTAACGATATTCATAGCTTGAGTAAGACCACGAGTAAAGAGGCTAGAGCCATGAACGCGTGGTAAGATTCCAGTTTGCGAGCTGAGTGGGCGTACTTCGGTAGTTTTACGACCATCTGGACGGACTCCGTCTTCAACGATCGCACGACGAACTTCATGATGGACTGCAAGCTCGAAAGCTGCGTCATATTCCCCCTTTAAGCGCTCGTCATAATCTGCGATTTTTTCTTCATCAGTTTCGCCTTCGCCAAACTTTAATGCAAAATCAGCGTCCATCTCTTCATGGAGCTCGTCGCAAATCTTCTTTCTTTCAATTACGTTTCCGCGAATCTTTGTTCCAGTTTTACCGTCAGCACCTTTAAACTTTTCAAGCGTCCATGCGTCAACTGTCTTCTGGATTTCTTCATCAGGAAGAACGAGTTCATATTCTTTTTCTTCAACGCCAATTTTCTTGCGAAGCTCCTTTTGAAGTTTAAGAGCCGGCTGAACATTCTCTACTGCCCAGCGCATCGCCTCAATAATAACCTCTTCTGGGACTTCATTAGCGCCCGCTTCAACCATCACGACCTTCTCGTCTTTTACTGCGACTACGAGGTCGAGATCAGAAGCCTCACGCTCTTCTGGGCTTAAGAAGGCTTTAAATTCTCCATTAACGCGGCCAATTCTCAGCCCCGCTACTGGCCCATCAAACGGGATTCCAGCATTATAAAGCGCAGAAGATGCCGCAATCATACCGACCATGTCTGGACGGAAGGTTGGATCCATCGAGAGTACAGTTGCAACAACCTGTACTTCCTGGCGATAACCTTTCGGGAAAAGCGGGCGAATCGGGCGGTCAATTAAACGCCCAATTAGGATTGCCTCATCCGCCGGCTTCCCTTCACGCTTAATAAAACGTGAGCTAGAAATTTTTCCAGCTGCATAAAATTTTTCTTCATAATCAATAGATAATGGGAAGAAATCTTGCTGGACTGGTTTATCTGAAACTACGACCGATCCTAAAACAGTTGTATCTCCATAAGTAACGAGTACAGAGCTAGTGGTTCTAAAACCAACACGATTTACTTCTAATGTCAGTTTTTTGCCACAAAAATCAGTCGAAACTTGGAGAGTTTTCTTCCCCGTTGGGTTGATTATTTCCATTAAAATACACCTTTCTTGGGAAAACTTCAGGTATTTACCGCTAAAACTGCCCGTTTTTCTCGGATTTTAGAGATAAATATCTGCCGTCTTCCCAGTTAATTTGACTCTTTTATTATATCATGAATTGACTTTTTCGGCAAAATGTGGTAAAATAGACATAAGAGTTTTGGTGGTGAAACTTTAGCCGTAAATACGGCGGAAACTTTGACTAGACCTTACCACAGGTCGCACATTACATTCCATAGGGGGTTTAAAAATATGGAGCAATTAGATATTTACAAGCTAGAAGATGCGTATGACGAGATTGTAGCTCTTAGAGAGTGTGGTCTTAGAAGTATTCTAACTCATATCGAGAATTTAGAATATGATATGAGAAAAAAATATGACTATTCTCCGATAGAGGCAGTAACTAGTCGAACGAAGTCATTTCGCTCAGCGATGAGCAAATGCGAAATCAGAGGATTACAGCCTTGCGTTGAAACCTTTAGAGAAATGCATGATGTCGCTGGAGTAAGGATTATTACTCCTTTTCTAGATGATGTCCAGAGGGTAAGAGACGCTTTGATGGTGAGAGACACGCTCAAAGTCGTTACGGAAAAAGATTATATCAGTAATCCGAAAACGTCGGGCTATCGCTCTTTGCATTTAATCTGCGAGACTAGAACTGCGCTTAGTGAAGACTACGAGTGGAATATCGTCGAGATTCAAATCAGAACGATATTGCAGAATGCTTGGTGCTCACTTGAACACAGGCTCCGCTATAAAAAGCAGGATTTGACAAATGGCATTGCTTTTGAGTGGGCTCAGCTCGGAGACTTATTCTACGAGAAAGATCAGCAAATGATGAGGCTACGCGACCAAAACAGGGCAAAAGGAATCTCGGGAGCTAAAACTTTGGAGTTAGAATTACCTGCAGAAGTTATCAACTAGTTTGTAAAAGCACATTAAAAGCCCTCGCGGATTTCCGTGAGGGTCTTTTTATGTATTTTGCGTATAAAAAATCTCCGAATTTTCGGAGATTTTTTCTTCTAGCCAAGCTATAGTTTATCTCGATAACCGAGCTAGAGCTTATTATTAGTGAATTATTTCCTAAGACCGAGCTTCGCAACAGTTTTCTTATAAGTCTCGAAATCA
>JAFVCN010000013.1 GCA_017479205.1 Candidatus Saccharimonadota bacterium
TCAAACTCTCCATTAAGGTTTTAAGTTTGAAAACTCAAATTAAAATAAATAAACTGACGATGAAATTGAAAAATAATTTTTCAAATAAATTGCACAACTGAACTGTTAAATTTCTCAAGACTACTAAAATAACTTCTCTCGCAGTCTTCAATACTTCTAATCTTATACCATCTCGAAATTAAAGTCAAGACTTTTTTTAAACTTTTTTTATTTTTCTTAAAAAATTCTTCCAAAATTGATAAATTGGATAGAAAAAGCGATTAATACTCCGATAATGAAGCCGACAATTGCCTGTGCTACGGTATGGCCTTCAACCAATTTTAGAGGCTTTGCTAGTTGTGTATCGGAAGCGATTTTATTAAGGAGCTTTCCCTGCTGCCCTACTGCATATCTAACATTTGTTGCATCATAAATAATAATTATTGTATTACAGACTGCTAGCGCGAATAGAGCCGAGTCAAAACCAACTCTAAAACCAATGGTTAAGGTCGCCGCAACAAAACTCGCGGTGTGGCCAGAAGGCATACCGCCAGATTTCATCATAATCTCTAGAAACTCCGAAAATTTAAGCTTCCCTTTTCTTAAGATTAAAGCAATGATTACTTTTGCGGATTGCGCAATAAGCCATCCAAGAACAAATGCCAAAAGAATATAAAAACTATCCATAACCCTATTGTATCATACTTTTAAAGTTCTAGTCCCGCCCTGAACTGCCTAAATTATAGCTTTTAGAAATTATGACTCTGCGGCTAGGGCGGGCGAATGAAGAAAGATGTATCTTAACAGTCTTTCCTTAAAGGTGCGTCTTATTGTCGATTTTGTTTCATTTTCTTATGATCAGACAATAAGAACCAAGTTGAAGTTGTGCCGAGTAACATCCCGGAAATAAAGATTAAAATCCAAGATAAATTATTTAAAATATTATCGTTTTTCTTCCCTAGCTCTGGAACTTCTAGTACGGATTCGTCGGCTTTTTCATCGGTATTATATTCTGTCTTATCCGTTTCAGCATCTTTAGAACTGTCTGAGCCATCGGAATTGCTAGAGTCGCTTAAACTGTTTGAGGCAGTCGAGCTGGCGACTTCTACAGTTTTAACAGTTTCGATGATTTACTCTATAACTTTCGGTTCTTTCTCTTCTGAATCCGTATTCTTCTCTATTAATGTATTATCTAGATTGTTTAAATCGCTATCTGTTGGATTAGTCTGACCCGAGTCAGGGTTATCTGTTATATCTACTGGATTGACAGGTTCAGTAGGCTCTACTGGATCTATAGGCTCCTCAGGTTCTACTGGGTCCGTAGGTTCAGTAGGATCGATGGGGTTAATCGGATCCGTATTGTCCGTAGGATTAGTCGGTTCTGGTTCGGTAGGCTCCGGTTCGGTAGGTTCAGTAGATTCAATTTCTACATCTGCCAGGACGTAGTTAATAGTCGTGGCAAAGCCCATTTCCTGCTCAAACGTATCCGCAATACAAGCCTTGCCGAAAGTCCAGCCAGATAGACAATCACTATAGTCAACCAGGTTAGCCCAAACAGTACCATCGCTCAATTCCGCCATGTAGAACATTTTTCCTGTTGACTCTTCAGCTAGATTAACAGTCGCTGGAGTTATGTAATGTCTAGTAGTATTTTTAGAATGATGATAATAGGACGAAATATCTCTATCTCCATTCCAAAATGCTTCCGTTAAGGAAGTTTCATCTAGGTCATCTAAATTATCTATATCAAAATCATTAACAATCCATGCTCCAAAAGTTAAAATGTCCCCCGGCAAACGTACCTGCGTTACTCCAAAATCAAATTTATTATTCGTTAAATCGATTTTCGTTAGTTCAAACTGGGGGCGATCGTCAAATCCAATTGGAATTTGATAATTCCCCGTGTCCGCAAAGACGTTCGGGCTAGTAACGCCCGAGAGAATCAATGCCGAACTAGCAATGACATTTTTAAACTTTATATGATTAGCCATATTTTCTCCTTTTTAGCTTTTACGCGCGAGACTATATGGATTTTTAGAAATAAGTCAAGCATAAGCATAATTTTTGCATATTTTAACAGGGGTGGTTTTTCTAAAATTGTTACACCTTTAATGTTTATTTGAAGCTTTTTTATTATCAAAATGTCATTTTTGAACGTTTTACCCCTGTTTTTAAAGTCCAATTTTAGTTTTTAGAACCTAAAAATAACAGGGGTAGAACATAAGCGGTTTAAACCTTAGATTGTACTTATGTTTAAACACTAAAAAACGGGCTTTCGCCCGCTTTTTAGACCACTTTTTTATTTCTTCTTTGGAGCTTCTTTAGCTTTTTTGTCGTCAGCTACTTCATCTTCTTTCTCTTCTGGTAAGACAATTCCGAGCGAAGCAACAGTATCCCCGTCTGCCATTCTCATGATGCGGACACCTTGAGTAGCGCGTCCAAGGGTAGGGATTTCTTTAACAGCTACTCTAATTGCCTGTCCTTTAGTAGACATCATAATCACTTCTTTTGCCTCTGGATCTAGAGTATGTACTGCTACGATTGTACCGGTTTTAGCTGTTACGGCCGCAACTTTAATTCCAACTCCGCCGCGTTTATGGGTCGGGAAGTTAGAAACTAGGGTAGCTTTTCCATAGCCGTTTGCAGAAACCGCAATTAGTTTCTGATTTGGATCAGTAACAATGTCCATTCCGACTACTTCATCTTTTGGACGAAGCCTAATTCCTCGAACACCCATCGCTGAGCGTCCCATAGCGCGGACATCTGCTTCATTAAAGCGAATCGCTTGTCCAGCGGAGGTAGAAATAATGATGTCATTCTTACCTGTTGTCGCTTTGACCCACTTCAGTTCATCTCCTGGATCAAGTTTAATCGAGATTAGACCATTTGAACGAACGTTAAGGTACTGTTTAATAGCGGTTTTCTTAATAGTTCCCTTCTTTGTACACATAAAGAGGAAGCCTTCATCAACCGCAACGCCTGAATCCTCTTTAATGACCTCTGTAACTTTCTCATCTGGATGCATATTTAAGAGATTTACGGCCGCTGTTCCCTTTGCGGCAAGCGAAGCCTGCGGAATTTCGTAAGCTTTTAATCTGAACATTCTGCCCTGAGACGTAAAGAAGAGTAGAAAATCATGACTTGAAGCGGTAATAATCTGAGAAATGACATCTTCTTCTTTCGTCGTCATACCGCGTTTACCTTTTCCGCCACGATTTTGACGGCGAAAATCGTTTTGAGAGACGCGTTTAACGTAGTTCTCTGCTGTTAAGAGGATGACAGATTCTTCCTCTGGGATTAATTCTTCTTCGCTAAACTTCCCAAGCTCATGATTAAAGATTTTTGAGCGGCGCTCGTCGCCGTATTTATCCTTAAGTGCAAGAAGCTCCTCTTTTACAACTCCAAGAATCTTCATTTCGTCAGCAAGAATTTCTTCGTACTTTGCGATAAGTGCATGAAGTTCTTTTAATTCTTCCTCTATCTTATCGCGCTCTAGCCCCTGAAGACGGCGAAGTTGCATCGCAAGAATAGCGGCAGCCTGAATCTCGGAAAGTCCGAATTTTTTCATAAGCTGTTTATCTGCATCATCATAAGACTCGCGAATCGTTTTAATTACTTCGTCGATATTGTCGAGCGCAATTTTCAAGCCCTCTAAGATATGTGCGCGTTCTTTCGCCTTTCTAAGGTCATATTCGGTCCTTCGGCGAATAACCTTCTGACGATGTTTAATAAATTCAGCGAGAATCTCTTTAAGTCCCATCACACGAGGCTGGATTCCGTCGACAAGTGCGAGAACGTTGTAGTGGAAAGTTGTCTGAAGATCCGTTAATTTATAGAGCTGGTTTAAAATCTTCTTTGGGAAAGCATCCTTTTTAAGCTCAACGACAACACGAACTTTACCACGAGCAGATTCGTCACGCGCATCAGCAATATGAGTAATCTTTTTATCAAGAACGAGCTGACGAACTTTCTCAATAAATGCCTCTTTACTCATTCCATACGGAACTTCGGTAATGACGATATTATAACGTCCGCCTTTTCTCTCTTCGATATTAGCGACTGCACGAATCGTAACTGAACCTTTACCAGTTGCGTAAGCCTGTTTCATCGGCTCGCCGCCATAGACTTCAGCTCCGGTCGGGAAATCTGGACCTTTAACGTGCTTCATTAGTTCTTCAAGCGAGATTTCAGGATTGTCGATTTGTGCAACTGTTGCATCAACAACTTCCGAGAGGTTATGAGGGGGGATATTTGTCGCCATACCGACAGCAATACCCATCTGTCCGTTTAAGAGAATGTTAGGGAGTGCGGCCGGTAGAACTACTGGTTCTTTCTCGGTTCCGTCGAAGTTATCTCTAAAATCAACCGTGTCTTTTTCAATGTCAGCAAGAAGCTCGGCGCCGACCTTATCCATTCTAGCCTCAGTATAACGTGAAGCAGCTGGCTCATCGCCATCCATAGAGCCGAAGTTACCCTGACCTTCGACTAGAGTATATCTCATTTTCCAAGGCTGGGCGAGGTTTACCATCGCATCGTAAATCGATGAGTCGCCGTGCGGATGATATTTACCCATGACTTCGCCGACGATACGCGCTGATTTAACTGTTGCGTGAGGAGCCTTCCAACCGTTTTTCTGCATCGCATAAAGAATACGTCGGTTAACTGGTTTAAGACCATCACGGACATCTGGCAAAGCACGGTCGATAATAACTGACATGGAATAACGGATAAACGAGTCTTCCATGACGTTCTCGACAGTTAGCTCTTCTACGCCATCTGCGCCTTCTGTCGCAGTTAGGCCACCAACTTTAACGATTTCTTCGTCGCTAGTATCTGTTCCACCAAATGTTTCATCTACACCCTGGTCGTCCGCGCTATCTGGAACTCCAGTATTTTTACTGACATCTTTTTCGTCTTCGGGATTGATTTTCTTATCTACCATATTCTATCCTTTCTAGAAGTCCAAGTCATCAAGATCAACCGAAGCTGCTCTCGACTGAATAAAGTTTTTACGCATTTCGACCTCTTGTCCCATTAATTTGGTAAAGATTGCGTCTGCTTTTTCTGCATCTTCAATATTAACTCTGATAATCGTCCTATTCTCTGGATTCATTGTAGTTTCCCAGAGCTGACTTGCGTCCATCTCGCCAAGACCCTTAAAGCGCTGTTGGGCGGTATAACCAGCTTGTTTAAAGCGTTCATCATCTTCATTAATCTTCGTTCCGGCAGCCTTTTTCTCGTTAATTCTTTTAGTAAGAGTAGCCTCAAGAGCATCTTCATTATAAATGTATTCAATTTTACGTCCGCTTCCCGTTCCCTTAATCAAACCGAAAAGAGGCGGTTTAGCGAGATAAACGTGTCCTTCTTTAATTAGTTCTGGCATATACCTAAAGAAGAATGTAAGAAGTAGAGTCGAGATGTGAGCACCATCGACATCAGCATCGGTCATGAACACAATTTTATCGTAGCGAAGGCCGGAAATATCGAATTGGTCACCAATTCCAGTTCCCAGGGCTTTAATCAAGGATACGATTTCTGCGTTTGCATACATCTTATCAAGACGAGCTCTTTCAGTGTTAAGGACTTTACCGCGAAGCGGAAGAATCGCCTGAATTGAAGAATCACGCCCTTCTTTTGCGGAACCAGCCGCCGAATTACCCTCGACGATAAAGAGTTCACAGTTATCTCTTGACTTTGAGCTACAATCGGCGAGTTTTGACGGAAGATTTAAGCCGTCGAACGCACCCTTTCTGATAACGTTATCACGCGCCGCGCGAGCTGCTTTACGAGCTCTTGCTGCAAGAGTAGCTTTTTGAACAATTTTCTTTGCAATCGCTGGATTTTCCTCGAGGTAATAACCGAAGTATTCGCTCATAACCTTGTCGACATAACCTCTAACCTCTGGATTCCCAAGCTTATTTTTTGTCTGCCCCTCAAATTCTGGGTTAGGTAATTTAACAGAGATAACTGCAACTAGTCCCTCTTTAATATCGTCACCAGTAAGGTTATCTTCTTTCTCCTTTAGGAGGTTATTCTTGCGCGCGTAATCGTTAATAACACGGTTTAGGGCCGTTCTAAAGCCCACTACGTGCGTTCCGCCATCAGGGGTGAGGACGTTATTAGCAAACGGTTTCATCGTTTCTGCGAAGCTGTCGTTATATTGTACGGCAATTTCTACTTCACTATCTGAAATCTGTTTATCGACATAGAAAATTCCGTCCGCAAGGACTTCTTTACCGTTATTTAGTCTCTTAACATAGCTGGAAATTCCGCCTTCGAAGTAAAAGCTTTCGCGCTTCCCTGTTCTCTCATCTGAAACTTCGATAAGAATTCCTTTAGTGAGGTAAGCCTGATGTCTTGCATAGTGAGAAACCCAGTCATAATCGAAGGTTACAGTTTCTTTAAAGATGGTCGGATCAGGGTAGAAAGTAATACTGGTTCCGTTTTTATCGGTTTTACCGGTAATCTGTAAATCTGAGGTTGGTTTTCCGACGTCAAATTCGATATGATGGATTTTTCCATCTCGGTAAACTTCCGCTGTCATATGAGAAGATAAGGCGTTTACAACCGAAGAACCAACACCATGAAGACCAGAGGAAACTTTATAGCCGCCACCGCCGAATTTACCACCAGCGTGAAGCACTGTTAAGACTGTTTCAAGGGTTGATTTTTTCGTTTTAGGATGAATATCTACAGGGATACCACGTCCATTATCGTCGACTCTAACGCCGCCGTCATTTAATATTGTAATCTGTACTTTTGTACAATATCCCGCAATCGCCTCATCAATTGCGTTATCAGCAATCTCTTTAATCAAGTGATGAAGACCGTCATATCCGGTCGATCCGATATACATACCAGGACGGACACGGACTGGTTCAAGACCTTCAAGCACCTGAATTTCTGAGCTGTCATACTCTTCTTTTGCCATCTTTTTTCCTCTTATTACTTTCTACCTCTGATACCGGGGGGATTTCCCACCGTTTTACCTCTCTTGATATCTTTTTCAAGTATAAGCCTTATAGAATCAAAAGTCAAGTATTTTACCTCTTTTAACGCAATGAGAGCCGTTTTAAGGCGGCTTTGAACTCAAAGAGCCTACTTATACCGTTTTGAATTGTTTTTGTAATTTAGCGCAATTTAATCACGTCGCCATCGTGCATACGATCATGTTCTTTTGAAGACTCAAGTTTTTGTTCTGGAGTATTTTCTGACACTGTTTCAGATTTCTTCTCGGCGGTTTTCGGAGCAGCTTTCCATTTATCAAGATAGCTTGCTCGTTTTACTGGCTGAACAACATTTCCTACTAGATCATCCCCTTCTGGTGGGGTAATGGTATTTTTAGCTGGAGTTTTAGGCTCTCCTGCAAGAGCGTTAATCATTTCCTCCGCTTGGCTTTCTGACATTTTTGGCTTAGGCTTTTTAGGCGTCATACGCTCGTTAATTTCTCGGTCAACCTCGGCGCGCGGACGACCATATTTAGTGGCAGAATATTTCCTAAGGCTTTCAAATACCTCTGGATTCTCCTCTCCCATCGGAGGGATAAGGTTCATAGTAAACGGAGCAGTCGGCATATCAAACATCATTACGGTTGTAATAGCGTGGAAATTAGGCTGTTTATGGAGATCTTCCGCTTTAAAGGTCGGGGTAAAGACTTTTTCGAGCATTTCCGCATCTGTTACGCCTACACGACCAGCAATAACAGTTCCAACATTACCGAGCACGCCTTCCCTGATTTTATCCGTGAGCTGAGTCATAAACTGGTTTGCGACAACAAGATTAAGACGGAATTTTCTAGCCTCTGAAAGAATAGATTCAAAGCTTTCGGTCGAGAAATTCTGAAACTCATCTACAAAGAGACAAAAGTCCTTACGATCGTCCTCTGGAGTATCGACACGGCTCATCGCCGCACTCTGGAACTTCATAACGAAGATCATACCGAGTAGCTTGCTGTTTAATTCTCCGAGCTTACCTTTAGAGAGGTTAACCAGAAGAATCTTTTGCCCGTCCATAACGTCTCGGATATTGAAGCCGGATTTAACCTGACCGAGCACATTTTTCATCATTGTATTTGAGATAAATGGCGACCATTTTGAAGCAAACCATGTCACAACCTCGCCAGCATCATTAGATTTTTGGCTTGCCGGGAACTCTTTAGTCCAATAATCATAGACGTTTTTATCTGTTACAAACTGGAGTTTTTCCTTTACGAGTTCTGGATCGATAAAACATCTTGGGACGTCAATGAATGTTGCACCTCTCGGATCTGCCATTAAGAGTAGCGCGGCGTTTCTAAACATTTGTTCTCCGCGAGGGCCAAAAATACCTGTATGACCTGGATCATAGAGAGAGTAAAGCATGTTAATTCCCTCTTGAACAATGAAATCTTTTTGTTCTTCGGTCTGATACTCAAACATATTCATACCGATTGGGTTTTCGAGGTCACTCGGGTCAAAATAGATAACATCGTCGATTCTATCTGGCGGAACCATCGAAAGGAGCTCCTCTGTTACGTCGCCGTGCGGATCAATGAACGCAAAACCACGACCATCCATCATATCTTGATATGCGATATTTTTAAGGAGAACAGATTTACCCATACCGGTAGCACCAATGATATAGGTATGACGACGACGATCTTTTTCAGCGAGCCGAATTTCTTTCTTTTCTCCACGATATTCATTTATGCCAAGGATAACTCCTTCGGTCGTTAATCTTGCTGGGCCGTCAACCTGTTTAGTTTGCTGCCTTTCAACACCTGAGCTTGGAATCGAAGATTGACTCGGAAGATGAAAAATTGATGCCAATTCTATAGTATTTAATATACAATGTCGGTTCTTAATCGGAAAATTGTGAAAAATGTAATCTGAAGCCAGCTGATCGCTCTTTTTTAACATATTATATTTAAAACCGTTAAAGGCTGGGGAGTCAAACTGCGAAAATGAGGCCACAATTCCGCCAACTAAGGCTTCTGAGCGCTGTTTTGTCGGGGTTGCGGCAATCACACGAATTAAAGTTTCGAAGCCTGGATATTTTGCCTTATTTTCAATTGCAGCAACTTCTTCCTGCTTTGGTTGGGATAGTACCTCACCATTATCATATTTGTGTTCACTCGGAACTTCAAATGGAGCTTTAATTATATCGATGAGTAAATGAAGTATTCGAAGCGGCAAATTTGAGCCTCGATAGGTTTTATCGCCTTTAATGTCACCAACCATTTTTTCTGACTTTTGAGTCCATTTCGGATCGGCTGGGCGGAATAGAATCTGAATCGCCATCCCCTCATTCTCTTTTACTTTCGCAAAGGCATTCAAAATCGCTGTTTGAGCATCCCATTTACTGTCTTCATACGTTGCGAGCGGATATGAGAAAGGCTTTTTTAGCTCAAATTCTCCGCCGGCGACAACATCAGCCGTCATTCCGTCCTGAAAGATAATCTCCTGGTCTGCTTCCTCTAGACGCGCGGTCGGATAGCTCGAAACGATAGCCTGTTTAATAGTTTCTTCTAAAACCGCCGGAACGACTGCATAATATTTTACAAATCCTTCTACGGTTACAATATCAAAGGAGAAATATCTCTGACCGTAGATAGCCGTATCTAGACTTTTCTTCTTGAGAGTCGAAGCGATAATAGAATACATAACTGTTGCGCTCGAGATGGCCTCTTCGTTAACGTCGCGTTCATCCCTTCCTCCGACCTCAATGTCATCCGTTGATGGAGGGAGATGTATTAGTAATGGGACTAATTTAAGCTGCCTCTCGTAATCTTTTAATTTACGCTTATGGTTAAGATTTTTAACTATAACCATTATGACCACCGATAAAATAATGAACAATAAAATTAACACCACCCAGCCAGACATTATTTCGCTCCTCCTGATAGATATGCTCTATCCGCAAAACTAGAGGATAATGACTGTTTTGAAATTTTAATAAAATCTACGCTCTGTCGATAGAGGTTCGGCTCTTTTTTTAGATTATCCAATCTCTGTTCCTGCTCGCTCGTCACTCCGTTCTTCTGAAATCTCATTGTTCCAGTTTCAGTAGCTAAAACCTGATCTTTGGTTAGAGTCTTCATTCCTGCTTCGCCTTCAGAGATAACCTGCCCGAGCGCTGGATTTAGTTCTTGATTACCGTATTGCATCGCTTGGACTGTCGCAGTCCCGAGCATCGAGGGGTCGAGATAGGCATCATTGTTCTGATTAGGATTATTTCCAACTTTTTCCTGGTTAGTTCCTGGATCCTGTTCTTTTTGATTTGGATCCTGCAGACGCTCTGGATTAAAATCTACTGATTCAGAAATATACTCAAAGCCTTGAGCGATACGATTTGCTGGACCTCCGTTCCCATTATCCATATGCTTATTTTATCACACTTTTCGGATTAGAAAAATACTTAAAAATACAAAAACTGTCGCGCCAATTAGAGAAAATAACATATTAGCCGATCCGACAGAGATGAAGACTAGAACCATTACTGGCCAAAATGCCAGAATCCCCGCGTCAGCATAATCCTTCCAGTTCATTTCTTTCTTTTTAAGGACTAATTTAACGAATAGACTGACTACTAGAGTAGTAATCCCAAGCATTACTAGATAGACCATAACAAAGAACACAAAAATCCCCAGCGGACCGAGGTCGGCTGGAGTAGTAAAAAACAGCATAGACGCTAAAATTACTGCTGCGATAATAGATATAAATAAGATTAAGCGGTTAAGCATAACCTTATTATATCATGTTTTGCTCTTTTCAGAGCGTTATGAGCCACGAAAACTGCGAGAAAATCGTGATCTCTTCATATAGTTTTACTCCCTTTTATTACAAGATGATAGTTTCTACCTTAGGTCATAAATCAGGCAAAAACCCTATAAGTTTTTGATTCGGGGAGCTAGGACGGGGAGTTATCCGGCACTAAAACATTACTATAAACCGCAACTCTCACCGTCTTAGCTGAGACCGCTCCTCGTTTAGAGGGGCAAATGTCCTTGTTTTTCCCTTCTTTATTCTGTTTTTTTCTAAGGTGCTAATAAAGAAGTTTAAACGCGCTCAACGCTTTTTTCAGTTTGGCTTCTGTTCAACATACTGTCGCTCGTTTTTTGGAGCTTACCTGTTTTAGCGGTTGTGCTTTTCTAAAACGAGGTTAGTCTGTTTTACATAGTCAAACGCTTTAGCGGAGCTTTAGGTAATTTCTAGTGATCCCCTTCGGGTATTTCCGCGTCCCAAGGGGCAGTAATTTATGGCTAGGAATTACCTATGAGCTTGCTAAATTCCCTTCTCACCCGCTTGCGCAGGATTTTGACTTGTTGCTTTTAATTTACTCTTCGCGTTTTTGTTATTTTAGTTACACTCTTTTTCGCGTTTTTATTTTTGTCTTTCGACTGATTTCATATTACCATAAACTTTTTAAAAATGCAATAGTTTTTGAATACATTTTTTATAGTATTTTTTACAACATTAAGTGGTTTACCTCTGTTATTTTGCCTGTATACTTTTGTTGTAGAATATACAACATTTTTAACTTTATAGCCTATTAGAGCTTGTTAATGGTACGGCATACTACATCAACATAGCTTTTTATGCCCAATATTTCCCCGCTAGGATTTTTTCTTATGGGAAGGATACAAGCAATTCTTATGTCTTTTCTGACTAATGTTTATATGCAGACATAACGCAAAATACGGCTCTTTCGAGCCGTATCGTTTTAAAATTTCAGTTTTACGTTTTTGTTGCTTTTTACCAAGTTTTTGTTATATTTTTGTCGTTTTGGTTTTTCGTTTGGTTTTCAGCGTTTTTGTTATTCTTAGTTGGATTAAGTCAGCTAAACTGCGAGGAAAACTGACTTAATCCGTAGAGTGTGGAGTTATTTTGGCTATTTTTGTTTTTTACCTTCTGAATAATTTTTTTATTCAGAAGCTACCTCTATAATATCGCAGAAAAATGCTTATGTCAATACTTTTTCTGAATAATTTTTGTACAATTTTTACCCAACTTTTCCACAGAAATTTTGAGCAATTTTTCGTTTCCTCTGAACACTTATTTATGACCGCAACAAAAAAATCGCGCTAACGCGCAATTTTTGACGATTTCGTGGTGGAGCTGGGGGATACTGCCTCCCCGTCCGATAAATCTTCAGGATACCATTCTACACGCATAGTTCTCTGTTTTTATTCTTGGCTTATCAGATAGGCGGCAAAGAACGAAACCTAAAAGACGCCATGACTAGATCTCGAATCATCTCTCGTCACAGAGGTAATTCCATTTCCATAAGCTTATGATAATCTAGAAATCTATGGAAACTCGATTTCTAAACCAGCCTAAAAGTAAATAAGATTAGGCATAAACAGGTGCGTAAAGCACGTGTTTCGAAGTTTTTTCTTCATTTATTCAATACTTACGGTATCAATCGTCGTGCCTGATATCTGTTAATAAACCGTCTAAGCTTTGTCAGCCCCAACTTAACCTTATTTTACCACAGGTTCACCTCTATTACAATACTAAACATAAACTTTATAGATTGTACCCCTGTTTTCATAAAAATTACAACACTCTAATTTTTTGCCAAAATTGGACTTCTTGAACAGGGGTAAAAACGTTAAAATCGACATTTTTCAGTATTTTAAAAGATTAAAAACGTTTCAGAATTCTTTTTTCTCTTCGTTACTACCCCTGTTACAGACAATAAAAACTATGTTTATGCTTGACTTTAAAATTTTTTAGAGTATAGTCCCTTGCACCATGATAGCAAAAGTTCATACATCAATTCCCTTTGGCTACGATGGCCATCTTATCGAAGTTGAAGGGGTAGTTAATAAAGGTTTACCGAATTTTGATATTGTCGGGATGGCCGACAAAACGATTTCTGAGGCCAGACAACGCGTCAGGAGCGCAATTAAAGCAACTGGACTATCGATGCCTACTGAACACATTATCGTTAATTTAGCGCCCGCTGAGCTCGTTAAAAACGGTAATTTTTTCGACCTACCTATAGCAATTTGCATACTTGTGGCTTCTAGACAACTCTCTAGAGATGATATTAAAGATCGTATCTTTGTCGGAGAGCTTTCACTCGACGGGCAACTTCGGCCTGTACGCGGGATCATCAATGTAATTGAAGCCGGAAAGGCACAAGGTTTTAAAGAATTCCTTATTCCTAGAGATAATCTACCTCAGGCTAATCTAGTAAAAGATGTTACGGCTATTGGGTTTTCGACTTTAGGAGAAGTAATTTCCTATCTTAAGGGACAAGCAGATGGTCTTCACTGCCCGCCGACTTCTGTTGTAAAAAACACTAAAACAGATAATAACACAGTTTTTCTAGACGACATTCGCGGGCAAGAGCTTGCAAAGAAGGCGCTAATCGTAGCAGTTGCAGGCAGACACAATCTATTGCTTTCTGGACCTCCTGGCGCCGGAAAAACTTTGCTGGCTCGTGCGGCATTGGGGATAATGCCAGACCTCTCCATACAAGAGATGATTGAGATCACTAAGATTTACTCACTTGCAGGAGGTTCTAATGAAGCTATCACAACGCGACCTTTTCGCTCACCTCATCACACTTCTACGCTCTTATCTCTGATAGGCGGAGGGAGCAACCAAATTATGCCAGGCGAAATATCTCTCGCTCATTTAGGTATTCTCTATTTAGATGAATTACCAGAATATCCTCGTGCGATTATTGAATCATTACGCCAGCCACTCGAAGATAGAAAAATCTCTATTTCCCGAGCAAAAGCTCGTTTTACATACCCAGCAGATTTTATGCTACTCGCAACAATGAACCCATGTCCGTGCGGCTACCTTGGAGATAAAACTCATTCCTGCACCTGCAAGCCTCACGAGATTAGTCGCTATCGTGCAAAATTATCTGGGCCTCTACTTGATCGGATAGATATTAGGATTAACGTTGAGCGCGTAAAAAATGAAGATCTCTTTAAAAATTCTATTCAATCCGATTCCACATCTGGAGCTTCTCTGAATACAAAAATTGAACACCAATCCGTTGTAAAAAATACTATAACAGAGGCTATTGCTAGGCAACGCGCCCGATATCACGACACTAAAACATATAACGCTTCCCTTTCCTCGGCTGCTGTTTCAAGATATATAGTTTTAGAGCCGGAGGCAGAGCAGCTTTTGAGAGCCGCTTCCGATAAGTTAAAACTATCAGCTCGCTCTTATTTTAAGATAATCAAGGTTGCACGAACCATCGCAGACCTTGAAGATTCGGCTCAAGTAACAGTTAGTCATATAGCCGAAGCATTATCTTTTCGGGCCGGGTTTGAAACGCCACAATCCGAATAATTCCCACCCCTAGAAAATCTCTAGAAAACTATTGAACTTTTTAGGTTAATTTGGTATAATGAAAAAGTTAAGGTTATAAAAAAGAAAGGACTACATCATTAGTAATCGTAATTCGCATACTCGCATTAACGGAGAAATCCGCTACCAAGAAGTTCGTGTAATCGGTTCTAGTGGTGAACAGCTCGGGATTATGTCGAGCAAAGAAGCCCTTGCTCTTGCCGAGAAAGAAGGTGTCGATCTTGTCGAAATCGCAGCTAATGCGACTCCGCCTGTTGTAAAAATCATTGATTGGGGTAAATACCAGTATCAAA
>JAFVCN010000014.1 GCA_017479205.1 Candidatus Saccharimonadota bacterium
ACACTCTGCGAGGATAGCCGCAATTGATTACTTAAACTTTTCCTCGCAGGGAGTTAGGAGTTTTATGAGTAATATTGGTATTTGTGAATACGTTATTGGCGTAATCCACGACAAAGATATTTGGTATTATGTCGGGGAATATGACGCGGATGGGAAGAAGCTTGAACCGCATCAAAAATATTCGTCGTTTCTTGCCGACGCTAAACGTTATGATGATATAGATCTTTTGCGTGATGATTTAGATTTGCTGCACGAAAGTGTGACGCGTAAGATATTTGAGATTCAGCGTTGCCCGAAATGTAAGAAAGAGTTCACGGAATATCCGGCCTTGTCTCGTGAGGATAACGAAACGGAGATTTGTCCGGAATGTGGAATCGCGGAAGCTATTTCTGCTTTTGTTGGTTTAAGTTTGAATAAAAATTGACAATAGTGATCGCCGTATCTACGGCCAGTTGTGCTTCGCATTTTGTTGGTTTTGGTCGTTTTTCTGTATGAGAATGACCGCTACCTTTATGGTTTCGCAACTCGCATATCCCATTTGTTGCTTGCGATAGACCATTTATTATCTTTTTGACTTCTAGATTATTAGAGGCGTTTAGCTTAAAATATTCTCTCGCTTTTGACATAAGAGCTGGCACGTCCATTTTTTCTATATCTTCATCAATTTTACCGTCTAGTATGCCTTGAAGACAGGTCTCGATATATTCCTTTGCCATTCCGATAGCTTTTACCGTATCTGTTTTTATTGTGGCCAGCATTAGTTCCGATTGATTCTTCTGGTATTGGCTTGAGAAGATTACCTTTGTGCTTTTGAGTCGTTTCTCCGCAATCACATCTTTTATTGAAAAGACTGGCTCATATTTTGCTATTTCTGGTAGTTCAAGTTCCTCTGGAATATGACTGCCACCACTGTCTTGCAAGAATCCAAGGCAATCGAACATCCAATTTACATAGTCCTTTCTTATTTCTATATCTACGCCTACTTCGCCGAGATTTTTATCCAAAGTAAAAACACTTTCAATGAGTTGGGATAAATCCCGACTCTGTGTGGCATTGAAATGACGATTCTTTCGTGCTTTCTCACGCATGAAGTCAAGTAGTTTATTTAGACGATCGTGGATGCATGCGAAAATCATTTTATAGTCATCTGGGGCGTCTTCGTATATCTCAATTATCGTAAAATCTGGTTGATACGGCTCCATATTGAAGCCATCTCCATCTGGATATGGATTCCCGAAAACATCCATTCTTTCCACTAAACAATTATTTCGATAGTAATCATCTAAAATGAGCTTTCTTTTGTCGACTGTCATAACTACGCCTTTTCAAAAACAAATAGATATTCATGTGCTAGTAAAAGAAAGTTATACTTGATACTATTCGTCTTCCAGTATCCGGTCGCTCGGCAATTATGCTGTTCTTTCATAATTATTTCTTTAAGTTTAAAACCGGCATCTTCGAATACTCGCATTGTCTTGAAGCTCAATGGGATTACATGGCCTTTTTGTCGCGTGTCGCCCATTAGAATTGCGCAG
>JAFVCN010000002.1 GCA_017479205.1 Candidatus Saccharimonadota bacterium
ATTCGAAATTGTAAAGAACGTTGTGCCTTTCCAATTAGCCTTAAGCGTAAGCTGCATAGCATTGCTTGGATTAGGGTTTGTATTTCCGGTGTATGTAGAGGAACTTTTAGGTCATCTAATGATAGTAGAAGAATTTAAAAACCAACTAAATATATTCTACTGGAATAGCAATAACATCTCCCGCAACCGGGACGATAGTTTTTGTATTGCAAACTATTGTTCCAGGCATAACTTTTCTTTCGCCTGCTTCCTTTGAAAACGATGCAAAATTTTTCGCCGCATCACGAGATGGCGTTGTCGAAGTCTTCTTGATTTCAATCGGGTACAGTTTATCTTCGTCACGAATAATCAAGTCAATCTCCTTCTGGTCGTAGTTACGATAGTAGTAAATTTTATCCCTCGGGTCGATTCCATTATTTACAAACGATTTTAAGATTTCATCAAAAACGTAGGTTTCAAAAATTGCACCACTATACGCGCTATTGTGGAGTAATTCACTCCCGCTATATCCAGCAAGATAACTAGCAAGCCCAGTATCTGTGAAATAGATTTTTGGACGTTTAACTGCACGAGAATTTGCATTGTTAGAATATGGCTGTACAAGATAAACAAGATGTGTATTCTTAACAACAGATAGCCACTCATCAGCCGTCTTCGAGTCAATCTGGACGTCAGACGCAATACTTGACGCATTAAACTCTTGTCCGGTGCGAGCGGCTAGGCAAGAGAGAAAACGCACAAACTTTATCTCATTTTTTACAGAGGCAATCGAACGAATATCTCTTTCGATATATGTTTTTACATAATCTGAATAGAACTGCTCTGTCTTTATATTTTTATTGATATACAATTCTGGATATGACCCTCTAATGATTTGTTTAAAAATATCAAGAGAATCTAAATGCTTTGAATGTTCTCTTTCTTTAATAAGTTTATGATCTGGGATAAATGGAGTTTGAACTAGAAGTTTTTTTCTTCCGTCGATTTCACGAGCACTGAAGGTATAAAGGTTATAAAGACTGATGCGCCCAGCTAAAGATTCACTCACATCTTTCATGGTTTCGAAAATTTGAGAACCAGTAAGATAATATAACGTCTGAACTTGTTTATGAGTTTTAAAAAGCGCATCATTTCGTGTTTGATCTACTCGCATTTTTATATATGAAAGTAGATTAGGAGCATACTGAAATTCGTCGATAATAAGCGGAGTTCCGAGCGCATCAAGAAATGCTTCCGGGTCTTCATTTGCTTGCATACGCAAAGCGATATCATCGAGAGTTACGGCGCGAGGATTACCTGGCAAATTTCTTGAAATATAGTTTAAGAAAGTCGACTTCCCAACTTGGCGCGGCCCAGACAACAAAATGACTGGCGAGTTTTTAAAATCTTGCATTGTATTTTCTAAAATTCTATGCTTATATTCCATAAAGTTATTGTACTATAAATTCGTAAAAAATGGAATACTATTCCGAATTTTACGAAACTGATTTTTTCAATATAGACGTTTTATCGTTGAATATTAGGATAATCCAATCCTTCCTCTACATACACCGGAAAT
>JAFVCN010000003.1 GCA_017479205.1 Candidatus Saccharimonadota bacterium
ACTTTGAGGGATATTAATTTTGGTAATCTATTTGGCTTCTTTGGCTTTCTCGGCGGTCTTTTTCAGTCGTTCTTCAGATTATTCCCAAAGAAAAAACGTCCAGACGTAATCTTTCTAAAAGGTGGATATGTCGGGCTACCGGTCGGTATCGTCGCGAAATGGCTGAAAATCCCGTATGTTATTCACGAGTCAGACGCAGTTGCCGGGCTAGCAAACCGAGTACTTATGAAACGCGCTCAAGTTGTCGCTATGGGTATGCCATTCGACAAGGGAATTGCTGGGCGTGAAAGCTGGACATGGGTAGGAATCCCGATTGCAAGTGAATACAAGAAAATTTCAAACACAACTCAAAAACAACTAAAACGCTCGGCAGGTTTTGATCCAGAAAAGCCATTAGTAATAGTAACTGGCGGCTCGCAGGGTGCAGAACATATTAACCTCGCAATGAGAGAAATCCTCCCAGAAATGCTGAAATTTTCGTCAGTTGGCCTAATCGCTGGACGAAAACATTATGAAGACATGATTGATCTTAAAAAATATGAAGAATGGGATAAGGCAAAGCTTCAGTCGAATTTTCGGCTTTGGAATTTTTCTCCTACTATGCAGGAGTTACTTGGCGCGGCGGACGTAGTTGTCTCGCGGGCTGGAGCGACCACTATCGCAGAATTAGCCATTCTATCGAAGCCGGTTGTTCTAGTCCCGTACGAGAAACTCCCGGGCGATCATCAGTCTAGAAATGCTGAACGACTGGAAAAGCTAGGCGCCGTTATGGTAGTTCCAGACAGTAAAATGGTAGAAAAACCAGAAGAATTATTAGAAGCCGTTAAAATGCTTGTTAGGAGCCCAAAGAAACGCGAAGAATTAGCCCTCAAACTACATGAAGAGGCGAAAATCGATGCAGCAGAGCGATTAGCGGATATTTTACTTGAAGTTGGAGCAAATTAATGAAAATCGGCAAAACGATTGGTGGTGAGCGCGAGAAGGCTATTTCCGAATCTGAACGTATGCAGGTTCGTAAAAAGGCGGAGAAACGTAAAAAGTTCTCGGTTATTATCTTTTTCGCGGTTCTTCTACTTATCGTAGTGATTGTCGTTGGAATTGTTGTTACGGCGCTTTATGAACACAAAAAAGCAGAGTCAGTGCCAGTTGCAACTAAAAAATACACCCCCACAGTTGAGATTATAGATGAAAGCGGTACAGGCTATGTAACCGATAAAATTAAAGACTTTGTCGGAATGCTTGAAGCGGACTTTAAGGATTTAGGATATAACGTAACTAGAGCGATTGTGCCTGTTGGCAAAACTCGCGAAGTCGACGTTTATCTTGAAGGCCGTAATGAGTATTACAAATGTCAAATTGATCGCAATACTGCTGAAACGGCAGAAGATGCAGAGCGTATGATTCGCTATTTAGATGGACAGGGAAAGAGCGTCGCCTACGTCGATATCCGAATTTCAGGGAGAGCATACTATAAATAATAGGTTATAGATATTTTTCCACACAACGACAGAGGTAATTGTGGAAAAGTCTTTAAAGGAACCTGAAAAAATCTTCAAAAAAGCACTTGCATTATTAAACAAAAATGTTTATACTTAAATCAGTGGAAACAATATAAAAACCACAAACAAAAAGAACAAAACATGAAAGAACAGGCGAAGAATACACAAAACGAGCTAGACTACGAAGTTATTCGTCTGATAAAGAAGGACTAATACGAGCTAAAAGTTCTTTTTGGCACATTAAAATCGTTTGAGGTCGGTCAACTAGGAGCTTTGACACGTGTTTGAGGAAACGCGTCATCAAAACCCTTAGTTCTTCTATCACAAAAAACCTCCCAATTAACTCAAAAGACAACCTACACAATAATCTCTCAACCGTTATAATCTATAAGTCTTTGCGCAAGCGGGCAGAAAATTATAGCGTTTATTGTATAGAACTTAAACAAAAATTATATAAAAACAAAAATGTTAAAGTTTCTAGTTGACCGGGCTCAAACAAAACACCTTATGATATAATATAAGGTATGGAAGAGCTCCATAAACCAGTATTATTATCAGAAGTCGTCGCAAACCTTGCTCCTCAGCCAGGAGAAAATTATTTAGATCTTACGGCTGGATACGCAGGACATGCGAATAAAATTTTGGCGGTTACGCAGAATTATAAAGACTCAACTCTAGTAGATAGAGATGAATTTGCGATAGATTATCTAACGAAGAACGTTTCAAGTGAAGTTCAGATAATCCATGATGATTTTTATAATGCTACGCAACTTCTCGTCGAGTGTGGAAAGACTTATGATATGATCTTGGCTGATTTTGGAGTTTCATCTCCGCAGATCGATAAAGCCGATCGAGGTTTTTCATTTCTAACGGAAGGTCCGCTTGATATGCGAATGGACAAGCGCCAGAAGCTAGATGCTTCAACGATTGTTAATAAGTGGCATCCGAGGGAATTAGAGCGTATTTTTATTGAATATGGCGAAGAAAAACCTGGACTCGCGAAAAAACACGCGAGAATAATCGTCGAAGGGCGACCATTCTCCAATACAAAAGAATTGGCAGATATGATTGCATTTAACGGTCGAGTTTCGAAATCAAAAGGAACACGTTGGCACGGGAAACATCCCGCAACGCAGGTCTTTCAAGCGATTCGAATTGCCGTTAATGACGAATTAGGTCTTATCGAACGGACATTACCTCTTCTTCCGAAATTACTGAAACCGGGTGGTAGAGTAGCGATTATCACTTTTCACTCACTTGAAGACAGATTAGTAAAGAGGTATTTTAAAGAAAAATCTTCTCTCGGATTTGAATCTGAGTTAGAAGTTTTAACTAAAAGTCCAATTATCTCCGGAGAACTGGAGTTAGTTATCAACCCCAGAGCTTCTAGTGCAAAACTTAGAGTGGCGAAGAAACGTTAAATTTACTTTGATAGTTTATAGCCCCTACTAGGCCAGCATTTTGGACTCTGGATTGATAAAAATAAAAAATAAATTTTTTTCCGAATGGTTTCGCCCATCAACTAAGAGCAAGCTCTTGATTGATAGGCTCCTACTTCGGTAAAAATAAAAATAAAAGGAGGCATTATGCCAAAGCAAATCATCGTAAAAAGCAACTCTCGTGCACAGCAGATCAAGGTTCACTTCCGTTAATCTACTGTAACGAATCCTTTTTCGGGGATACGCTCGTATCCCCTGATATCGAACGGCGCTTGTAACTCAAGCAAAGTTCGACCGTGGTTTGAGTTAACCCAGAGTGTTTTTAAAATATATGACCTTCCCGAGGGCTCTCTAGAGCGATGCGGTGGTGCGGTTCTAGGAGTACCTCGGTCTAAGACAAAACGTTAACTCTAAAATTGAAATTAAAAAACAAAAAATCAACATAAACATTTAAGCGAGGAAAAATGCGAAACGGAACTTATACAGCAAAACGAAGAGTCTCGTCTAAAGAATGGCGTGGTAATTCTAGTCGTTCGAGAGAATTCGGTGCTTACGGAGCTTTCAGTACAGATTTTTCGGGTTTTTCTCGTAATCGCAATACAGTCAGAATTTCAGGCAGCGGCCGCATCGGTAGATTTGCATTAATTGGTATTTTCTTTATGCTGCTTTTAAACTTGGGTCTTATCTATGTCGACCAGAGCGCAAAAGCAACAAGTTATGACTATCAGCTATCTGGCATAAACGCAGAAATTGATGATTTAGAAGCTAAAAAAGAAGACCTAGCTGTCGAAAGGGCAAGACTAACTTCAATTGCTAATTCAAATAACTCAGCAGTCGCAGCACGAATGGAAAACGCTTCACCAGAGGGGACTGCTGAATAAGGTTTTTCTTTGTAAAATATAGATATCTGTGATATAATAGTTACAGATATTTTTTATGTGGCTCTGTAGCTCAGCTGGTAGAGCAGAGGCCTGAAGAGCCTTGTGTCACTGGTTCAAGTCCAGTCGGAGCCACCATCAAATCGAAAGTTCGCCAAAGGCGAATTTTTTGTGATGAAATCACAAAAAAGTGGACGAAGTCCACCGATTTGATGGTAAGCCAGCCAATTTTGTGAAAAGACCGCCGCCGAGGGAAAGCTTTAGTATTATTGACAAAAACAATAAAATTTGGTATAATATAAGTATTGCACATGGGAGGTAATCTAAAAGCTAATTAGCTGAACAGATGAACTCCTCGAACATTTACAATATGGAGGTATTAGTATGATGAAAAACTTTTTTGAACTCCCCATGACACCCGCCCAGAGCTGGGCACTAATCGCAATGATATTTATTGCGGTTATGGCTATTGTTTACACAATAGCCTACATCAACCAGACAATAGCTCTGGCTAGATGGAATCTCGGTATAACCGGGAAAGCTCTCGCTATCTTTGATGCTATATTCGGCATAGAGTACGTCGAAATACTGAGGGAGCAGGTAATTGAAGTGTCTAACAAAAAAGAAGACGGGAAATATTTATTAACCACTTCCGACACGGAAACTATCAGGAAATATATCGTCGTCCCAGTCGATACTGACGAGGAAGATGACTGGTATCAAGAGGCAAAACGTCTCGCCGGAAATAATGAGGCACTATTTGAGGCACTCAAACCCAGGGGGAGGGTAATTCGTCAATTACGTCTGTCGAGCAGCGAAAACGATGAAACTCGGATTCTTATTGTGTATCTGAAAACTCAGAATTCACGAGAAGTTGAGGAAGTAGTGAATTCATATTTTAAGAATGAATTCTATAATAACTACCGCGCTGCGCGCAGGGAAGCTCGTAAGACGGACAAAATCGTTTTTACGCCATCATTATAAACCCCCATATAAGGTCCTACTGTTCAAGTAGGGCCTTATTTTATGTTACAATAGAATTATGAATATGGATTTTGAGCCAACATTTTTCTTTTATGATCTCGAAACTTCAGGGTTAAATCCGAAACGAGATCGCATTATGCAGTTTGCCGGAATTAGAACCGATTTAAACTTTAACCAAATCGGCGATCCGGTCAATATTCTTGTAAAATTCCCGAACGATACCTTACCTAGTCCGGGCGCAATTAATGTAACTGGAATTACGCCGCAGACGACGCAGTTAGACGGTCTGAGCGAACCGGAATTCTGTAAATACGTTACAGAAGAGATTTTTACGCCAGAAACGATCGTTGTTGGCTACAATTCGGTTAGATTTGATGACGAGCACATGCGATACACCTTTTATCGTAATTTCTACGACCCCTATGAGTGGGAGTGGAAAGATGGCAGGTCAAGATGGGATTTACTTGATGTAGTACGTTTAACCAGGGCGCTTAGACCAGAGGGAATTAAGTGGCCAATAACAGAGATAGAAAAAGACGGCGAAATTTTCTATAAACCGAATAATCGCCTTGAAAACTTAACGAAAGAAAACGGCATTGTCCATGCTCATGCTCACGATGCACTTTCGGATGTTGAGGCTTTGATTAGCGTTACAAAAATGATTGCCGAGAAACAGCCGAAGCTTTACCAGTATCTCTTGAAAATGAAAGGGAAGAACGAAGTAAAGAAGCTGGTTAATCTTGAGAATAAGAATATGTTTGTCTATGCTTCAGGTCGATATTCTAGCGCCCATATGAATACGACGGTTGCCTTTCCTTTTGCAAGCGCAAAAAATGGAAACGTTCTGGTTTTTGATCTAAGATATAACCTAGAAGATTTACTCGAAGAAGAAACAAACTTTCAACCTGAGGAAAAGGTTAATTCTCGCGGCGAAAAATATCTCACAAGTTTTTCTTGGGGTTCAATCGTTAAGGAGCTGGCATTTAACCGTTGTCCAGCAGTAGCGCCAATTTCAGTCTTAGATGCTGTTTCAAACGAAGATTCGAGTGATCTTGCTAATCCAGTTCAGTCTGGAGCGAGCGGATGGGAAAAGATTGGCTTAAATAAGGAAACCGTTAAGAAGAACCTTGAAGCTCTCTTAAGGCATCCTGAATTCGCGGAACGGATGCGAACTGATTTCGAGACAAAAGCTGAAGGATTTAAGGCTGATCCAGATGTTGACGGCCAGCTCTACGAGGGCTTTGTCCCTGATTCAGATAAGTTAAAAATGAAAGACGTACGCGAGCGCGACGCTAGCGGTTTAGCAGATTTTAACCCGTTATTTGAGGATCCTCGTTTTTCGGAGCTCTTACTCCATTATAAAGGCAGAAATTTTCCAAATAGCCTTGACGAAGCAGAAGAGAAGGAATGGTCTAAATATCGCATCGCAAGATTGCAGGAACAGGAAAAAGGCTTTGTTAAAGAGTTAGAGAAGTTGCAAGATACTATGGATGCAGGGGTATTAGAAGATCTAGTGCTCTGGTATCAGTCGCTTGGACAATAGCTTTTTGTTCAGCCAGGCTATTTATTTTTGTTCGGTTTTTGTTCGGAAGAAGGGAAATAGGGGATTTTTTTCAGGAGAATTAAAAATACCAATTCCCTCGAATTTTGGTTCAAAAATAGAAAAATAAAGAGGGAACAAGGGAATTAAGAAAACTGAAAATTTGGCTAAAATTTGTGAAATTTAGGCGTAAAAACAAGATTTCACAAGCAAATTTCACAAAAGTCAAATTAGCTAACAGGGGTGGAGGTTAATTTTTGTGGAAAAAGCTCTTCTCCGAGCTTCAGAAGAGCTTGCAAAAACAGTCAGATTCTTAACTTATTTTACAGAGAAAACCAGCACTTTTACAGGGGTAACTGCGCCTATATATATAGCGCGAGCGACTCTAGATTATAGATGCCTCTTAATTCGAAGTTTATGATCTATTTAGTAAGAACTCGTGCGCTAGAAACTAAACTCAAATAAAAACAGAGCTAGTTCTCTAATTATTGATTGTTTTTAGACGATTAGTTAATCATCTGGGTTCAGCTTATGCTTATGTCGTAAAATAGGTATTGTGCGACATTGGATATTTTTGAAAAAGACGATTAAGTTATCGTGGGTTTTTCTAGCGTTTTTTAGTAAAAACCTTATGTTTATCCTATTCACATATAATTCCGAGCTTGTGTGTGCGTTTCCGGTCATATTTTTAAGTCGGCTTATGCTTTTTAAAAATTTGAAAAAATTCAAATAAATAATTCCCCAAGTTTTTTATTTTTCTAAAAGCGCGAGTGTACGTATAAAAGTTTAATTAGTAATAATTATCGAGAATGCCTTATGTGAGTTAATAAAATAACAGGGGTGTAATAGGGGTAGGAAATTACTAAATCACTCAAAATAACAGGGGTAAACAGGGGGAACTATAAAGTATTAAAAATCTAGTTAACTAGTGATGAATTGAAAGGAAACCACTATCTGTTCCGTCAGTAGTATTTCCCTGTCCGTGGATACTTTGATAGAGTCCGTCTTTATGTGCAGAAGGAACATTCTGGCTCGTAGCGACGCCAGGACGGCCGTCATGTAAATCCGATGCAAAGTTAGTCACGCGAGAAACTGAAACGCGTCCTGCGGCCTCCTGTGGCCTTAAAGCGCCATTCTTCTTATGCTTATTACGGTTCTTTTTACGACGGGAATTGCGTTCGTTATTCTTGAACGGATTTTTCTCAATGTCGTTCCCTAATAACTGCTCATGAGACTTCGGAGCTTCCGCCTGTTCAGCCTTTTCTTTGATATGTGATAGCTCTTTTTTCTCTGTCGATTTAACCTCGACAGCTTTCTCCAACTTCTCTACTGGCGCTTTTGGGAGGGAACTAATAGCTGGCATCTCTTGAGGATTTAGGGGCTTAATTCCCTGTTTTTCCTTTTGCTCCTCAGATTCCGCAGCCTTTTTCTCTGCTTCTTTTTTCTCTTCTAAAATTTTCTTCAAATCCTTTAGTCCGGCGCTCTCTTTTCCGACGGTTTTATTTGGAGAAAGTTTTGCTTTTTTAATACTGGCTGCTGGATTATCAGGAGAAACGATAAAAGTCGGCTTAGGGCCTTCAACTTCAGCTAGTTTGGCTTTTTCTACGCCATAATTACTACCCCAGCTACTCTTAGTTCCCTGTTCTCCAGCTAATCTTCCAGAATCTGAAAGTTCTTTTTTATATTTTTCAGACTGCTCAATTGTTTCTTTGATCTCCGCTTCGACTTCAGAGCGCGGTCTAGAATAGCGCTCGCGTGAGGAAACTACTATTTCGTCGAAATTATCCTGCGGAGTTTGAGGGATATTAAGGGACGTAGCAGAGAAAGCTGGAACTTTTTCTCCATTGATAATCATGGAAATTACAAAATTACGGTTATTCATCTGGAGTAGATCTTGCGCCTCAAAAGTTGGCTCGAACTGCTTAACTAAAATCGGCGCATCATCGGCTGAAACACGGAAAGATATTGTCGTACCAACGTTACCGAAAACTGCATCTCGGACTTGTTCTGTCATCTGGGAGATATACTGGTTTGCTACGGTTAAGTTTAGACCATATTTACGAGCCTCAGAGAGAATTACAGAGAAAGACTCAGTCGCAAAGTTCTGGAACTCATCAACATATAGATAGAATGGACGACGATTTGCAACGTCTGGAATGTCAGAACGACTCATCGCGGCGAGCTGAATCTTAGTTACAAGGAATGCTCCGAGGATGCCAGCATTATCCTCCCCAATCAAGCCTTTAGAGAGGTTAACGATTAAAATCTTCCCCTCATCCATAATCTGACGAACATTAAAGCTAGATTTCGGCTGTCCAATAATATTACGAATAATCGGATTCGCAGTAAAAGCTCCGACCTTATTTAAAACTGGCGCAATAGATTCATTGATCTGTTTCTCGTTCCATTGTCCAAACTCGTGTTTCCAGAACTGAAGAACGGTTACGTCCTGACAGTAATCAAGTGTTTCTTTGCGGAATTCTTTATCTGTTAGCATCCTAGAAATATCAAGCAGTGTCGTTTCTGGTCGGTCGAGTAATGCAAGTAAGGTATAACGAAGGATATGTTCAAGACGCGGACCCCAAGAATCGCCAAACATACGTTTTAAGACTCCAATTACCTCGGAACAAACATTCGGCTTTCGTGTCGCATCAGAAAGTTCAAGCGGGTTGAAAGCTACCGGATATTGCGTATCGGCAGGGTTAAAATAAACTACATCTTTAATGCGGTGTTTCGGAATAAAGCGTAGATTATCTGTTGCAAAATCACCATGCGGATCAATAATACAATAGCCTTGATTGTAAAAAGTATCAGATAGCGCAAAAAGTTCTAGTAGTCCAGATTTTCCGGCGCCAGTCTGACCGATAATATAGACGTGGCGTGAGCGATCTCGACGCAGCATCCCGAATTGATGGTTTATACCACGGAAATTTGTTAGACCAAAAGCGGAAATATTCTCATCATTTGCTTGATGGCCGGTAATAAGCGGTAATTTTGAAGGTGGTTCCGCAGTTTTTGAGGTAGCCCAAACAATATTTGGCGTTTCAACAGACGTATGCGGAAGATGATAAACGCTTGCAAGCTCGGAGATATTAAGAATAAATCCAGAATCCGTAAACTGTCGTAGGCGATAAGCGTCAAGGTCTGCTTTATTGAAGCTACCACCAAGTTGTTTGAAGCCATTCAAGCTAGTTGAATTAAACTGTTTGAAGGTTCCAACAATAGCCTGCATATTTAATTTTGCGTTAATATCAGTTTCGCCAAGATATGCCAAGCGAATTTTTACCTGATAGCCAAGTTTTGTTGCTTTTTCCTCAGCGGCAGAAACCTGCGACTTTGCTCTATCGGAAAGCTCAACTTTAGTGTCGTCTTTTGTTCCTCCTGCAGGCGGATGAGAAAGCGCAGCAATCGCCTGTATAAACCAAACCCAGTCAATTCCGAAAAATTTAAAATTCTTTGCACCAGATTTAATATAGGTAATCCATTTATCAGTTTCTTTATGCCAGGAATCGGAAACTGGACGGGTTAAAATCTGAATCCATAATTCCTCATTCTCTTCTGTTCCTAATTTTGCGAGTGTACCGGTAATTCCTGCGAGCGGATCAACTTCAAAAGTATCGAAAGTCTTAATCGGGAGCGCCTCGTTTGCATTTAGTCCAAGCTCTGCCGAATAGACAATCTTATGAGATTCCTTTGCTTTCTCGACATAATCTTCTTTACAAGTATGAATCTGGACCGTAGGATATTGTGCGTAAATTTGTCCCTCGACAAAACTCTGAAGGATTTTTGGAACCCAGACGTAAAAACGAATCTGTCCGCCAGTTGAAACAATCTCGAAACTAAGATGTTCCTGAACTCCGCCAGAGTTTTTTAGCTCTGTCGCATCGCGTAAAATACCATGTAATGAAGCGAACATTTGTTCCGCCGCTAATTCCTTTTTGTCGTTTGTACGCGGGATCTCGAGCATTAAAAGTACTGAATCAACATTCAAGACTTTTAATCGATTGATTTTTTTATAATTTCGATAAGTCAAAAACCCTAAGATACATAATATCGGTATCCAAAAAATGGGCATTAAGATAAAATGGAAAATTCCTGCTAGCATATATATTCATTTTACCATAAACTCTTAAAAATATCGACAAAAAACCTCGCAGAAATTGCGGGATTTTTCGTTACTCTTATCAGAGTGCTAGTTACTGATTTTTTTCAGTTAGTTCATCGGAAAGGGTATAGGAATTTTTATCAACTTTCTTGAAATATTTTTTATTCTGAAGATTTAATAAAATAGTTGTTTCTTTAACCTTTCGCATCGCCAGTACTCGTTTTACGATTTGTTCACGAGTAAGCGGCTTCTTTGCCTGTTTTAAAATATCTATAATAGTTTCCGAAACAGTTCCCTTTTTATATCCCCAAGAATCGAGCGCATAGATTCCACGTCCAATTAGAACAAATCGAGAATCCTTAATTAGCTCATTGTGAATAGCTTGAATCGTAACATTTTTTCGGCGAAAATCGGATTCTTTAATAGCGTTCGCAATTTCTTCGAAATGCATCGGTTCCCTTTTTTCTTCAAGTACAACATAGATTTTATCGCGGATATTCTTTGGGTTAACTGTTGGCCATTTGGCAAGTCCCCAAAGATTATTTAAAGTAGCTAGAAGCTTTGAAGTAGACGCAACGGCTTTAATGTGGTCTGGATGCTCATAATTTAATTTATTGTCAAGCTCGTCCAGCGTCATCGGCGCTTTATTTTTCTTAATAATCTTGACGATTTCCTCGACTTTTTCTTTGATTTTTTCGTCATCGCCATAGTCAGCGATTCCGAGAGAGTGATAATAGCTATCATTTTCTTCAATCACAGTAAGATTAGATGAGATTTCACCAATAAAGGCGAGTTCTAATTTTTGTTTTTCAGTAACTTTATCTCCGTAGATTTTCTTGGCAAGGCTAGAAATACGCGCGATACGACCCATCTCTGTTAGATTTCGTACGATAATTTTTTCGGCTCCAGCTAGATCCGGGATTGTATTATCTTCCGCTGAAATTCTTAAGCGAATTAAAATTGCCTTTTCAAGCTGCCGAACACGTTCACGAGTAATAGAGAGCATCTCTCCGATTTGTTCTAGTGTTTCCCTGTTCCCGGAAGTAAGTCCGAAACGGCGAGAGATAATTTCTCGCTCGCGGTCTTGCTCGACGATGTTTAAGCTACTGGAAATCGCTTTCGCGATTATTTCCGCGTTTTTCTCCATTTAACCTTCCTTTATTCCACCCCTGTTGATAAAATCATTTTATGTTATATTAACATATTTTTGTGCTAATGTCAAATATCTCATCTAATACTGAAATTTTTGAACTTCTATTACTATTCTACCATATATTTTTACATTTGTGCAAAAAAATTTTATAAAAATTTTCGCATAAGCAGTATTATTTTTTAACAATGATATAATAAAAAGATTTCTTAACTTTGACGAGTTTAAAAGTTCCTCTACATACACCGGAAATACGAACCCAAATCCGGGGAATGCTATGACGGTTACGCTTAGGGCGAAATGGGAGTTAAATACTCTTGCTAAACAAATCTTGAAAGACAATGGCGGTCAGGCATATATTGCCTCAAGAACAGCTCCTAATTTCAACACTAACACTACAACGGATGAAGGAGTATATTCATCATCAGACTATTACGGAACAACATATTATTATCGCGGTGCTGTAGCAGATAATTGTGTTTACTTTGCAGGATTCTATTGGAAAATTGTCCGAATCAATGGGAATGGAACCACAAAAATTATCTTTAACGGGAATAGCTGTACGGCGTCAGGTACTGACGCTACAACAGGAACAACTGATATTTTCAATTCCAATGGCGATAACGCATATGTAGGGTATATGTTTGGAGCAACTAATGCTAATTCATACTCAGCTGCTCATTCTAATATCAATAATTCGCCTGCTAAAACATACCTTGAGTCTTGGTATGCTTCGAATATATCATCGTCTTATCGAAATTATATTGATGATGTGATTTTCTGCAATGACAGATACGTTACTCCTATAAATTCTACGCTATCCGCTCTGGGATATACGCAACATGGTTATGGTAGAGCAGGTAGTAATCCGACTATGTACAATACCTACTATAGACATGCTCACTTAAAATCTCTGAATTTCAATGGATGTTCACGAAAAGACGATAGATTTACAGTAAGTGATACTGCTAACGGAAACGGGAAATTATCTTATCCGATAGGATTATTAGATGCAGATGAGATAGTTGCCGCTGGGGTTAAGATAAGTGGGGAAAATTGTAAGGTTAATAACGAAAATACTAAGTATTACCTTTATACAGGGGTTTATTACCATATAATGACTCCCGGCAGTACATGGATAAATGGCAACAGCCATGTAGGGAATATAGAAAATAACGGTGATTATTGTTTGGCCCATGCAATGAACTGGTATATATATTTTCGACCAGTGATAAATCTAAAATCTTCGGTAAGATGGATTTCTGGAGATGGGACAAGTTCTAAGCCCTACCATATTTCTATATAGAAGTACCTATAAAGGTTATACGGGCGTAACCATTCCCAATCTTGCTATAATCAGCAGTAGCTGTTCCAGAAACATTAGTATTCGAGTAAGTTCTAGTAGCATCAGCTGAGCTTGTTGTACAGGAATAACAAGTCATGTGCTTCGTAATGCCTCCGCCAGAAATGAGGTTTGATGATCCGATGTAGCCGGAACCACCACCGGATGGTCCATGAATTTGTGAACCACCGCCATAATAACCGCCTCCACCACCAGAAGACATCCTCCACGATGTCGATGAATCTACTATAAATTTTTCGCCATAGCTTCCGAATTTTCCAGGTGCGTATCTACTGGATTGTGACTCATATGTACAACTTGTCGAATTACCTCCGGAAGACTGAGTTCCACCTGTTCCTCTCCCGTAGCACGTCCCATTAGGAAATTGGGAGCCAGTATTTCCTATATATCCACCACCATGCCCACCATATCCGTTATATGATGGATACGGGGCACCTGTGTAATTATATGACGTAGATCCACCACCACCCCCAGCTACAATAAGAATAGAAGATATTGAAGATGAAAATGTCGATAATAATCCAGTTTTAGTCGCAATATGCGTTGCACCGCCACCACCTCCGAATGCATTTCCTTGTGTTGCGTTGCCTGATGAGATAGCGTCTTTTCCTCCATTATATCCGATAGTCTCATTAAGTAATGTACCATCAACGTTTATTGAACCACCTTCCCCTCCAACATTAATATATAAACGAGCATCTTTTGCAAACTGAGAAACTCCTGTGGCGTAGCCACCATAACCACCAGCCAATATGTATGTTGAATATTGCGTAGATCCTCCTTGTGCACCCCACACTTCTAATTTGTAGTATCCAGTAGCTGGAGTAGTAAAAGTTTGCTCTCCGCCGGTGTAGGAAAAATTGTAGACGGATTGAGTCCATTTCGCCCTAAGCGTAACCGCCATAGCATTGCCTGGATTTGGGTTCGTATTTCCGGTGTATGTAGAGGAAGGATTTGGAACGCGAATAAAAACAGATATTTGTCATATAAAACCGAACAGAAATATCATGTTTTTTATTTTTTGCAATTGTTTTTGTTTTTAAAATATTGTAAAA
>JAFVCN010000015.1 GCA_017479205.1 Candidatus Saccharimonadota bacterium
GATTTAGGCGGGTTTTTCCATGCCCCAACAAAAATCCCCCAAATTCAGGGGATTTTTCATTTCACCGAGCTAGAACACGATTCGTAGCCAAGTGGATGTTTACTTACGAAGTCCAAGCTTGGAAACGGTCTTCTTATAAGTCTCGAAATCAGTTTTCTCGAGATACTTTAAGAGCTTTTTGCGACGTCCGACCATTTGCATTAGTCCGCGGCGCGCCATGAAGTCGTGCTTGTTGCTCTTGACGTGTTCAGTAACCTCTTTGATTCTTTCGGTAAGAATCGAGACCTGAACTTCAGGAGAACCGACATCCTTTTTAGAGCGAGCGAGCTTTGAAATAGCCTCCGCTTTATTCTCTTTTGTAATCATATCTTTATTATATCACTTATCTCTGTAAAATTCAAGCACTGTCTACGCGCAAAGCTTTACAATTACTTAATATTTCTTTGCAGTCTTTAAGAGGTAGAATCGTTCAAGATTTCCATTTTTTCCAGCTAAATCATTATCGCGTTTTTGGATAACAATAAATCCCTGTTTTTTAAGCCAGTCTTCAAAATCCTTAATAATATCTCGGCGAATTTTTTCGTTTTTTACGATTCCATTTTTTAATTCAAAGCGTTTTGCTTCAAACTGAGGCTTTAACATTACGAGAAAATCAGTATTTTTCGAGACAAGATTATATTTGGCATGAAGTAGTACTTTTCTCAGAGAAATAAACGATACGTCCGCTAAAACTGTATCGAGATGAGTCTTGGATTTATCTCTCTCAAAATAATCTTGTAGCCCTAAAACTTCGCGAGAAACCTCAAAAATATCCGTTTTTTCTCTTAAGTCAATTCGAGAATCATCTCTTAGAGGAAACTTCATTTGATTTGTTCCCTTTTCGACTGCAATTACGTGTTTAGCTCCAGATTTTAGGGCAAACTCCGTAAAACCGCCAGTAGATGAGCCAATATCTAAAACTGTTTTACCTCGAAAATCATATTTAAAGGCTCGAGCGGCGCCGGCAAGCTTATTCTCGGCACGAGAAACCGGAGAGGAAAAATTCTCTCTCCGGTTCTCAGTGCTTTGCGAAAAGTTAATTATTTTCTCCTTTCGCGATAAGCATAAGTTTCAGTATCTACAGATACGACATCGCCCTCTTTGATGAAAGCTGGTACTTTAATTACAACGCCAGTTTCGAGTGTTGCATCTTTCTGAACTGAAGTAGAAGTATCACCTTTTACTGCAGTTTCTGTATAAGTAACCTTTAACCAAATATTCTTCGGAAGAACGAGGTTAATTGCAGTTCCATTATAGAACTGAATATCCATTTCATCGCCGTCCTTCATAAAATCTTTCATTTCGCCAACCATATCGGAAGCGAGTTCATACTGTTCAAAAGATTCTGGATCCATGAAATAGAATTTTTCGTCGTCCTTATAAAGATACTGAACGTGTTTCGTCGTTACTTCAGCCGGCTCAATCTTCTCTTGACCTTTAAAAGTTTTTGGTAAGAGCGCGCCAGTAATCAGATTTTTAACTTTTACGTTAACGATAGAGCCTCCACGCCCCATCACTTTCTGAGAGTATTCGACCACCTTATACGGCTGTCCATCTAAAGTAATCAGGACATTTTTCTTTAAATCTGTTGGTCCGTACATATTTATACTCCTTTCCTAGTTAATTATTCCGCAACAAACGGTAAGAACGCAAGATGACGAGCGCGTTTAACCGCGACAGCGAGCTGACGCTGCTGTTTTGCAGAAAGACCGGTTTTTGACATCGGTTCAATACGACCATAAACATCGATATAACGCTGTAAAGTCTTTACATCACGATAGTCGAAGTAGAGATTCGGATCGTTTTTTGCCTTTCGTGTTTTCACTTTCTTCTCCTTATTAAAAACTTATCTTAGAACGGAACTTCACTAAGATCAATCGACTCTTCTGGAACATCATCAGGTACGATTTCGGCTTCATCTTGTGCGCCGTCGTTGCTGTAAGAGGAAGTATTTCCTTCAGCACGACCACTTAAGAAGTTAAAATCTTCAACGATGACTTCTGTACGAGAGCGTTTTTGTCCATCTTTAGTTTCGTATGAATGCTGTTCAAGACGACCGCTAACGAGAATGCCCGTACCGCGTTTTGCATACTGACAAATTAATTCAGCAGCCTTACCCCAAGCAACACAGTCGATAAACGAAACAGATTCTTTCTGAGTCCCATCTGAAGCTCTAAAATTGCGGTTAACCGCAACACTAAAGGAACAGACCTGAGCCCCAGAAGAAACGGATCTCATTTCTGGATCTCTAGTAATATTTCCGGTAATAATTGCTTTACTAAAACCCCGCGCCATAAATAACTCCTTTTAATTATTCGTTAGTTTCGTTAGCAGCCTCTTTTGATGACTTCGCAGCTTCAATTTTAGCTTTGCGAGGATCAGCAGCGACTAATAGGTAACGAATTACTTCATCAGTAATATTTAAAGTACTCGAAATCTTCTGCGGAGCCTGAGCTGGAAGCTCGAGGTCGTAGTAGTGGTAAACTGCGTATTCGTTTTTATCGATAGCATAAGCTAGACGCTTTTTACCTTCGTCCGAGTCTTTGGTGATTTTTCCGCCAGCATCTTCAAGAATCTTAGCGACCTTGTCGAGGGCAGGGGCCATATTCATCTCTAAATCAGGATGAAACATGACAGTAAGTTCGTACTGTTTCACTTCACACTCCTTTGGTTAAAGCAAGCACACATAAAAGCTGCTTGCTGAGCTAATATTGTTTCTATCTTATCATATCTGTTGAGTTTTTTCAAGAGGATACTTTTAATTCAGAGAAAATCTGCGTCGCTCAAGAAAAAGAGCCTAAAGGCTCGTTTTTCTCTCGCTATCCTCGATTTTCGCGTTTACGCTTAATTGGGTCGAGCTGGCGCTTCCTAAGTCTTAGATTTTTTGGCGTTACCTCTAATAGTTCATCATCTAGTAGAAAATCTAGACATTGTTCAAGGGATAACTGAGTATACGGGGTTAATTGAATAGCTCCATCCGAAGCATGTGTGCGCATATTTGTTAGCTGTTTTTCGCGGCAAACATTAATATCAATGTCTTCCTTCTTGTTTGAAAGGCCAACAATCATACCTTGATAGACCTCTGCTTGTGGCGGAATATAGAGCGTTCCGCGAGCCTGCGCCGTGTCGAGTGCATAAGCTGTCGAAACTCCAGATTCAAAGCTAATTAGCGCACCGTTTCGCTCTGGTTTATATTTTGAATCTGCCGGCTTATAGCCCATCGGGAGGCTAGACATAATAACCGTTCCCTTTGTAGCGGTTAAAAGATTATTTCTAAGTCCAATTAGCGCAGCAGTAGTAATCTCGTAAGTAAAGCGAGTCGTACCAGTTGTTGTTAGTTCCTGACTCTTTAAATCGGCTTTTCTAATTCCCATTTCTTGAGAAACCGCTCCGACGTATTCGCTGTCAACTTCAATGGTTAATTCTTCGACTGGCTCATTTTTAACGCCGTCAATTTCTTTGTAAACAACTTCTGGACGTCCAGCTTCAAGCTCGTAGCCCTCGCGGCGCATAGTTTCGATCAAAACTGATAAATGTAGCTCTCCGCGGCCAGAAACTTTATATCCTAGTCCGTCCGGCTTAATCTTTAAAGCAATATTTGTTTCAAGCTCTTTTTCGAGGCGCTCCGCGATTTGTCTTGAAGTTGTAAACTCGCCCTCTTTTCCTTTTAATGGCGAAGTATTTGGACCAATGTAAATCGAAAGTGTTGGCGGCTCAAGCTCAATCGTTGGCAATGCTTCTGGATTATCTCCACTCGCTACTGTGTCGCCAATATTTGCATCAGAAATGCCAGTTAACGCTACAATATCTCCAGCATAAGCCTCGTCAGTTTCTTCTTTTGAAAGCCCACGATAGGTAAAGATTTTTTCAATTTTTGCCTGCTTACTTTCGATTTTTGGCTCTCCATTTTCAAATACGGTTTTTAAGATTTTTACCGTTTCGCCGTGTTTTAATTTTCCGCGATGAATTTTACCGATTGCGTATTTTCCAAGATAATTATCTGCCGCTAATGCTGCTACGAGCAGTTGCGCACCTTTTCCCTCATTTTCATCAATTTTTGGAGAAGGAATATCGTTAATAATTGAATCGAAAATTACATGTAAATCATCATCAAGGTCGGTTGTTTTTCCAGCCTTACCATCTCTCGCGACCGCGTAATAAATCGGATAATTAAGCTGAGATTCGTCGCTTGCAAGCTCTAGGAATAAATCCGCAATTTCGCTTTCAACCTCTGAAATCCTAGCCGCCGGTTTATCAATTTTGTTAATAACGACTACCGGTTTTAGATGAAGCCCCAAAGCCTTTTGAAGGACAAATTTAGTTTGCGGCATCGGACCTTCTTGCGCATCGACAATTAGGATTACCCCATCCGCCATATTCAGCGTTCTTTCAACTTCTCCGGAGAAATCTGCGTGTCCAGGCGTATCGATAATGTTAATCTTGTAGCCATCATAAAAAACGGCAGTTTGCTTAGCGGTGATTGTAATTCCGCGTTCGTGTTCCTGATCGCCAGAGTCCATAATTAAAGTTTGGCTCATTTCTGCTTGGTTGTCACGGAAGGTATGAGATTGCTTCAAAAGCGCATCAACAAGGGTAGTTTTTCCATGGTCAACGTGCGCAATAATTGCGACATTTCTGATTTTGTTCTGATTCATTTTTGCCCTAAAAAATTAAGTTGATATTAAAACTTAAGTTTATTATAGCATTTTTTAGGGATTTTAGCAAGAATAGGAGCATCAAAAAAGGCCGCCATAGCAGCCTTTTTTAAGAGGGTCATGATTTGTAAGGAGAAACGAATTGACTTCCGAAACTATACGGAGTGCCATATTGGACAGTCGTGAAATAATTATTCACTCCATCGCCGGTAAAATATAGATATTCTTCCGGTATAATTCGTCCAACATTTGTTTCTCCGTTCATTTCCCTGTTCCACCTTTCGAGCACATCTCGAGCCAGCTTGATACAATCATCATAAGGTTCCGTTTCCGGATGCCAGCCTTCGAATTGATAAGGCTGAGTTATTACCTCAGCTATCGTATTCGGGTATTTATTCGACATTACTCGATTTAATACTACCCAGGCTACCGCAGCTTTCTGCGTAATTGAGCGTACTCCGCCGGCTTCCTTAGTCAGAAGTTTTGCGACCATTATTACATCATTTTCCGTGTAGTAAAAGATGTATGATGGTTCTTCGGCTTCTTCGACAGTCTCTTTCTCCTCGGCGGCTTTTTCTACCGGGATTACTTCAGTCTTTTCGACTTCAACCTCGACTTCTTCCGCCTCCTTGATCGAGCTAATCAGCATTCTGTGCAACTCAAGCGAGGAGCCTGCAAGCAGCCTTTCCGGATCTAGAACTGGATTTTTTACTGTTATAGTAACCTTCGTAGTGGTCTTAAACTCGCTAACCGTAGGTTCACTAACAGTCGTAGTATTCGTCTTCACGAATAATGCTATTAGCAAACTTAGAATTAGCACTAAACTAACTAAAGTCGCTAAATTATACCCTACATTGCCTCTTTGCTTCACTACGTACCTGTTGCCGTATTTACGGCTTCGTTCCTTCTTCATCCTTGACCTCCTAATTCGTAAAATACAATAGAGCCTCCGCCCTATATTGGAACAGAATAGAGTTCTATCCTAATTAGAAACCTCCCTATTCATCTATATTATAGCATAAACGCTTTAAAAAGTCAATAACAAGACCATAATAATAAAGGGTGTTCACCTCTTTAAATCTAATAATCCCCACCTCATAAGCGGAGGTGGGGATTTAATACCCTGAAGATAGTATTAACTAGATGCTAGGAACCGGGAATTTAGAAGCCATTTTAATGACATCGGCATGAATCTTCTCTAATTCGTCTTTATATTTCTCTTGAAGATTCTTAAAGTTCTCTGCTTTTACACAAAGATCTACTACTTCCTTCATCCAGTCGCCAATCTGTTCCATCTCTTTTTCGCCCATACCGCGAGTTGTAATCGCTGGCGTCCCAAGTCGTACGCCACCCGGTTTAAAGGCGCCGCCTTTATCTCCAGGGAGAGCATTTGCATTTAGGGTTAGTCCGACTAAATCGAGCGCTTTTTCATAAAACTTTCCGTTTACCCCAAAGCTCTCATCAACTTTTACTAGAATTAAGTGATTTTCGGTTCCATTTCCCTGTAAAATAAAACCATGTTTTTTAAGTCTTTCCGCAAGAGTCTTTGCGTTTTTGACGATATTTTCTGCATATTCCTTAAATTCTGGTTTTAAAGCTTCGCCGAACGCAACCGCTTTAGCTGCGATGACATGTTCAAGCGGCCCACCTTGCGTACCTGGGAAAACTGCACGATCAATTAAAATCGGGATATTTTCAAGGGTTTTTTCTGGTTTTTTAAGCGGCGAAGCGACGTTGCCCTTGCTTAAAATAATTCCGCCGCGTGGGCCACGTAGAGTTTTATGAGTTGTTGTTGTAACGACGTTAAATCCAAAATCAAGCGGATTTGGGTGTGCTCCGCCAGCGATTAGACCTGCAACATGAGCCATATCTGCCATGAGTAGGATTTCGTGTCCCCATTTTTTCTCGGCTTTGTCGCGAATTTCGACTACTCTCTTAAAATCAGGAATCTTCATAAAGGCAGAGTAGCCGATTAGAATCAATTTTACATCTTCAGAGAGCGCTTTTTCTTCAATATCATCATAGTCTAAATCGCCATCAGTTGTAGTGCCATAAGCTACGAAGTTCCAAATTTTAGCGGAACGCGTAACAGGGGAGCCGTGTGTTAAATGACCACCGTGTCCGAGATTCATTGCTAAAATCTTATCTCCTGGCTCACACCAAGCGAAATAAACCGCCTCGTTCGCATTAGCGCCGCTATGTGGCTGGACGTTTGCGTGGTCGGCTTTAAAAAGACGACACGCTCGAGCGATTGCGATTCTCTCGATTCGGTCAACGTTTTTCTGTCCTCCGTAGTAGCGGTAATTTTCAAAAACGTCCTCTGCGATTTTTTTCTCTTTTTTAGTATATTCCTTATCATCCTCCCCGTTATATTCAACGTTCTCGAAGCTAGGATAGCCCTCGGAATACTTATTAGTTAAGACTGAACCCATTGCTTCAAGCACTTCCTTTGTGACGTAATTTTCACTCGGGATTAGCTCTAGTCCTTCTGTTTGACGGGTTTTTTCTTCATTGATTAGGTCAAATATTATATCTTTTGCCATTTTTGCATCCTTATTCTGCCTTATTTTGATATTCTGACTACCGAACTAGAAAAGATAAAAACAAATATTCTTATCTGTAAACCGACGCAGTTCGGAAAACTTTTTCCGTGAAAAAGTTTTAAATCATAGGCGCCTCCTTTTTAGTATAGACAACAAATTCGTATGAAACTCCATTATCTTCTCCAGCGCCAACAACTTCTCTAGTATAGTTATCTTTATTAAAAGGCTGGAAAAAAGTATCAGCCGCTTTATCTTCCGCATCTACCTCAGTTAAATAAAGCTTTTTGGCATATTTTAACATCTCTGCATAGACCATTCCGCCCCCGATTACAAAAATTTCTTCCTCCAAATCTTCCGGAAAGACCTCTAGAAGCTCCTTAAACGACTTTATTAGTTTTACCCCTTCTGGATACTGGTCAGCGGTAGAATGAGCAGAGAGGACGATATGCTCGCGTCCTGGCAGCATTTTTGGGAGAGAACGGAAGGTTTTTGAGCCCATTAAAATCTTATGACCTCTGGTGGTTTTACTAAAATACTTTAAATCTTCTGGTAGATTAAAACAAAGCCCTCCAGCCCTACCTAGTTCCCGATTTTTTCCAATTGCCGCGATAATCGAATAACTCATTTTCTACTCCGTAATCGGCATTTTTATAGCGCCAAGATGCTTATAATCTTCGAGTTTAATATCTTTTAACTCTCTAGAATTATCAAGTTTAAAGAAATCTTTTACATCAGGATTAATCCAGAGTTTTGGCGCTTTTGGTAAATCTTTACCTTCGTTAGCGTCTTCGTAACGTTTAATTTGCTCTTTAATTCCCTCGACCTGATTCTCGTAAATATGAGCATCGTTTGTCACGAACGTGAACTGACCTGGCTTTACGCCTAAACAGTGTGCAATGAGATAACAGAGAGTTGCATATTGAACGATATTGAAAGGTAAACCTAGCGGAACGTCAGTACTTCTTGATGTAACTAGTAAATTTAATTTTCCATCAATTAGATTCCACTGGGAATTCCAGACACAAGATGGTAAAGCTGCGGTTTCTAACCACTCATTTTGCCAGAGTGACATAACCATACGACGGTTACCTGGATTCTCTTTTAAGGTTTCAATTAGATTTTGAACTAACTGATAACGATTTACAATCCAGCCATAAGCCGTTCCGATTGTCCCAACAGGATTTTCGGAAAGACCATGTTTTTTATAAAGCTCATTAAAATCGCGCCCCATATACATTCCATCTTCTGGAATTTCCCATTCGTCCCAGATGTGGACTTTGCGATCGTGTAGCCATTTAACATCGTTGCTTTGGACCTGATAAATCCAAAGTATTTCTAGAATCGCGGACTTAAAGACTACTTTTTTTGAGGTTAGAATCGGGAATTCTTCCGATAAATCGAACTGAAACATCTGATGTGGTAAACGGATAGTTTTTGTTCCCTGATTTCCCTGAGCAGCATGATCAGGAATCGCTGTTGCAGTATTATTAGAGCGAGTATCTGTTTTTTTGTAATTTTGAACTTTTTCACCGTGCGCCAAAATCCTTCGGCACAAATCAATATACTGATCATCGAATCTGCTCATATAACCTCCTTGTTTAGTCTATTGTATCATACTTAACTAAAAATCTCCTATTTCTAGGAGATTTTTAATAATTATGCTAGTTTTTTGCGTAAAATCTCTTGCGCGGCGGAAGGGTTTGCCTTTCCTCTTGATTCTTTCATAACCTGTCCGACTAAGAATCCGATTACTTTCTCTTGTCCGTTTTTAAAGTCTTCTTGAGCTTGTTTTGTTGCTGGATTTGCAAGAACAGCATCAACGATCTTCTCGAGCTCACCCAGGTCATTTTCCTGGATTACTCCGAGCTCTTTTGCGATGGTTTTTGTATCGCGCTTACTCATTTCTGGATCGAAGAATTTCAGGAATACTTCTTTTGCGCCAGTACTAGAAAGCTCTCCCTTCTCGGTCATTTCCGCTAAATCGTCAAGCTGTTTTCCAGTTGGTAAATCATTTAGATATTCTGATGATTTTTCCTCGGCGAGCAAAACGCTACCAAACCAGTTTGAAACTCGTTTTACGTCTTTTACTTCTGCAAGTTTTTTCATCAATGGCGCATAGTCCAGTAAGATTTCGAGTGTATCATCCGCAATTACCCCTTTAAATTTCTCGCGATAATCTTTCGGCATGAGCGGTAATTTTTCGGATTCAGTCTGGATAAATTCTTCAGATAGATTGATTGGAGGTAAATCTGGCTCCGGCATATAGCGATAATCCTTTGCCTCTTCCTTTGAACGCTGTCCAGTCGTTTCTCCGGTTGCATCGTTCCAGCCGCGCGTTTCCTGAATTACTTTCTCTCCCTTATCAAGCAGTTTAGACTGTCGTTTAATTTCGTATTCAACTGCTCTTTCAACTGACTTAAAGCTATTAAGGTTCTTTACTTCTGCGCGTGTTCCGAGTTTATCTGAACCTTCTGGAGCGAGCGAAACGTTTACGTCAAAACGCATATTTCCGTTGTAAAGGTCGCCGTTTGTTACTTCAGCAAAACACATTAACCTCCATAGCTCTTTACAATAATCGTGTGCATCCTTACTTGAGTGGATATCCGGCATAGAAACGATTTCGATAAGCGGCGTGTCGACGCGGTTTAAATCTACTAAACTATAAGTATCAAAATGTGTTAGTTTTCCAGCGTCGCCCTCAAGATGAGCGTGCTCAATTCGAATCTTCTTACCGCTTGGAAGCTCAACAAAACCCTCGCCAATAATCGGATGATAGAATTGTGTAATCTGATAGCCTTTTGGAGAATCTGGATAGAAATAATGTTTGCGATCAAAACGAGAGCTAGCGTTAATCTCGCAGTTCATCGCTCGACCTGCTCTAATCGCGAATCTAATCGCTTCCCCATTTAATCTCGGTAACATTCCTGGTAAAGCATAATCGACTGGCGAAACGCAAGAATTTGGCTCTTTTCCGCGTGCATCATTATCTACTTCAGAAAAAAGTTTAGTTTTTGTTGAAAGCTGAACGTGGCATTCAATGCCGATAGTTGGATAATATTTCATTAAATTGCTCCTAAATCTTTTAATGCCTGACGATAAGCCGCAAGAGCATGTTTAGCTTTTTTATAATCAACCTGAAAACCGCGCTCATGTGCAATCATATTGCGGGTCTTATGAGCATACCATACAGAATTTTTTGAAGTAAATTTAGTCTCAACTCTTTTAATTCTTTCGCCCATTGTTTTTCCAGGAGTACCCATTTCCATCAATGCTTTGTCGAGGAGTTTATCTGCTTCGTTGATTGCCGCATTCCAGGAAAGGTTATTATCTTTGCGTAGGCTATTTTCAATGCGAAGAAAATCCGATTGATATTCTTCCTTGTCGAACTCATAAGGTTTTGCTCCAGTCATAGAGATTGCAATAAAAACCAGTACCCCTATGATAATAATCGAAATAATTAGAAGTACTACCGACGGCATTATTCCTCCTCCTTTAATTCATTGGCAAATTTTAGTAGATTTTTATCTGAACGGCGTGGCCCGACTAACTGCAAGCCAAGAGGAAGACCAGCCTCGGTTTTTCCGACCGGAACCGTTAAGCTAGGGATTCCCGCGAGGTTAATCGGCACACTCATTACATCTTCAAGATACATTGAAACTGGATCATTAACTTTTTCGCCGAGTTTAAAGGCTGGATTCGGCGCAACTGGCGTTAAAATGAAATCGACCTTTGAAAAAGCTTTATCATATTCTTCGATAATTTTTGTGCGAGCTTTCTGTGCTTTTAGATAATAAGCATCATAGAAACCAGAGCTTAATATGAAGTTTCCAATCATAATACGGCGTTTATTCTCGCTCATAAAGCCCTCATTACGGGATTTAGCAAAAATCTCATCAAGATTCTTTGCTTCTTTGGAGCGGAATCCATAACGAATACCGTCATAACGCGAGAGGTTACTTGCAACTTCAGCTGGAACGATAATGTAATAAACCGCTAGCGCATATTTAAGAGTCGGCATCTCAAGTTCAACAACTTCATATCCTTTTGACTTTAAGAATTCAACTTTTTCTTTTAACGCGTTTCGGATATCAATATCAACCGCATCATTATCAAAATCAGAGATAATACCGACTTTCTTTACTTCTTTAACTTCCGAATTTACATAATAATCTGGTAAAGTTGTCAAATCTTTTTCGTCTTGTCCCGAACAGACTTCCATTAACAGATTCATATCTTCGGTCGTTTTTGTAAAGAATCCGATACAATCTGTGCTTGAAGCCATCGCAACGACGCCGTATCTCGAAATTGTGCCGTAAGTCGGCTTAAATCCATAGACTCCGTTGAAGCTCGCCGGCTGGCGAATTGAACCGCCAGTATCAGTTCCAGTCGCAAATTCAACGATTCCGAGCGCTACTGCTACTGCTGAACCGCCACTTGAACCACCAGCAACTCTTTCATCATCTATCGCATTTTTTGTTGCGCCGAAATAAGAGTTTTCTGTCGAAGAGCCGTGCGCAAAGCTATCCATATTAGTTCGACCAATCA
>JAFVCN010000016.1 GCA_017479205.1 Candidatus Saccharimonadota bacterium
GCGCAGAGATTAGCCGTTGAAGGCGGAAGTTATCAAGAATCGATCGAAGGCAAAACATTTTACGGTGATGAATTAATGTTTAACGGACTTGCAGTCGAGAAGATTGAAACGGATTTTGCGGCTTATATGTGGATACTTGAGACCAGCTATAAAAAGTCAAGTTAAATTGTAAGGTTTATTATCGCGAAGAACAGCAAAAATGATGGAAAGTAATTTATGACAGACGTGTCCCATAGCATTCATATGGTCTTTACCGTCGGCACGTTTACGCTCGTAAAACTGATGAATAACAGGGTCTTTAAAAGCAGCAACAAAAGAAGCAAGCCAAATAGCGCGTCGTAAGTAAGGAGAGCCACGTTTAGAGATATGCCCGTTAGAATGAATGGATTCTCCGGACTGTCTGTTTTTGGGATAAAGTCCTGCATAAGCAACAAGTTTTGGAACTGAAGAAAATTTAGAAATATCGCCACCAATTTCAGAAAGAATAACGGCAGCAAGAGTTTTACCAATGCCGGTAATGGTATGGAGTTTGCAGTCAAAAGTATCATAAATTTTAGCAATTTCAAAATCAAAAATATCAATACAAGATTCAAAAGATTTAAGTTGTTCAATGTATTGTTTAATGATGAGAGAAAAACTGGAGGAGGCGAGAATAATGCCGAAAGAATTTCTGGCGTATTCTTGAATTTGAGACGCTTTATCGATGCCAAATCTGCCGCGACTTGCTTTTTGTAAAAGTTCGGCAAGAGTTTGAGAATCGACAGAAAGCATTTGTTCGGGAGTAGAATAATTAGCCAATAATTCCATAGAAGTAACGCCGAAAATATCGGTAAAAAGTTTTTCATATTCAGGGAAAACTTGATCTAAAAGAGCGATAATTTTACGTTTAATGTCAGAAGCCATATCGATAACGTAAAACCGCTGTCTGCAAAGTTCACGTAGAGAGTGAACATTTTCCGGCAAGACTTCAGTCTTAGTGTAACGCCCAATGCGTAAAACTTCGGCAATGATGAAAGCGTCAATGGTGTCGGTTTTAGTTTCGTGAATAAAAAGTCCGCGTAAAGCATCAGATTGCAACGGATTTATCACTCTCACTGTTTGATTATCTTGACGAAGATGAGCATAGAGTGAAAACCAATAATGCCCTGTCGCTTCCATTGCAAACTCTACCGGCTGATTCAATTTCCTTACAGCGTCCCTCAGTTTGCAGTAACCGGAGTGCGAATTTTGAAACTTAATTCGCTTAATGATAACTTTGCCGCGTTCATCAATAACGGCGGCTTCGTGAAATCTCTTGGCTATATCTATTCCAACATAATACATTTTTAACCCTCCATTTGGACAATATATCTGATGAATTGCGGGTCAAAACCTACTGCGAAATAAGTAGATTAACCACATCCAGCTAATCATTGAACTCCCGCTTTCGTCAGATTCCTCACTCTTAGTTAAGTGGTTTTAACCACACGGCGGTGAAAGAGGTTTTCTGTCCGATGCGGTTATTTTATCAAAATCCATAAGGATTTTAACAGCTAAATTTTTACTTTATTATAGTAGGCGGTGAAGTAATGCAATTTTTAAAAACTCACGGACGATTGATCTCAAATGTTTTAGTGGTGATTCTGGTTGTAATGGCAATATTTGTTAAGATCGAAGAAAACGGCACAGGCGATCTTGTACACGAAAATGATATTTACATATTCGCCGGTGTAGTAATTGCCTTCTTGTTATTAAATATGTTTAAGCGTTCCAAAAGAAGGTGAAAAATTTTGAAGAAAATAAAATCGTCGAAGAAATTTAAATCACGATCTCAAATTAA
>JAFVCN010000017.1 GCA_017479205.1 Candidatus Saccharimonadota bacterium
AACCGTATGGTTATCTTAAGGTTTGGGCTGTTCCAATTTCGCTCGCCACTACTTTCGGAATCATTGGTTATTCTCTTTTCCTCGACCTACTAAGATGATTCAGTTCGGCCGGTTCCCGTCTATTTACCCTATGTGTTCAGGTAAATGCAATATGACATGACTCATATTAGGTTGCCCCATTCGGAGATTCCCGGATCAAAGCTTGCTCTCAGCTCCCCGAGACTTATCGCAGAGTTCTACGTCCTTCATCGGTATTGATTGTCAAGGCATCCACTATCAGTGCCCTTATGTACCTTTTTATGCATTAGACTTAATTAGCAATCGAAGCTCGATAAAATCTCACAAGATTACTAATCAAGATGCAAGTCTATTTCTAATCGTTGTCCAAATTGTTAAATGAAACACTGATATAATATACGCTCTTTTTACATTTCTGTAAGCGAGCGTTCGCAAATTATCCTTTCGGATATTCCCTCGCAGTATTTCTCTTTTTCGCAGAGGTTAGCATAGCTAACTTGCTTAACTTGAAATCTATTGTATCACGCAATTTTTATTTTTGCAAGACTTTTTTTCGACTTTTTTGGACTTTTTTAAGAATTTTCTAATAAATGTCTATGGACCGACTTTTCATCCTCAGAAATCCAACGTAATCTCGCATTAATATCTACTCGCGCTACTTCGATTGACCTCTTAAGTGCCGGCTCGTCCGCCTTCTGATCGAAGAACTCAAAGAATTTATCAGCCTGTTCTGTCGTTCGCACTCTTGCTGCCGCCACTCTAACATAATCATCCATTGATTTATCCGAAGTTAAGCCTTCTACATAATCCCAGTTATTATATAGCCAGTCAAACGCCGCTTCTTTTGTCCAAAAATTAGACAAAAGATACGACATTAAATAAATATGGTCTTGAGGACGCACAATCTTCGGCGACTCCAATAATTTTAATAGTTTCTTCGTATTTTCCGGTTTTTTTGCCTCCGTTATTGTTGAAAGTAAACTATGCTTTATCGTAGGGTTAGCTTCATTTTTATATTTATCTAGAAACTCGTCAAAAATCTCCTCATCCGTTTCAATCAATTTTGCATCAAGCACTTCACTTCTAATTTCAGGTTCTATCTTCTCTAAATCCGAATTATATAGCTCCGCCATTTTCTTAATATCATTTTCTTTTTCTGTATATATAACAAATCCTAGAATAATACTTCTTAATTTCGTGTCATTCGTATCTTCGCCTAGCTTCGGAGTAAACCCTAGTCTTTTTAAGTTCGGTTCAATCAGTCTATATATATACTCTTTCAAAAGCGGATAATATTTCGTATCTGGCGCCGCAAAAATCTTCAGATTATTCATGATTCCCGCCACGATACCATAAACCGGTTCGCTTGTTTCATCTTTAAACTTCGGCAATAAGTCCATTAAAGAGCCAGTCGATACAATCGGAGTTCTCGAAAGTAGATGCCTATCAAGCAATAATCTTAATCTTTGCTCTAGACTTAATTTCTCAAAATTATTAACTTTTTCCTCAAATTCTAGTCCAGACAAGTTAATAATATAATGTCCAGACATATCATCTGTTACTTTTGGCAAAGGCCATTTTGTATCATCCGTTGCACCATTTAGTAGGAATCTCTGTTGTGCTTCATCCGTAATCATCGGATAACCCGGTTGCATAATCCACGCATCCATAAACTCTTTAACATTAAATTTTGCGTGCGGCTGCAATGCTTCCCAAAGATCATCTCCAGTCGTATTAGAATATTTATGCTTCTTGAAATAAGTTTTTAGCCCCGCAAAGAAAGACCTCTCACCCATCAATCTCATTAGCATAAAGATTAATCTTGCGCCTTTAGCATAAACGATTGCCGAGTCAAACAAAGTTGCAATTTCCTCTGGATTTCGCACTTCTTGCTGAACCGACTGTACTCCAGGTAGAGCATCTCTCGAAAGAGCGGCCGCGCAGTCATCCGTAAAGAAATCCTGCCAAATTTTCCAATCTGGATGTAGTTTATCTACGCAGTAATATTGCATCATATTCGCAAAACTCTCATTTAGCCATAAGTTATCCCACCATTTCATGGTTACAAGGTCCCCAAACCATTGATGCGAAAGTTCATGCGTAATCACTGTCGCTACATATTCTTGATGCGATTTCGGAGTGCTTTTATCTGCCAGCAAACAGACTTCTCGATAAGTTACTAGCCCCCAGTTTTCCATCGCTCCTGCCTCAAAATCTGGAATCGCTACCTGATCTAGCTTCGGCAGAGGATAAGGCATATCAAAAAGATCATCATAAAAGTCTAACGCCTCTTTCGCAATCTCATTCGGGAATTTCAACATTTCCTTCGGCTGATTTAAGGCGCCATAAGTCGAAACTTCCACGCCATGTAGATTTTTCGAGGAAACTTTATTAAATCGCCCCATTACAAATGCTAATAGATAAGTCGACATTCTCGGAGTTGTTTCAAATTCAACAATTTTTCTCTTTACGGTTTTATTTAAGCTAACCCCTCCTTCTGGAGATTCGTCTGGATCAACTGAAGTATATTCTAAAACTCTTTCGGATTTTGCCGGCATATTCGATAATATAATATCTTCCGCATCAGTATCAATAATTTTAAGATAAAAAGTCGCTTTTGTTTCTGGTTCATCTACGCATGGAAAACCCTCTCTCGCATAATGACTCTCAAATTGCGTTGAAACTATCCTCTCCTCTTCCTCATTAAAATCATAAGTCGAGAGGTAAACCCCCTCCATATTATGCGTCAACTTAAAACCATATTTAATTTCAACTTCTACCGCCCCGTTCTCTACGTCCAAAATCGACAAAACATCATCTTCAGTTTCAATGTTTTTTCGGTCGCCATTAACAAACGCATTGATAATTTTTAAGTTTTTTGCATGGAGCTTTAAAGTTTTACCGATTTTTTCTCCAGAAATTAAAACTTTTCCTTGAACTTCCTCTGTATATTTATTAATTCTCAACTCTATTTTGTAATTTTCTGGTTTAAAATAATCTAAAAGTCGCTCCATGTTTTTCCTTTCTTTGCTTATTTTTTCGGTTTTGGCGGGGTCATTTTCGGTATTACATCCGACTTTGACCCTAACTGTTGTTTTAACTTATTCCGGGCGTGCGGCGTAAATATTTTTTCAAACCAGCTCGGTTTTGCAGTCTGCGTTTTTGAAGTTAAAATCTCAACAATATCTCCATTCTTTAGTTTTGTATTTAGATTAGACATTTTTCCATTAATTTTTACGCCTGTAACATGTCCACCGATTTCACTGTGCAGCCTATAAGCAAAATCAAGCGGCAAAGCTCCGTTTGGCAAGTCCACAATATCGCCTTTCGGAGTATAAATAAAGATTTTATCCGCAAACAAGTTTAATTTCAGCTTATCTAAATTGACTTTTTTGCCTTCTCGAAGCTGTGCTGCCGCTTGTTGTAGCTCTGTAATCCAGAGTAGATTCGTCGGAAGATGCTGAATCTTCCCAGTACGATAACTTTCTGTTAATTTTTGCTCATTATAATAAAAACTCGCCGCAAGACCATGTTCTGCATATTCATGCATTTCCTTAGTTCGAATCTGAAATTCAATAATTTTCTTCTCTTTCGTAATTACTGTCGTATGAATCGACTGATAACCATTCTGTTTCGGAACCGCAATATAATCCTTAATTCTACCAGAAACTGGAGTATAAAGAGAATGAATCAGACCTAATACTAAATAACAAGTCGTAATATCATCAACAATTACCCTCATTGCTGTCAGATCATAAATCGCATCAATATTCTGGTTATATTTTGCAAGTTTTCGATGTAAAGAATAGACCGACTTAATTCGTCCATTCATTTCAAACTTAATACCTTCTGAATCTAGAAGCTCTCTTACCTCCGCTTCAATTTTCGCCAAGGTCTTTTCAGCACTTCGATTTCGTTCGTCAATTAAGTTTTTAAGCTCTTCATAGCGTTTTGGGTTTACATAAGAAAAGGCAATGTCGCTCATTTCTACCCTCAGTCGCCCCATATTTAACCGATCCGCAAGCGGAGCAAACACTTCTAGCGATTCTTTTGCAATTTTCTTTTGTTTGTCAGCGGTTAAAGCCGAAAGAGTCCTTAAATTATGTAGTCTATCCGCCAGTTTAATAATTAAAACTCGAATATCCGCACCTGTCGCTACTAAAAGTCTTAAAAGATTATCTTTTGTTTGAGGTAGATAAGTATCAATATCTTTCATTCCCTCGCGCACCTTGCCGAGTTTCGTTACGCCATCAACTAAAAACGCAACACTTTCTCCAAATTCGTTTTTAATTTCGTCTAAAGTTAGACTGGTATCTTCAACTGTATCGTGTAACACTCCCGCAATTACCGTATCCTCATCCATTTTCCAGTCTTCAAGAATTTTCATCACCGCAAGCGGATGAACGATATAGTCATCTCCGGATTTTCGCTTCTGCCCCTCATGCGCCTTCGTTGCAATTTTAATTGCCTTTTCGACTCTTCGCTTTCCCATTATAAATCCGTCCTATTATTAAGCGCCGCCGACAAGGTAATTTGATCCGCATAGCCAAGATCTACGCCAAGCGGTAACCCGCGAGCCAATCTCGTAATTTTCAAATCTGGATATTTTTCAGAAAGCATTTTTTGAAGCAAAAGCGCCGTCGACTCGCCTTCAACGCTAGGATTAGTCGCGATAATAATTTCCTCCACTGCGTCTTCTGCTACTCTTGCAACTAGCTCTTTAATATGTAGCTGTTCTGGGGTAATTCCGTCAATCGGAGAAACCGCTCCGCCAAGCACGTGATAAGTTCCCGAGTATGCTCTAGTCGCTTCAATCGCATAAATATCCAACGGCTCCTCAACAACTAAAACTGTCTTTTTATCTCGTTTTGGATCGTCGTAAAGCGGCGAGATTTCTTCCGAGCTATCAATTAGCGCGAAAGTCTTTGGGCAATTTTTTACCCCAGTATGTAAATTATCTAGAGTTTCTGAAATGTTTTTCGAAAGGCTTTGGTCGGAACGAAAAAGAAAGTAAGCATATCGCTCCGCCGTTCTCGGACCTACTCCAGGTAACCGTCCAAGAGCATCAATCGCATTTTCTAAAGCCTTTGGTAGCAATTTTACATCCCCATATTACCGAGCGCCCCACCAAGTGAAGACATTAGAGGTTTCATTTTGTCGGTCGCAATTTCCTGCGCCTTTGCATAACCATCACGGAAACAGTTTTCAATCCAACGTTCAAGCTCCGAAATATCATCAAAATCGATTTTTTCAGGATCAAGCGTTACTTTTTTAACTTTTAATTCACCGGTAATCTGCACAACCACTGCGCCATCGCCAGCTTCAACTTCAACGATCTCGTTTTTTAAATCTTTCTGCGCCTTGCGAAGCTGATTTAACATCTTCATTTGGTCCATAGTCTGTCCCATAAAAATAACTCCTTTTCTTTTCTCTATTGTACCATAATTTTTAGGGATTTTAGATTTATTACGGCTTTATTTAATCGCCTTTTTAAACGCTTTTTTATAAATTTCTTTCGCAATTTTATATTTTTCTGGCGACTCACTACCAAAATAGCTTAAAGAAACAATCGAATTTACTTCTAGGATTTCAAGTCCAAATTCTTCCGTTTCAATAATATCAACACTCGCAAACTCAAGTCCTAATATTTTCGCAGTTCTTTTCGCAAGGTTTGAAAGTTTTTTATAGACTTTATCTTCTTGACTAACAATTTCAGTTTTCGCACCGAAACAAAGATTATGGCGAAATTCATCTTTATCATTTCTCTTTTTATCAAATATCAGCTCAACTTTACCGTTAAAAACTACTACTCTGTATTCATGTTCAATCACTCGAAATGGCGATAAAACTACCTCATCTTCTCTAATGAATAGCTCGTTCATTGCATTTTTTAGATCGCGTTTTCTTGAAACTAGCTCAACCCCTTTTCCAGAACTACCCTCTGCTGGTTTTATAACTAACGGCCACTTTTCACGTTTCAAAATTGCATCAATACGCCTTTTATTACGTTTCTTCTGATCGCCAAATTCAGCATAAGTTTCTGGATGGTAAAGCCCAAAATGCGGAACTGCAGGAATTTCATTCTGCTTTAGAATCATATAAGTCTGCCCCTTGTTCGCAGCAAGTTTTCCTGCAACCGACGAATTTATCCCGAAGTTCTTTCCTCTAATATAAACTTTCTTATTTCCTTTTTTGAGCTCAAAAACATTATCAATCACTCGGCGGACTTTAAATCCATTTTCTTTCGCAATTTCTAAAAGTATTTTATAAAAGACTGGCTGTTTCATTTGTAGTAATTATACCACAAAAAACTTGCCTAACGGCAAGTATAAACATGGTGAGTCGGGAGGGGCTCGAACCCTCGACACCGGGCTTAAAAGGCCCGTGCTCTAACCAGCTGAGCTACCGACCCAAGTGAGTACGATAAAACAAGCTTGCTTGTTTTAGATGTACGAACGCAGGGTTGGAAGGCGATAGCCTACCGACCCGCAACGAGTACAAAAATAATTATACTCTATTTTTTCCAAAAAATCAACCCCCTCATTCTTGATTAAATTTCGATTAGTTCGTATTCACAAGAACCAAGCCCTAGCGATTCCGCATACGGCAAAATCTCTCGACCAAGTCGACTATCAATTCGCTCTTTTAGTTTTTCAGTGCCAGGATCGGTCGATTTCCAAACCATATCGATAAAAGCCTGGTCGTTCGCAACTGGATCTAAGCTCGCGACAATACCTAAATCCGCCATTACTGGATCATCTTGATTTACATCACAGTCACAAGACGTAGAAATTGCGTTCATAACCGTTATAGAGATAATTTGCTTACCATACTCTTTTACATAATCCGCTACCGCCGTAGCCGCTTCTGCCATTGATTCAATAAAATCGATTTGTTCATGCTGATCACGCCAACATTCATCTGGATCTTCAGTATGTCCAGCAGAGTGAATATAGGCCTTACCGTTTCTAGAAGCAATACCAATCGACTGATTCTTTAGATTTGCACCAAAGCCACCCATCATATGACCTTTAGCGTGTGCGAGGTTAATATAAGAATCATAATTATCCCAGTTTTTGCCAATCAAATCATATTTTAAATGCTTACCATTTTTAACTGGAATCCTAATCTCTCCATCCGCGTCCATAATGTCAACATCCGCAAAGCTCGTAAAACCATGTTCTTTCGCAACTTCTAAATGCTCGTCCGCAAAATTTCTTGCACCAGCATAAACTGTGTTACACTCTAAAATCGTACCATTTAACTCTTTTACAAACGGACCGATTAAATCTGCTTTTAGATAGTTCTTAGCACCCTTTTCACCCGTTGACACTTTAACGCCAATTTTCCCAGTCAGTTTAACTCCTAGCGCGTCATAAATCTTCTTTAAACTTTCCGGTGTAATCTCTTTCGTAAAATAAACTTTCGAAGCCATAAAATCTCCTTTTTCTCATTATAACATGCTAAAAATTGTAGAGGAACTTACAAGCCAGGATACAACTATTCGCAAAAACCCCAAACATAAATACATAATCTACGCTAATTGGATTGCGCTTCTCATACTTCTTTGGTTGTAAACATAACGGTAGTAGTAGCGCTAAAGGAGTAAAATACCTTCCTTGTATTCCCCAAATAGTATAGTCTTCAATTTTAACTTCTCCCCATTGCGTAAATGAAGCTGTATAAACTAAAGCTACAATCATAATCGGAATTAAAGCATAAAGTACTTTTTCAGCTCTTTTAATCATTACCCTTTCTATGTTTCGATAGAGTAGAGAAAACGCAAGTACAATAAATATAACAGTATAAATCGACGGGGTATGTTTAATAAAATATGGACTAATTTCCTGACCAAAAAGTTGAGCAATTAGGCCGTAAAAATCATTCATCAATGTTCCAATTAGCGTACTACCGTAATCAAACGGATGCGTTAAAATATATCCGAATCCGCCTTCTGTCGCTACGTCCACATCAGAAGACGCAGGAGTCTGAGTCAAAGTCCAAAGTAAAGATACTCCCGCCGCAACAATCATAGCACCAACAATTATCAGTTTTATTGACGGTTTTTTAAAACGCTCCTTCGGAATTAGTAGTAACAAGAAAGCAATCGGAAGATAAACAATACTTTTACAGTTTGCAATTAAAAATATCAAAATTACCATTAAGCTAATCTGAGAACCAGAAATTTTTACTTTTTTATCATAAATATATTTTAGAGATATAGCAATTAAAAGAAACGCCGCCCCAAACAACATTGCATCGCCAGAATACGCCATTCCTTGTTGAACCGTTGTAGGAAGAAGCATTATCAGCAGCATAAATTCCTTGTATTTTGGCATGTTTTTTAGCGCAAAATAGCACATTACAGCAAATACGATCATCGTACAGAAACGACCAAGATAGGTAGTTAAAACCGTCGGAAGATTAAGTGTTCTGCCGAGTGATACTCCTACGATGGCTGGAACATAAGCAATCGGATTATATGAAACTGTATTAGAAAAAGCTATTCCCTCCTTATCTTTGTTATCCTTCATTAATAAATTTTTCTTCACTTTTCGATAGTAAAGCTGATCTTGAAAGGCATCCGTCATAACCTCCATAAAACTTGATGGAAATTCTCGTATATATTCGCCATTTTCATCTGCTTTAGCAATAAAATTGCCATCTGTTATGGAATAGACTCGAGCAATATGAGCATTCTCATCATACGTCTGATAAAACGGAGTTATAACAAGATGAGAAAGACCTAGCAAGATAAAAATAGGAATAAAAATTTTCCCTATTTTCCATTTCTTATTTTTTAAGACAGCATACAAAGAAATAATAGCAACTTCAGAAAAAAGTTGTAATAATATCGTTGGCCATAAAAACTTCTGATGATATACATGTTCTTTTAAAAAGGTATTATAGAACAAGAAAAAGTTTAATCCAGTAAAAGCCAAAATAAATTTCCAATACTTTTTTAAAAATTCTTTGATAATCACTTTTAACTTCATAATCATTTTTTGCTCCATACTTTTAATTTAGAAATTATGCAAGAATTTTGATGCTAAAATACAGCTATTAGCAAAAATCCCAAACAGAAAAACATAATCTATATTTAATGGCTTTCGCGTTTTTTCTGGTTTTGATGGATGTATCATAAACGGAATTAACGGCAAAAGTGGCGTAAAATAGCGTCCTTGAACTCCGTCTATAACATAATCTTCCGGTTTCGAAAATCCCCATTGAATAAATGCTACAGCATAGAGCAGCCCAGACACTACAATTGGAATACTCCAATATAAAACTTTTTCATAACGTTTAACAGTAAAATATTCAACATTCTTTACTAAAAGCACTACCGCTAAAACAATGAAAATAATAAAGTATATTTCAGCCCCTCGATAGTTAAAGTAGCCTAACTGCAGTCCGTGTACTCTCTCCAGAAGTTGAACCGTATCCGCGCTAAACATCGTTCCTATAGCGGTTATCATAGTTACAAATGGATTTTGCATCGCAAATTCCAAATTCGTATTAGTTCCACCGACCGTAACTCCTTGAGATAATGACCACGCCAAAGAAGATGTAAATGCAATAACCATCGCGCTCATAATATGTATATATTTCCAAATCGGTTTATTAAATTTCTCTTTTGGTATTAGTAAGAACAAGAGCGCAATCGGAAAATAAACAACGCTCTTACAATTCGCTAAAATAATCGTCAAGACATAAATCAACAAAATTTGCATCTTCGTTATACTCTTCTGTTTACTATAAATACAATTAAATGCATGCGCGATTAACAACATTGATGAAGCAAAAAGCATACCATCTCCAGAAAATATCGCACTCTGCTGAATTGTTGCAGGGAGCATAAAAATAAACACTATAAATTCTTTATATCTCGGCATCATCTTTATTGCAAAATATCCAAAAACAGCTACCGCAAGCACTATAAAGATACGTCCAAGATACATTGTTAAAACAATTGGGAGCCTAAAGAATTTTCCTACTGCAAGACCAGCCGCTTGTGGAGCGTAAGCAATCGGATTATATGAAACCGTAGGACTATATTCCCATGTCCAATCATCATCATAAGTTTTTTCTAAAAGCCTATTTTTAACTTTCTTATAATATAGTCTGTCTGGCTGAGCATTATTCAAAATATCCCAGAATATCCTAGAAATCCCTTCTCTATATTCACCTTCTTCGTCTTGCTGAGCGATAAGTTTTCCCTCAGAAATTGCATCAGCCCGAAAAATATGATTAATTTCATCAGGCGCTTGATTAAACGGCGTGATAACAGCATGCGTTAGGCCTAACGGAATAAACACTATCAGAAAAAGCCGTTCTATTTTCCAGTTCTTTTTTCTAACAAATGCATAAATCGCAATCAAGCCAATTTCAACTATTATCTGCAAAATGGCCAGCGGCCAAAGGTATTGCCTATGAAGAATATCTTCTCTCAAAAAATTATAATAAAACAAGCAAAAATTAAGCACTAAAAATACCAGAACAAACCCCCATCGCTCTTTTAGAAAATCTTTAATGTTCTTCATATCGCATCAGCTCCTTTTTTACTTTAGTAACCGTCCTACTCCAAGTAAATTTTTTATTTACTTGTTGAAAAATATTCTCCTGTAATTCTTTTCGTTTTTTCGAATTAGTAATTAGAAGCTCCAATGAGTCTTTTAAGGCTTTCGCTTCGCGATCAATGAGAATCCCATTTTCTTCCGTTTCTATCATTTCCCTAATCCCCGGCCAATCTGTTGCAATAATCGCACATTTATTTATTCCAGCCTCAAGTATGCTAGTCGGAAACCCCTCCGAAGCGAGCGATGGGCAAACAAAAATATCAGCTTTCTCAAACTCCGCAAGAGTATCATCATGGTTAAGCGCGCCCATAAAAGTAGCATCCTTGAACTGGACTTTGAGCGTTTTTAGAAGCGGTCCATCTCCAACTACTATCAGCTCAATTCGATAATGTTTTTTAAGCCTATTACACACTTCAAGCAGTGGTATTATACCCTTAGTTTTTACGAGCCTTCCCGCAAAAAGGATTCTCAAGGTTTTATTTTTTGGTTTTCTAAAATCTTTCTTACTATCAACCGAATTATAAAAAATTCCGCTCGACGAAATATTATACTGTTTTTCAAGCCATCTTTTACTAGCAGCAGACACCGAATAAAAAACTGGTTGATAAGTTTTGATTTTTTTAATAGTTAAATCTTCATAAGCCTTCAGAGTATATCCGCCAGAATGATCTATAATTATAGGTTTAATACCCTTTTCCTTCGCAATTCTTAATCCAAGAAAAGTCGTTTCATAAAACCTCGTATTACAAATAATATGTACAGGATTTAGATTTTTAATTTTTTTCAATAACTTTCGATATTCAGAATCTTTCCTTAAAAAAGGTAAACGATTTTTCTGCGGGAGCTTCCTAACCGGCAAGCGAAATACGCCGATTCCGTCTTCTTCGCAGTAACCAGGCAGATTATCCGTATTAGAAGTAACGATATAAACTTTATAATCCTTACTTAATCTTTTAGCTAGTTCATAAGTATAACGTTCAACCCCGCCAACGTGCGGCAAATAAACCCCATTAAAGAAAATAATCGTTTTATTTTTTACCATTTTTCTTTGCCTTTAAGATATTTAGCTCTTCCGTTGTATTTGTAATTTTCTGCTCTAATTCATCTATCTTTTTATCTTGGACAAAACTCATAACAAACAAAATTGCCACGCAAATTATTAAAAGTAAGGCCGGCGGATAACTAATACCTAAAAGACCAGCAAACCAGTCTAGAGAATATGGGAAAATAGCTAAAATTAGCATCGCGATACAAAATAGAACCCAAGCAAACGAAATCGATACGCTTAACTTTTCCCGACGGATTGAAGATATGATATAACAAATCACTATTAATGCTATAATGATAAATGGCAAATTATTCATACTTCCTCCCGACAAATTTAATAAAAACAATTACACAAGAATAAAATTGTCTAATCATGTAACTAATCGGGCTTAAAATTCCGTCATGCATCGAAGTACCGGTTTTACGCTGTTTCATTTTTACCGGAACTTCAACAATTTTATATTTCTTCATTATCATCTCAATCAACAGTCCAGCATCTGGATATTCTGGATAAGCGCCTAGTTCGGAATAATAACTAACTACTTTCCTACCTAAAACCTGCATCCCAGTTAGCGGATCTTTAATTGTTTTATTACAAAAAATCTTAATCAAAAATTCAAATAATTTCGTTCCAATACGCCTGAAAAATGGCGATTTATAGCCGGTATCTACTTTAAATCGAGAGCCTAAAACGATATCCGCTTTCTTGCTAATCGCAGCGTCTAAAAGTTTTTTCGCCTCAGCAGCTAGATGCTGACCATCCGCGTCCATCTGAATCACGTAGTCATAATCATTTTCTTTAGCATACTTAATACCTGTCTGAATCGACATGGCATAACCCATATTATGGATATTATTTATGTATATAACCGACCCCCCCCCGCAACGAATTTTTAGCTCCGTATCATCAGACGAACAATCGTTAACCACCAAAATATCCGCACCTCTAATTTCTTTCTTAATACTGGCAATAACATCGCCAATTGTCTCGGCTTCATTATAGGCCGGAATAACAACAATAGTCCTCGCTTTCATTACATCCATTATAACACTTTTCCATAAATAGAGAACCTTAAAATAAGTTTAAAATAAGTAGTTCATTTTTTATGATACAATTACTATAAGATGACCAAAGTTTTAATTTATAAATCTAAAACCGATTTAAAACCAATTGGCGGGCCCAATGGCTATCTTTATAATTTATACGACGGAATAAAAGCTACCTCTCATAAAGATATTGATATTTCATTCCTACCCGGAAAAACTAGCTACCCTTTTCCGGCAAATATTTTAGTAGAAAAACTACAAAAACATAAAAAATTACTATTTTATATCTGTATTCAGCATCTAAAAAGAAACAAGGGAAACTCCTCTAATACTGATTTTTCAAAATATGACATTATTCATTTTCATAGTCCAGTCGATTTCTATGTCTGCAGGAATAAATTAAAAGACTTTAAAGGAAAAATTGTTTTAACTTGCCACTCTCCGATGCCATCGCATATCGAACTCGTAGATTATCTCGGGCTAAAACAAGCAGATAAAATCAAAAAATATCGCAAAATGGTCGAAAAAGTCGACATCTATGCTTTCAACCATGCTGATTACATTTTATTCCCTTGTGAAGAAGCGGAGGAATGTTTTTATAATACCTGGGATAAATACAAAAGTATAAAGGCTCAAAATAAACAAAAATATTTTTACATTCCGACTGGGCTTAAGCCGATTAACCTTAAAGATTCACAAACTGAACTTCGTAAAAAATATAATCTCTCATCAGAAAATATCATATTAAGTTATGTTGGTAGACATAATGAAGTTAAAGGCTTTAAGGACTTAAAGAAAAATGGAGAAGTTTGTCTTAAAGAAATCCCAACAGCGTCTTTTCTAATTGCTGGAGAAGAATCGCCCATCGCTGGACTTAAACATCCTCGTTGGCGAGAAATCGGCTGGACTAATAAGCCTCATGAAATTATTAAAAGTTCAGATATCTTTGTGTTACCTAATAAAGAAACTTATTTTGATCTTATCTTACTTGAAGTGTTAGCCTTAGGAAAACCCGTAGTTCTAACTAATACTGGAGGCAACAAGTTTTTTAAACAGTTTAAAGATTCCGGATTGTTTTTCTACGAGTATGGAGATAGTAACCGCTTCGTAAAGATTATCAAGCAACTTAGTCGGTCTGACCTAACTGAGCTCGGAAAGAAAAATCTAAAAATTTTCCAAGAAAATTTTTCATCAAAAATCTTCGCAAAAAAATATCTAGATTTCTACAGGAGCATAGATGAAAACAAATAATGACCGTAAAAATTTCATCTGGAATATGGTCGGACTTACTTTTAATGCGTTTAATTCTCTCTTCTTTCTAGTAGCAGTCAGACTTTTTAATGGCACGGATACTGCTGGAACTTTTTCATACGCTTTTTCACTTTGTGCTTTGTTATACGTAGTTGCAACTTTCTATACCAGAACTTATCAAATCGCCAATTATAATAATACAAAAAACATTCAAGATTTTTTCACTTTTAGATTATTATCGTCAATCTTTTGTTTCTTGATTGCAGTCGGTTTTTGCCTAATAAACCAATTCGATTTTTCAAAAACTCTTATTATTCTGCTTATTTTAGGCTTTAGAATAGTTGAAGCAATTTCAGACTGTATTTATGGCTATATTCAAGAGCACGAACGTTTATATAACGTCGGCATTTCCCTCTTTCTAAAAGCCGTCTTCGGTCTAATCGCTTTTCTAATCACCGACGCCATTACGCAAGATCTTTCGCTTGCTATTTTGTCAGTTATTTTTATTAATCTTCTTTTCTTGTTCTTCTACGACTGGAAAATCTTTAAAAAGATTTCAAAAAACCTTTCACTAAAATTACGCTTCTCAAATCTAAAGCTTATTTTCTTTGAATCAATCTCAATTTTTGCCTTTACTTTTCTTTTAATTTATATGGCTAATCTTCAAAAATACGTTCTAACCTATTCTGCTTCTGGAGAAATACAAATGATTTTTGGAATTTTAATTATGCCATCAACAATGCTCAGCCTAGCTGGAAATTATCTTATAATGCCTTTTCTTACCAAACTAAACCGTAGCATAAAAAATAAACATTTTGAAATTTTTCAGAAAGACGCCAGAAAAATTCTTCTCGCCATGTTAGCGATCGGCGTTTTCATTACGATTATAGCTTATTTCGCTGGTATTCCAGTCCTCAGTCTGATTTATCAATTCGACTTATCGAAATATCATCTAGAGCTAATTATCGTAATTATAGCCTCCATAATTTCGGCCATTACAATTATGCTATCAAACTTTTTAGTTTTACTCGGTAAAAATAAGATGCAACTATTATTCTATTTTATAGCATCTGCTTTTGCTACCGGAATCAGCATCACCCTAATTTTCAGTCAAGGCATTTTTGGAGCAGTACTAGCCTATCTTATTAGTTATATTATATTATTTATTATGTATATGTCCTATTACATCATTTCTTTAAAAAGGTTAAAACGATAATCATCCAATAAAAGTAAAAGCCCTCGGACGAAATTCGCCCGAGGGTAAAATGGAAATAAACTGGGAGATTGTTCGAAAGTCTTTTATGTAGCGGGTCTACATAAGTTCAATTGCATCACACACATCAAAGCGAGGGTGATGCCTCCTTCAATTGGGTCACTTTCGATATAAACGGTCAGGGCAATAGCCCTTTTTCTAGGTGGTGGTTGTCTTTGCTTTGCACACTTATCGCACATTTCTTTTCCCCTCTAAGGGGAGGAGGTAGGCGAACAACCTTACCCAGTTAAATCGGTAAAATAAAGAACTATTGTTCCTTTAAAGAGGTGGGGGTTCTACTTGACTCACACTCGAGATCTGATTGCCCCCACCCCAGGAACATATATAGACGCGAGCGCACAAATAAGCGCAAATGCTCGCGATTACTTATATTATACCAATTTTTAAGAAATATGTCAAGAACTTTTCAGAAAATTACTTTGACTTTTTTGTTGTCTTTTTCTCTACAACTTCTGCTTCTTCTGCATCATTTAACAGAGATTTCACATTTTTCTTGGCCGTCTTAAAACTATCCTTAACGTCATCAACACGAGATTTAATCGTTAATCCCTCAATTACGCCAGAAACTCCATAAATCATTAGGAGTACACCCGCAATCTGCATAATCATCTCTGTCGAGGCGCCCGGATGAATAAAGAGAATAAGTCCACAGACTAAACCAATAATGCTTGAAATCATCGAATAAGTATAGGCTTTTGTACTTTTAGCATTACTCATAAATAGCATCGAACTGATACTATTGATAATCATATAAAGCCCCAATATAATCATTACGATATTTAAAGTTTCTGGATGCATCGCAATTAAAAGCCCCAGCATAAAGAAGATAATTCCTACGATAATACCGAATGAACCACCTCTTGCAGCACTACGAAAAACTGCTCCTAGCCCAGAAGCTACTAAAATTACAACCATAATCCAGCGTAAAATATCTAAGATCGCCAACGGAAATATAAAGAAAACCAGCCCTAGCGCTATTAAAATCGCTGAAGCCCCAATCGTCATGCCGATAAAGTTATTAATTTTCCTTTCAATTTTCTCCATGAAAACTCCTTATTTATTTTTTCTTCTTAAGATTATTTTATCACAGCTTGCAAGTAACGCTGGCAAAATCAGCAGAATCAGAATCGCCGAACAGAGCGTACCCTCCGAAACCGTAACACAAATTTTTGCCGCAATTGCCGACCCAGCTTTATCAAAATTACCAACAATCCAAGTTACAATTACAAGTACTGATGCCGAAGTAATAATCGTGTGAATCGACTTATTATACGAATCAATCACAGCAGATTTAATATTCTGATAATAAAGTTCTTTTGAAGTATCTTTCTGCTTCTTACGATGCTCAAGATAATAACTTGTATATAGAATCGCATAGTCAATCGTTGCGCCCATTAGAATCGCCTGAACGATAATCAGCGCGATAAAGTAAACGCTTGATCCAGTTAGACTTAAGATGCTCATCGTAATCCAAACCGCCGCCTGAATAATCAAGACCAGAATTACCGGAATCAGAATCGACTTGAATGTAATTGCAACTACGATAAAGATCGAAACCATCGTCAAAATCGTAATTAAGTTCATTTCGTCATTAAAGGTTTTACTCATCTCTAATGCCATCGGCGAATTTCCGATTACATAAACTTCGGCTTTTTTATTATTAATCGCCGCTTTTAGCGCTTCAATAAATTCAAAAGTTTCCTCACCTTCAGCATCTAATGTCGTATTTAAAATTGCTCGCGAATAATTCTTTCCGACTAACATCTTCTTCGCTTCCGCAATCTTCTCTCTCGCATCAGAAATTTTAGTACGTTTTTCATCACTTAATTTCGAGCTAAAACGACTATCTTTTGCAATATTTCCATCAAGATAATTCACAAATTGTTCAAGTGTTATCGTCCAATTCTCATCATAATGATAAAGTGATCCATGATACATATAAAGCATATCGACTAAATCGCCATTTAAGTTATTCGAAAGCGGACTTAATAGATTATAAACTGCCTTACTTGTATATGGAGTTCCAGCAATCGAGACATTCATTAGGTCTGTTACAGTCGCCAGTTTACTCTTTTGTTCTCCAGATAGTGAACTACCGTATTTAGCATTATTAATAATATTGCCATTAATAAAATCTACTAGACTCTTCGGACTCATTCTTAAGCTATTATTACCGTCGACATATTTCAAAGAATAGAGCAGGCGCAATTGGTTTTCATCTAACCCAAAGGTTTTCGAAAGCTCTAAGTAGTTAAACTTTTTATCGCCATTTACCGCATCCATTACAGTCTTCGCTAAATTCAAACTAGTTAGCGTATTATTATCAAGACTTGAAGCCAGCATCTCATCATTTTTATGTTCTAGAATAAAGTTTACAAATTCGAGCGGCGAGTTAGTAATGTTCGCGGCGTTTTCGGCGATTTGATTTGTAATTGCCTCTTCCGCTTCGGTCATTTTCTGTTCAACGACAGCATTGATTTCAGTATCTTTCGAGGCAAGGAACGCAGTTTTTTCAGCATCAGTCATTTCCGGAAAACCGTGGCTTACGCGGGTGGCGTTCGCCTGCGCGACATAAGTCGCTTGGACTTGTAATTTAATGTAGACTTTCGTCTGTTCTTTTTGAGCCTGAATCTCTTGAATTGTGCGACCATTTTCGTCACGATAGTCTAGATAAGCTTCGTACTGAAAAACTTTTGCGACAGTTTCTTCTGAAACGCCTAAGACTTTCGCAATTCCCGCCGCATTAGTTTTTGTATTGATTGTTGCCTTATTCAAAAATGGCTCTAGCTGCTTTAGCTTCGCTCTCGCTTCACTACTAATTTCGCTTGCATATTCCGGATTAGTTAAAACCTTACTGTTAATAAATTTCACAAACTCTGAAAGTGTCATTTTTGAGTTCGTAACAGCTTGTCCAATATTCGAGTTTCTCTCATTATTTCCATAAAGCACAAAGACTTTCGAAAGCGCATTTTCGTCCATCTCGAAAATTGAAGCTAGCTCCGAAAGACTGCGTTCGCTATTCATTTTTCCTTTGACGACAAAATTCGAAAGTCGCTCAATTTGAGTTTTAGTCGAAGCGCTAATATCTCCCGCAAAATTCGGATTATTCTCAACTTCATTCTGGATAAACAATACTAGCTCCTCAAGCGTCATTGTATTATCTTCGTTTGGATTAAAATAGTGATAATAAAGCGTCTTGATTAAATAATCCTCAACGTCAAGATTCGAGCCAAGCTCGGCCGCCTTATCCTTCATTTCATTATATTTTTCTGGCTCGCCAATTGTATTGCCATAGCATAAGACTTGTTTTACGCTAGTTTTATCTTCGTAATCATGACAAATTTCTGCCATCTTCGATTCATCATCATTTTTATAAATTACTGCTACCTGGTTAGTTTCATCGAAAATTTCGCCAATTTTATTATTCGAAGCGCCAGTATATTCAATCCCGACATTTCCCTTCAAAATCATCGAGCCGCCAAGAATAATTGCAAAAACCGGCAACGCAACGTGTCTAAAGTTATTCGCAAATTTTCCTAGTAAAGTCATATTTAGTTTCGGCGCACGCTTCTTTGAACCGATTATTAACTTATCGAAGAACAATAAGAACGCCGGCAAGGTTGTAAAAATTGAAACTAGGCTAAGTAGTACACCTTTACTTAAAACAAACCCCATATCGCGTCCAATTGTAAAGCTCATAAAGACCAATACAATTAGCCCGACAATCGTCGTAACGCTCGAAGCGGAAATCGAAGAAAACGCATAGTTGAGCGCACGCTTCATCGCTTCAACTTTATTCTCCTCCTTAGCTCGCTCCTGGCGATAACGGTTTGCTAACATAATCGAATAATCCATTGAGAGCGCTAACTGAAGAATCGCCGAAATCGAATCAGTAATATGCGACACATTCGGAAAAATAATATTCGTTCCTTTATTAATCACTACCGCAATTAAAATTGCCGTTAAATAAAGCCAAGGCTCAATATAGCTCTTGCTCATAATCGTAATAATCAAAATCGCTACCCCGATCGCAATTACGATAACTAATACATTTAAAACCGAACCGTTATCGCTCGCAACATCTCCTTTTTCAAAGAAAGTGTATTTCTCAGCTCCGTCTTCAGTCTTAGCTTCTTTCAGGTGATTATGAATTTCGTTATAGACATTTTTCGCGTTATCAGCGTCAGCTTCGCCATCTACCGTAATACTATACAAAGTATATTTTACGCCATCTTTTTCACGGTTATATTCTTCTGTATCCTCAAAATCAACTGATTTTACACCGTTCACATTTTCAAAATATCCCTTCATCTCGCTACGTTCTTCTTCTGCCAGATTTTCAAACATAATCATATAGTTACTAGTTGTAACTTCCGCAAATTCATCTTCCATTACATCAAGACCTTGACGAGTTTCCGACGAATCTGGCATATATTGCATAATATCGTGGTTAACTTTTACATTTTGAGAAATAAAAGCCGATAGTCCAGCCAAAGCCACCATTACAGCTAAAACTACATAGCAGTGATTGACAATAAAATCAGTAAGTTTTTTCATTATATATAACCTTTTTTCTTAGCTTCATTATAGGGGCAATACAGAGAAATAACAAGTACATTTTCTCGACATTTGTATAAAATTATACACTTGTATGTATTTTTGTGCTATAATCAGGATAGAAGATAGTTAGCTTAGAGGTAAAAATGAAAGAAAACAAGTACAATTCCAGTAAACGCACTCACGAACGCATCAAAAAGGTCTTCGCAGAGCTCTTATCCGAGAAGAAATCTATCAACAAAATTACCGTTGCAGAATTAGCCAGTAAAGCCGAAATTACTCGTGGAACTTTTTACGCTCATTTTAACAATGTTTACGAAGTTGCCGAAGAAGTCGAGGACGAATTTATTTCAACCCTCGAATCTTCAAACAACAACATTAACGGAATTGAAGATTTTCCAATTTTTCTCCATCGTTTTTTCGATTTTCTAGCCGAACACGAAGAGCTCTATCGCCAAATTCTAGCTAGCGAAGCGCCAATGACTTTTATCAATCGTCTTAATCTTCAAATCGGCCAAGCGGCAAGAGAGGCGCTAAAAAACCGCTCCAGTATTCATCCTATGCAAGAGTTAGACATAACTTTCTATATTGATGGCGCAACTTATATGATTCTCAAATACTTCCGTGGCGAGATTTCGATGTCTCTCGACGAAATCGAGTGGTATCTAAAAGAGCGTGCCTTTGAAATGTTTTTCAAGGATTTTCCGACGGGAGCCGGTGATCATTCGGTTTAACTTTTCTTCGTCGAATTAACAAGATTTTCGACAAAAAACATTTTAAAGTCCTAAATCTTTTATATCTTTTAAGGTAAGCATATTCCTCCGGCATTAAGTTTCCCTTCTCGATATTACAAAATTCATGCGCCAGTTGATAATTCATGATTGTGTTTTTACCTCCTCGATTAAGCGGGATAATATGATCGACCGTCGCATCTCGAAAACTCTTAATCTTTTTTCCGCAGATACCACATCTTTTACCATATTTAAAAACCAGCAAAAACTTTGCTTCCGAAGTCTTCATTATTGTCCTTTCGATTAATTTATTTTCAAAAAGACTGTTTACTTACCAAACCGGCGAGAACGCGTATTATATTCAGCGACTACCGCGTCAAAATCTTTTTCAGTAAAATCTGGAAAATATTTTTTTAGAAATAGAAATTCCGAATAGCTAGCACGCCAGAGCTGAAAGCCTGAAATACGTTCTTCCCCGCTCGTCCTAACAATTAAGTCACAAGGCGGAACCTCTGGATGATAAAGATTTGCCGCAATTGTTTCTGGAGAAATTTCTACTGCCTGACGCATGACATTTCTTACATCCTCCATACTAGCGCGACCTTCCAACTGGTCTTTTACGGCACTAGAAAACGCCATCATCCTATTTGCTACTATTTCTCGAACTGCATCCGCAATTTCCCACTGTCCACCATAATTAAAACAGACAGCAACTGTTCCACGTTTAAAATCCTTTGTAACTTCTTCTAAATCTTTTAGACTATCTAAAATATCTTCCGGGGCCGGCTCTTCTCGCCCAAAGACCACACAGCGAATTTCCTCTTTTATAAACCTCTTTTTTAGTCTCGCAATGTTATGACGAAGTAAATCCATGAGATAACTTACTTCCTCTTCAGAACGGTTCCAGTTTTCAGTCGAAAAAAGATAAAAACTAACATATTTACAGCCACGATCAACCGCGTAGCTTGCAATCTTCTCAACTTGACTAAACCCTTTACGATGACCTTCAAGAGTCGGTAAACCTTTTTCGCGCGCCCAACGACGATTTCCGTCGACGATAAAGCCGATATGGGTTGGCATTATTTCTTCATTCATTATATATATCATATCACATCTCTTAAAAATATGATATACTAGAAAAAAGTAAAAGGAGTTATAAATGGCACAAAAAGCAAGCGATTTAGTCCAAAGAACTTTAGTTCTCTGCAAACCAGACGCAGTCCAGCGTGGAATTGTTGGTGAAATTTTACAGCGTTTTGAGCGTGTTGGGCTTAAAATCGTCGGAATTAAAATGGTCGCTCCGGATGCCGATCTTTATGAAAAGCATTACGAAGAAATCGGCAAATTAATTACTCGCCGTGGTGAGCAGACTTTCCGTTACAACTTAAATTATATGCTAACTGGTCCAGTTATTGCCATCTGTCTTGAAGGCATCGAAGCTGTTGAGTTAGTCCGTAAAATTGTTGGCCCAACCGAACCAAAATCCGCCCCAATGGGAACTATCCGTGGCGATTATTCACACATGAGCTTCGGCTATTCTGACGCTAAAGGTATTGGTGTTCCTAATCTTGTTCACGCTTCCGGCTCTGTCGAAGAAGCAAAAGAAGAGGTTAAACTTTGGTTTACTGAAGCTGAGACCTACGATTACGAAGATCTTTCCGAGAAATACACACGGGGGAATTTCTAAAATCGTATATCTTGGCATTTTTCGGGGCTCGCTCTATCAATAATAGCGCGTCGCCCCGAGAAAATACCAATCTACGCGATTTTACAAAATTCCTTTTTTGTTTAGCTTATTCTTTGAATTGGCATAGGATGGAGATCGGTATCGCCATAAAGGATACCGTTTTTTGCGCCAAGTTTCGATACAACAGAAGTAGAATTTGCAGCACCGAAGATAAGCGAATCCTTAAAGCTATTTCCTGCCGCAAGATGCGCTAAAAATCCCGAGCCAAAACTATCTCCTGCTCCAGTTGTATCCTTAACTGGTATATCTTCATAGATTCCAAAACGATAAGTTTCTTTTCCGTCCGTTGCAATCGCCCCCATCGAACCAGTAGTAATAATTACGGTCTTAACATAAGCAGAAAGATGAGAGAGCAATTCTTCTAGAATCTTTCCCGGTACAATTTCTGCCGCTTCAGCTTTATTCAAAAGTAAGACATCTACATCTTCAAGTAGCCCTAAAAGTTTCTTTTTTTCTTGAAGCTCCATTTTTCCAGGATTAAACATAATTTTACAACCCAGCTCTTTCGCTTTTTCAAAGAATCTCAAATTCGTTTCCAGATCCCCACGCAGAGAAGTAACATATAGCCAGTCCGGCTTAATTAAATCTAAATCATTCTCGTCTAAATTATAAAAACGCGCCGAAGCTCCTCGACAAGTTAAAATCGTTCTTTCTCCCGACTTCGTATCGAGCAATACTACCGAAACTCCAGTTTTAGCATTTTTTGGATGAACGATATAACTCGTATCGACACCCTCATCATTTAGTAGCTCCTCAACCGCTTGTCCCGCCGGATCTACACCAACATTACCCAGAAAAATCGCTTCATGTCCATGTCGCGCAAAAGTAACCGCCGAATTTGTTCCGCCGCCACCAACTTCAAAAGAAATTCTATCAATATCAACTTTCGAGCCAATATTAATTTGCTCTAATTTTTCAATATTACCAACTTTACTACCAGCAAAATCATCATGATCGATTAGATAAATGTCTTGCAGAGCTGAGCCTAACGAAACAATCCGAGCCATTAGATTAAAACTCCTCGTTGAGTCGCTTCCTCGGTTAATTCATCATAAGCCGCTTTTGGATCTTCGGCTTTAATAATCGCTGAACCAACATTTAAAATATTTATGTCAGAATGAGCCAGCGCTCGTACATTAGTCTTATTAACGCCGCCATCCCATCCAATTTCAATCTCCGGTTTTATAGCGCGTATCAGTTTAACCTTTTCAACCTGCATCATATCAGCTTCGCCACCATTTTTTCCAAGCGCACCCGCAAAAATCATCGCGTGGTCTGCCGCTTGAATATATTGAGCCACATCCCCAGGATAAGTTCTCTGCAGTAACGCTACGCCAGTTTTAATTCCCGCCTGTTTTAACTGCTCAAAAAACGGCAAAAGATTTTCCGTCGCTTCAGCGTGAAAAATACAAAGATTTGGTTTTAGTCTAATAATATGTTGAATATGCTCACTCGGTCGTGCTACCATCATATGCATATCGACTAATAATCCTTGCGGCAGTGCAGTAATCGCCGCCTCAGAAATCGTCGTCTGTGGCACAAAACTACCATCTATAATATCGATTTGCATTCGTTTCGCGAATGTCGGATAAAGTCCAACAAATTTAGTGAACTCCGTCGGATCAGCCGTCAAAAGCGTCGGCGCAATTACGACATCACTCGGGTCAACAGCACTAGAATTCATTTCTCTCCTTAGTATATATTATCATCATCAAGACGAGCATTTCTTCTTATATAACGTTCCTCCGGTAAAAATTCCGAAGATAAAAACATCGAAACTGAACGGTCTATCGTCGCATCGTCCATAAAATCTGACGACAGACAAAGTACGTTCGCATCTTCGTGTAACCGCCCGATATGAACTAGCTCTGGAGTATAGCCACAAATCGCACGAATACCTTTAAAGCGGTTCGCTTGAATCGAGATTCCATGCGCCGAGCCACAAATCAAGATGCCTCGACTCGCCGGATTCTCTCTTACATTTCTTGCCACATTTATCGCTGCATCATTAAAATCATCTTCTGGCTTTAAAGTTGTAGGACCAAGATCGATAACTTCATAGACATTTTTTACATTCGAGTTACCAAGCTGCGCAAGGAGGCGTTGCTTATCGGCAAATCCACGATGGTCTGAAGCGATAAAAAGGCGAGGCATTAATTATTTCCTTTTTCCAAAATCAGCCGTTAGCTCAACTAAACGATTCGAGTATCCCCACTCGTTATCGTACCAAGCTACGACTTTAATTAAATTACCACCTACGACATCAGTTAGCGGTAAGTCTACAATACAAGAATGTGAATTTCCTCGAAAATCGCAGGAAACTAATTCTTCGTTCGTTACGCCTAGAATACCTTCATAATATGGTTCTTTTGCTGCTTTTTCAAAGATTTTATTGATTTCCTCTTTCGTCGTATCCTTTTTAATTACCGCTGTAATATCAGAAAGCGAAACTACTGGAGTCGGAACACGAACCGAAAGACCGTTAAACTTATTCTTTAGGCTCGGAATAGTTAGAGCTGCCGCTTTAGAAGCGCCAGTTGTTGTCGGAACGATATTCTCCGCCGCCGCACGAGCTTCTCTTAAATCTTTCGCTGGAGCATCCTGAATACGCTGTGAAGCAGTATAAGAATGAACTGTCGTCATCATCGCTTTTTCAATTCCAAAATTATCTTCTAGAATCTGCATAACTGGAGCGATACAGTTTGTCGTACAAGAAGCATTACTTAAAATCTCGTCGTCATCTTCTATAATTTCTTCGTTTACGCCAAGCACAATTGTCTTTGCGCCTTCGCCTTTTGCTGGAGCAGAAATTACAACTTTCCTTGCACCAGCTTCGATGTGAGCGTGAGCCTTTTCTGGATCAGTGAATAACCCAGTCGACTCAATCACAACATCAATCCCCATATCTTTCCACGGTAAAGCCGCTGGATCTTTTTCCGAAAGCACACGAATCTTTGTCCCGTCGACAATAATATTTTCATCATCAAAAGATACATCTCTATCATACGTTCCGTAGCTCGAATCATATTTTAAAAGATGCGCTAAAGTTTTTGTATCTGTTAAATCGTTAACAGCAACAATTTCGAGATCTCTACGCTCAAACGCGATTTTAAACGCGTTACGACCGATGCGACCAAACCCGTTGATTGCTACTTTTATCATTTTGCCTCCTAATTTCTTATGTTTATTTTAGCATAGGGGTTATAATTTCGCAAGCAAAAAAGTAACATAAGAAAATTCAACTAATTTTGCAGGAAAAATCGCCCAGATCGGTATTTTCTCGGTTTGAAGCGCTATTATCGATAGAGCGAGAACCGAAAAATGCCGAGATGGACGATTTTAACGCGAAATTAGTTATAGAGATTTTCTACTGGAATAGAAGGTCCCATCGTAGTTGTAATAAATACGGACTTAACGTATGCACCCTTGAGCGATGCCGGCTTCTGAGCTTTAAGAGAATCAAAGAAGACCTGAGCATTTTCAAGTAGGGCTTTCTCGTCAAAGTTAGTTTTACCAATTCCAAGATGGACAAGCGACTGTTTGTCGACACGATATTCAACTTTACCAGCCTTAGCTTCTTTAACAGCTTTTTCAATATCGGTTGTAACAGTTCCAGCCTTTGGATTAGGCATTAAGCCTTTTGGACCTAAGACACGTGCAAATTTACCAAGTTTTGGCATAAACTGTGGAGTCGAAATAAGAACGTCGAAATCAATCGAGCCTTTTTCAAGACGCTTTAAGAACTCGTCATCTTCCGCAATATCTGCGCCAGCTTCTTTTGCTTTTTTCGCTTCATCAAGCGGAGCAAAAACTGCAACACGAACGGTTTTACCGTTTCCGTTCGGAAGAACGACAGTAGTACGAATATTCTGATCAGCCTGACGTGGATCAACACCTAAACGAACATGAACTTCAACAGTTGCATCAAATTTAGCTGGGTTAGTTTCAACCGCAAGTTTAAGCGCATCTTCAAGTTTATAAACTTTTGTACGGTCAATTTTCTTGTAGGCTTCCTGGTATTTTTTACCACGGCGCTCTAGAACTGGGCGAACTTTTGGAGCTTCACCTTTTGGCTTATTTTCAGCTTCAGCAGCTTTAGTTTCAGCTTTACGAGCCTGGCGCTCCTCTTCAGCTTTAACTTCTTCAATGTGTTTTTTAGATTTTTTACCAGATTTAGCGAATTTCTCTTCCGCTTCTTCGGTTTTAACTTCAGTAGTTTCTTCTACTGGAGCTTCAACTGTCTCTTTAACTTCTTCGACAGCTTCAAGTTTGGCTTCTTCAGCTTTAGCCATAAATTCCTTTCTGTGGTAATAACGGGGGTATTTCCCTCTCCCAACAAATTAATTATCTATACTTTCATTATATCATATTTTTCATTTTTTGTACAGACCGCCTATCTACTCAAGAACCTATGTATGGTATAATAATGTATATGTTTAAGAAATTTTTAGCTTTATACAAAAAGTATGAAGAAATTATCAACTATCTTATTGTCGGAGTTCTCGGCACAGCCGTCAGTATCGCTACTTATTGGCTCTTCGAGCTAATCACTTTTTCGATTTTTAATGATAAAAATGTTTCGATTATTATTGGAAATACGCTCTCTTGGGTTATCGTTGTAATCTTTCTTTATTTTCTAAATCGAAAATATGTCTTTAAGTCAAAATCAAAAGAGATTTTTAAAGAGTTTATCTCCTTTACGCTTGGGCGAGTTTTTACATTATTTCTTGAAACGATTGTAATTTTTATTGTCGTTTCGGTCTTTTCTGGAAGCGATCTCATCGGAAAAGTTTTAGGACAAATTATCGTAATTATCACAAACTATATTCTCTCAAAATTTGTTATTTTCAAGAAAAAGCCCCGGAAAAATAGTTCCGAAGCTTAGTATTTTTACGAATATTCATTATAATGACATATTTTATAGAAAAAGTCAAGATTTACCTCTTGCAAGTTGGTAGAGTTTGTGATAGAATAACTCTATCGGGGCGTAGCGCAGTTGGTAGCGCACGCGGTTTGGGACCGTGAGGTCGCAAGTTCGAGTCTTGTCGCCCCGACCACGCGAGGAGATTACAAAAAAGAGAGCTTGCTCTCATTTTTTGTGGTCGACGACGCGTGGAAAGACTTTTGCGAAGCAAAAGGCTTACCACATAGTCCGCCGATTTCGTGGAAAGCCCGCCGCCGAGGAAAAGTTTACTTTCTTACGAACGGAAAAATAGCTCCCCCATTAAAAAGCGCCCGTACTTGGGCGCTTTTTGAAGCCTTATCTTCGGTATTTCTCTTCTAACTCCATTATGGCTTTTGAGATTAAACTCTCATCTACGCCGTCAACGGCTTCGATAAAAATTTCTCCCGTACGCTCATCCATATAGACCACATACGTACAGCCAGTAATCGGATAGATAAATTTCCCATGACTCTTTGCGGACGGTTTCATAAATGATATTGATGTAGTATCAATCTTTCCATCCGTCTTAAATCTGGTATTATCCGAAATCTCGATTGAAGTCGAGAATCCGAAAATCCTGCTTCTTTTAACATTTTTTAATGTACTCATTTTTTACCTCCTAAGTCACCAGCAGCACTGCCGTTGTCTTAAACGATCGTCATAACTACCATTACCATCATCTTCTTCCTTTTCTTCCATATCCATAATACCAAATAAATCATCCACGACGAACTTTACTAACGACAATCCCGGAGAGTCTTCGACTTCCGTAAAATACGTATGGTCGTAAGCCCTCTGCAACTCCAGGTCGTCAGGTCGAAGGTTTGCAATCGCCGCAACCATAGCAAAATAGACAATCTTCTGAAAGCCAAATTCGCCATTATCAACGAAAAACGCGATTAAGAACCTCTTTTCGTTATCGGCATTCAGCCGAACGATGTACGGCGCATTATTAAGATAAACAATCGCCGTCCCATTATCTCTGGAATAAGTCGCAGCCTCATTCAGTTCCCACTCCGCAAGCTTACGACTGTCGCAGTTTTGCCCGGCAAACCCCCGTTTCTTTCCTTTTGGGAATTCAAATTCTAAAATCTTAGACGGCTTTTCTTCTCCGTTTTGGATTTCAAGAATAAAAGTTCCCTTTTCAGGATAGTTTTCATGCTCAAAAATTCGCTCTAAAACCTGTAAAATCTGCCCGATTTCTACAGCTGAAAGCTCGTTTCCAGGATAACACCTGAAGTTTTTTAATTTCGATACAAATCCATTACTCATAATAGCCCTCCTATCTGTATCTAAGTGAAATGTGCGTAAAAAGACGCTAATCAGCGCCAATACCTATATTATATCATATTTTAAGCAAAAACGCAATAATACCAGCTCAGCGACACAAAAAATCACCCCTAAGATAAGGGGTGATTCTCCAAATAAGCTAGCGCTTTCTGCTTCGCTTATTTGATGATGCTTGTAATAACACCAGAACCAACTGTTCTACCGCCTTCACGAATAGCGAAGCGGTCGTTGTTATTCATAGCGATTGGAGCAAGGAGTTTAACCTTGAAGGTTACTGTATCGCCAGGCATGACGATTTCCTTATCTGCAGGAAGCTCAACTTCGCCGGTAACATCAGTAGTACGGAAGTAGAACTGAGGCTTGTAACCCTTTGAGAACGGCGTGTGACGTCCACCTTCCTCTTTCTTAAGAACATAAACCTGTCCCTCGAATTCGGTATGTGGGGTAATCGAACCAGGAGCAGCGATAACCTGACCACGTTCAATCTGATCACGCTCGATACCACGAAGGAGAAGACCAGCGTTATCACCAGCCTGACCCTGATCAAGAGTTTTGTGGAAGGCTTCAATACCAGTAACAACAGATTTCTGTGTGTCACGAAGACCAACGATTTCAACTTAGTCGTTAATCTTAACAACACCCTGCTCGATACGACCAGTAGCAACAGTACCACGGCCTTTAATTGAGAAGACATCCTCTATTGGCATTAGGAATGGCTTATCAAGATCGTGTTCAGGAATGTCAAAGTATTCATCCATAGCTTTAACGAGATCCATGATAGCCTGTTCATTTTCAGGATCGCCCTCAAGAGCTTTAGTAGCAGAACCCTTGATGATAGGAGCGTTGTCACCATCGAAGCCGTATTTGTTAAGAAGTTCACGGACATCCATCTCGACGAGCTCAACGAGTTCAGGATCAGCAAGATCCATCTTGTTTAAGAAGACGATAATCTTTGGAACGTTAACCTGGTGAGCAAGAAGGACGTGTTCACGAGTCTGTGGAAGCGGACCATCGTTCGCAGCAACGACAAGGATAGCACCATCAATCTGCGCAGCACCGGTAATCATGTTTTTAATGTAGTCAGCGTGCCCTGGCATATCAACGTGAGCATAGTGACGTTTTTCAGATTCATACTCCTGGTGGGAAGTAGCGATAGTAATACCGCGAGCTTTCTCTTCTGGAGCGTTATCGATCTGGTCGTAAGCAACAGCTTTGTTAACTTCCGAAGGGAGTTTTTTAGCGAGAACGTTAGTAATCGCAGCGGTAAGGGTAGTCTTACCGTGGTCAACGTGGCCCATAGTACCAACGTTAATGTGTGGTTTGGAACGGTCAAAATCTGCCATTCTTATTATTTCTCCTTATTATTATTTATCTTGATAGCACTAATATTAAACCAGCTTCAAGACCTGATACCTACTATTTTATCTTAAAAATCTACGTTTGTAAAGAGTAAAAACATAAAAAATCCCCCATTTTAGGGGGATTTTAAGATTATTCTTTCGAAGCACGCTTCTCTATAATCTCTTGTGCTACGTTAGGTGGAACTTCCTCGTAAGCGAAGAGCTCCATTGTCGAAGCAGCACGACCTTGTGTCATACCACGAAGATCGCCAGTATAGCCAAAGAGGTTTGCGAGCGGGCAGAAAGCCTTAATTAGCTTTGCGCCGCCTTGAAGATCTTCCATCTCATCAATACGACCACGACGAGAGTTAATGTCGCCGATAACGTCGCCCATGAACTCTTCAGGAGTTGTAATCTCAAGTTTCATAACTGGCTCGAGTAGAACTGGGTTTGCTTTCTTAATACCTTCACGAGTTGCAAGGCTACCTGCAAGTTTGAAGGCTAGCTCGGATGAGTCAACATCGTGGTAAGAACCGTCATAGAGAGTTGCCTTAACGTCAACTACTGGATATCCAGCGATAACGCCGCCAGCGAGAGTTTCCTCAACACCTTGCTGAACTGGTTTGCGATATTCCTGAGGAACGACACCACCCTTAATCTGGTCGATAAACTCAAAGCCTTTACCAGCTTCGTTCGGCTCAAATTTAATCCAAACGTCACCATACTGACCACGACCACCAGACTGTTTAATATGTTTACCTTGCGCCTCAGCAGTACCGCGGATAGTTTCACGATAAGCAACCTGTGGAGCACCAGTATTAGCCTCAACACCATGTTCCTTATTTAGACGGTCGATAATAATCTCAAGATGGAGCTCGCCCATACCAGAGATAATTGTCTGTCCAGTTTCCTCATCAGTATGAACACGGAAAGTCGGATCTTCTTCAGCAAGTTTCGAAAGACCAATACCCATTTTCTCCTGGTCAGCCTTAGTTTTTGGCTCAACCGCAATCGATACTGGAGGTTCTGGGAATTCAATCGACTCAAGATGAATCGGATGAGTTGGATCACAGAGAGTTGTACCGGTCGTAGTATCTTTAAGTCCAACTACCGCCGCAATATCGCCAGCTGAAACTTCTGAAATTTCTTCGCGTTTATCAGCAAACATACGGACGATACGACCAACACGCTCCTTATTTCCAGTTGTAGCGTTTAAGACGTAAGAACCAGTTTTAAGAACACCAGCATAGACGCGGATGAAGATTAATTTTCCGACGAACGGATCGGTTGCAATCTTAAATGCGAGCGCTGTAAGAGGTTCTTTGTCGTCAGCTTTACGAACAATCTGGTCGCCAGTTTTCGGATCAGTACCGACAGTCTGTCCCTGATCACGATCAAGCGGGGATGGAAGATAGTCGGCCATAAGGTCAAGCACCTTCTCAACAATCACGCCACGGCCATCGCCACCAGTAACTAGGAAGAAATCGCCATCAAGCACGCGTTTTCGAAGCGCAGCTTTAAGCTCAACTTCCGAAATCGCCTCTTCGCCCTGGTTAAAGTATTTCTCCATTAAAGCTTCATCAGCCTGAACCGCCTCTTCGACGAGCATTGAGCGATAGTTTTTAGCTTTCTCGAGCATATCGGCTGGGATTTCGCCAACAGTAAGCTCGTGATCGGCGTAATCTTTATAGGTATAAGCCTTCATGTCGATTAGGTCGACAACACCACAGATATCTTTCTCAAATCCAATTGGAAGATGAATTGCGAAAGCGTTTTTCGAAAGGCGCTTATGAATCGATTCAAGAGATTTATAGAAATCGCCACCGATCTGATTAATTTTATTAACAAAACAGATACGAGGAACGCCGTATTTAGTCGCCTGGCGCCAAACAGTTTCAGACTGTGCCTCGACACCCATCTTACCATCGAAGACTACTACCGCGCCATCAAGAACACGGAGCGAACGCTCAACTTCAGCAGTAAAGTCGATGTGGCCCGGGGTATCAATAATATTAATCTGATGACCTTTCCAGTAAGCAGTCACCGCCGCGGAAGTAATCGTAATACCGCGCTCTTTTTCCTGCTCCATCCAGTCGGTTGTTGCGCCACCAGTATCGCCTTTAACAAGGTCAATTTTATGTTTTAAACCGGTTCGGTAAAGAATCGCCTCAGAAGTCGTCGTTTTTCCAGCGTCAATATGAGCGATAATACCGATATTTCGGAACTTTGATAGATCCTTAATTTCAGCCATATTTTTCCTTATATTAGTTATTATTTATGTCTTCGTTCTTAGGCTTCGCGATTGCCTACGAACATACCTTTTTAGTGCTCCACACAAAAAGTTTAAGACCTTGAGATAATCTTAACACATTTTTATAAGTTTCACAAGATAAAAAATACCCCAGTTCCTACTGGAACTAGGGATGCGCGACTCTTTAGTCAATAACCTGATGGACGATATTGTCCGGATCGAATTCTCTGTACAGGCTCTTACTAGCCGGAAAAACTCTTAACAACTCCCCGCTAGAGGTCCTGCGCGTTCGACTCTCAATAGTAACAATATCTTTTTCATTCCTACCTTTTGAACGGTTCCGAATCCTCACAAAATTATTTAATCTCTGCTCAGCCGAAGTTAAGCTATCATAATAGCTGTCTTCAACTAAAATTGCTTTGATTGAAATATTTTTCGGATATTCCATAATTCGATCAATCGGAAAAAGTTCGATTAAACAGCCTTCACTGTTATAAGTAACGACTTTTTCCCTCGTCAGATTCAGAACTAAACAAGTTTCCTGATAACTATCTTTTTGTACCATGCTTCTTCTCCTCCTGTTCTCTGTCGCGAAAATGTGCTCCTCTGAATAAGAAAAACCACCTGTCCTCCTATCCATCTCTCTACTATACCATATTTTTAACTAAAACTCAATGGCTAGTCCGAGAAGTCTGTATCCGCTACGACATTAACTGTATATTTAGGATGCTTCTTTTCGATAATCGTTTTAATCTCATCAATAATCTTCGAAACGTCTTTTTCTTTAAAATCAAAGACGAGATCGAAGCTAATTAGTTTTTTGTCAGAATCAACATAATAGCCGTGCATCTGTAAAACTCCTGGATATTTTTTGATCAATTTCTCGATTTCCTTTTTTATCTCGGCATATTCCGTCTTCTCCGTATTCGCCGCATAAATCCCAATCGTTAAAATTACACCAAAATCATTAAAAATCTTCTCTGAAATCTTACGTGTTAAGAGATGAATTTCGCGAGCCGTCAGCCTATCTTCAACCTCAATATGAATACTACCGATCATTCGCTCTGGTCCGTATTTATGAAGCGTTAAATCATAGGCTCCCAGGACTTCCTTATTTTTTGAAACAGCCTTTTTAATTTTAAACGCAAGGTCCGAGTCAATTCTTTCGCCGATAATATGTGAAATACTATCCGTAGCAATCTCAATCGCAGTTTTAATCACAAAAGCAGAAATAATTAGACCGAGCCAACCATCTATCGTAATATTAAAGATAAAGGTAATTAACGCCCCGGCGAGCGTCGCAGTCGAAATCGCCACATCAAACAATGCATCCGAGCCGCTCGCAACAAGCGAATCCGAGTTTAGAGCTTCTCCTCGCTTCTTTACGAATCGACCAAGGAAGAATTTTACAAAGATACCTGCTGTAATAATAATTAACATTGGAACATCGAAAGATGCCAGTTCCGGCTCAACGATTTTCTGCACTGATTCGATTAAAAGCGAAGCACCAGTTACAAAGATAATCAGCCCAACCACAAGAGCCGAAACATGTTCAATCTTCCCATAGCCGTAAGGATGTTTCTTATCTGGCTTCTTTCCCGCCAGCAGCATCCCAACAATTGTCACAATACTTGAAATCGCATCAGAAAGGTTATTAAGGGCATCCGAGATAATCGAAATCGAGCCAGAAACTAGCCCAACAAAGGCTTTAAAAGCCACCAAAACGAGGTTTGTAACTACGCCGATTAAGCTTACCTTTATTACCTGTTTTACTCTATTCATTGTCTAATTATAACATAAAAAGTATAAAAATAAGACCTCAAAGGAGGTCTTATTTTTAGCCTACTTAATTAATTAAGAGAAACGGTGTAGGTAAGAACGTTCTGATAAACACCAGCAGCCTGATCGACAGCAGTCGCAACATCGTAGGTCATGTTGATATCAGTTTCTTCTGCTTCGTGTCCAACATAGACCGTTTTAGCCGTTTGTCCATCTAAGACTTGGTTGCTGAAGCCAACAGCAGTGCCGGAACCAGGTGCAGTTTCACCGCCGATGTAGCCGGAGCCACCACCAGTAGTTGGGAGAGCAGCAGAGATATTCCAGCCCGGAACCCAAGTTCCGCTTTGGTCACCAATAGCTGCTACCATAGGAATCGAACGGTTCGTAGTAGATGAAGCAGCGCTATTGAAGAGATTTGTATCTCCCGCCTTGTCAGCAACAGTGAGGTTCATACCACCAGCAGCGTTTGTACCAATAGAGACCGCGTCACCAAAACTTTTGTGCTGTTTTGGAGCAAAGAGGTTGGCGTTTGCGACTACATCAGTATCCGAGAAGACGTGAGAAGTCTGTTTGTCTGCATCGCTATCTGAAGATGTAGAGGCATCAGAGGTATCAACTGCAATTCCGACTCCTTCAGCAACTTCTAACTGAACCGTAACATCAGCACTTTGGTCGCTAGTTTCATACGGAGTAGTCGTATAGGTTGTAGCGAAAGCGCCAAATGGGAGGGCGGCTACGCCGATTCCAGCAGCAACACCAAGAGCGGCAACGATTTTTGTAGATTTAGGTCTTTTTTATCATTTTAGGCTCGTTTTCCACAAAGCCCGGGCGCCGCTCCGGGGTGGGATGTCAGAAAAGGTAAAAAAAATTCCTCTACCTGTTTAATAATTTTTATTAAACAAATAGAGGAATTACACATAATCGTGCGTTTGCTATGTAAGCGTAACATCCTGTTTTACAAGATAGTTACACATGTGGTGCACCTGACTAGACTCGAACTAGCACAGCCTTTCGGCCACTACCACCTCAAGGTAGCGTGTATACCAATTTCACCACAGGTGCATAAAACACCCGATTCACTCCCTATCTTACCCTAAAATCTCCTAAAAGTCAAGAAAAAGAAGTTCTTGGTCTCGGCCCTCCCCCATACGGTGGCGGGTCGACCAACAACTTCCGTTTAAAAGCCTCCAGGCTTAGCTCTGAGAGCCCTCCGGAGACTTGATGATTATATTTTACCGCAATGGGTTCTTTATGTCAATAACTTCGCCTTTCTTGGTTACCATATATAACCTCTTTATATCTAGTCGTTTCTTTATAACATTCAAAAGATAGTTTTTTATACTTCTATCTAATACTTTCTTAATACGAATCGTATCTATCACCACACACTTCGACTGCTTTCTTAACGCTTTCTTGAGATTGTTGTCTACACAGCCTATATTATCCCCGTCAGGAGATTTGAATTCAAACAATGTATTATTTATGTACGCGTCCGCAGATGATATTTGATTATGTGCTGGAATAAATTTAACCGTGTATCCAGATTTTGCAAAAGCTTCAGCGGTATGATCTTCATGGGGCCACGTTTTTACTCCGCCTATCTTGATAATTTTTCCGATTTTCTGATTTTTACCTCGTTTTGCCATGTTGTGAATTATACTACATAATACCTGTACGTTCAAGAGTTTTCCACAAAAAAGAGTAGCGGAAAGCTACTCTTTTTTGCAATTTACATCTCTGGGAGAGATGATAAATTATCGGTCGGGTCACCGTTCGGCAAAGTCTTCAAATAATCTATATTATAGATATAAGAATGTTTAACAATGCAAAGAGCACCAACTTTACCATCTCTGTAAGTATGAGCAACCACAGAGCCGGATTTCACCTTCTCTACGACATTCTGGCGATAATCCCAGTAACATTTATCGTCTGTGCTGTCTATATAATGATATTTATCAATAGCAGCGTCCGGATCACTAACGTTACCGTCATCTTTAGTAATGCCATAAATATAAAATGTAGCCATTTCGACCGCACCTTTCTGCCACCACCTCTTTTAGTGGCTTAGGTAATAAAGTACAGTAAGTAATATACTTACCTAGGATATATACTAAGAGGTTTCAACTTATGTACATACTCAGGAAGCATACTCTCAACGTTATGCCTTAAGTAATTTTAAAATACCTCCTTTGTACATCTTTATATTAACAATACATGAACGTTTTGTCAAATATTTATCACCCCTGTAAATTTGGAATCCTATTTTTCTTACGGTTATACGCATATATTGACTAAAATGCTTATGTCATTTCATAATATGTCTCTAATTTTAAGCTAAAAAAGTCCCCTCTTTCGAGGGGAACTTTTTTAGCTTAGACTTAATTAGTCGTTTACGGATACTGTGTAAGTAATAACATCAGTGTAGACACCAGCAGCTTGGTCAGGAGCAGTCGAGAAGCTGTAAGTCATAGTCTGATCAATTTCTTCAGCTTGATTACCAGTATAAACCGTAAGCGGGGAAGCTGCATCAGAAGCAACCATAGCAGTCGTGCTAGATAGAGCACCACCAGAGATACCCCAAGCAGAAGTACCCGCAGCGACAGTTGCGCTAGTAGGGATATTTCCGATACTATTAGCACCGACTAAGTTTGTATCAGTATCTTTATCGTTAACAACGAGTTTCATACCAGAAGCAGAGTTCGTACCGATAGTAACAATACCAGTAGCAGTTCCAGCAGCATTAGGATTTAAGCTGGCAGCAATAAGTGCATGATGTTTATCAGTATCTTCATCAGGATCAGTTGCCTGTCCGTTATCTACAGCAATACCAACACCTTCAGCAATCGTAAGTTGAAGTTGAACATCAGCACTCTGGTCAGTTACTTCATACGGCTGTGGGTTGTAAGTAGCAGCGAAAGCGCCAAATGGGAGGGCGGCTACGCCGATTCCAGCAGCAACACCAAGAGCGGCAACGATTTTTGTAGATTTAGTCATGATTTTTTCCTTTTTGTTATTATATTTATTATTGTTTTAGCTTTTGATTTAGCTTTTGATTTATATGACCTTAAGCTACTTTTAATTATATAGAAGGATTCCGCTTATGTCAATAAGTTTTTTAAAGAATTTTTAATAATTTTAGTGGCTTTTTCCACAAAGCCCGGGCGCCGCTCCGGGGTGGGATGTCAGAAAAGGTAAAAAAACACCCCTTACGGGGTGCGGTTTTTCGACGTCGGTTCGATTCCCCAGCGTTTCACATCAATAAATCGCTCAAGCGGAGTAACTAATTTATTCTCCGAGCTAAAGCTCCTAACATTTTTATTTACGAAGTAATTAAGATTCGTCTGATAGATTCCGATCGCCGGAACGTCGTCTACAAAATATTTGAGAAAATTCTCATATTTTCGCGCGCGCAACGTTTCATTCATTGTCGAACGCGCCGATAATACTAAATCGGAAACAATCGAATTTCGATAGCTCGATAGATTATGTCCGTTTCCGTTCGCCTCTGTCGAATGGAAGTAAGCGAACAAATCCGGATCAGCTCCAAGTCCGATTTCATAAACTAGAATATCATAAGCGCGTTGAGTCAGAACATTAAATAGAAAATCCTGGTTCGAGTCATAAGCCGTTACCGTCACCTGAACTCCGAGCGAACGGATTTCTTCAGCTAGTTTTTCAGAAACTTCCGGTAGATAACCCGAGCGAACAGTTACAATATTCAGTCCAGTTTTCTTTAACTCCGAATCATTATCTAAATAATTTTTAATTGTTTTCTTTGCGGTATTCGTATCTAAAATCGGTAGTTCCGGCGCATTCTCAAGATCCATTTGCGTATTTGTAATCGGAAAATCTAGCGCGTGTTCTCCGTTTAAGACGCTACGCACTTTTTCCATATTAATCCCCTGCCTTAACGCCTGTCTAAAGGCTTTATCGCTTAACTGTTCAGTATTAAGAAAAGCAAAAACTCCATAGTTTAAAGCACTCTGTTTTTCACTTAAATTCGCAGAATTAACCTGTGTAGTTTCATCTCCCGAAAGCGCTCCAGAAGCCGTAATCGTTCCATTATTTAAAGCCGCTACAATATCCGAAGATTTCGTAAAGGCATGTACGACAAAGCTATCAATTAACGGACGCCCTTCATAATAATTTTTATTTGCCGTTAAATAAATCGCTTTTTCGCCCATATTCCCAATCGTCTGCGTTGCATTATAAGAAAACGCACCCGAGCCAACTGGCTTCGATGAAAAATTATGTTCTAAAATTAGCTCTGGCGCAACCCCATCTAGAATATGTTTCGGTAAAATCGGAAAATCTAGCGCCGACTCAAAATAAGCGTTCGCAGTCGAGAGCGTAAAAATTATCTCTTTATTTTCATTTTCTTCAACTTTTACTCCAGAAAGATTACTTGAATAACTACTGTTTAAGAGCGGATTTTTAATCAGGTCTGCGGTAAATAAAACATCTCCATTAGTTAACTCTTCCCCGTCCGACCATTTAAGACCGTCGCGCAGTTTAACTGTCCAAACTTTACCGGAATTATCGGTCGTAATGCTTTTAGCCAATCCTAATCCAGAGTGTCCAGAATAATCCGGCATACTTAGTCCTAGAAACATTAATCGACTTAACGTCTTTTCTGAACCTGAATCCGAAAAAAGCGGATTTAGAGTATCAATTTCGCCAAGCGTCCCCTCGATATAAGTTCCACCTTCTTTATAAGTATCCGTTGCGTAAGATTCAGAATACCAGTATGCCTGGGTCAAACTTAAAAATACAATCGCTAGCACTAGTAATGACCACTCTAAAATTAGTAGCCTTACCTGACGGATATGTGCAAAACGATCAATCACGTTTTCCTGAACGTGACGGGTTGTGTCCTCGCCGGCTTTTCTCGAAAGAAAAGTCAGCTTCCTCGCTAGTTGTTTCCCACTCCCTATTTTTTTATTCATTTCTACTCCGGAATTAAGAGAAGTCCTAAAATAGATAAGACAAAGATAAGCACAAAGATAATAGTTGCGTTAAAGAGGGATTTATCAAGACCGCGACGAGTCGTATAAAGCTCTCCACTCGAACCAAAACCAGCTCCAAGCGAAGCGCCACGCTGTTGTAATAAAATCAAAAGAATACTCAAAATTGCCGAAATTAAAGTCGCTGTTTCTAAAATATTTCCCAAATTCATATCTTTATTATAGTCGATTTTATTTTTTCTGTCTAGAGTTTCATTTAGCTTCATTAACCGGCACAATTAAGTTCATTATGCCATTTATAACCGACATTAAAACTGTCCCAAATACTACGCCCGGAAAATCAATTTTTACTCCCGGCAAAATCAAAAATGTTAGCGCCATCATCGCAATATTAATTAGAATCGTAAAAAATCCCATGCTAATAATAATTAGAGGCAGACTCAGTACGGTTGCAAGCGGACGCACAATCGAGTTTACGAGTGAAAAAACTAAACCAGCTACGACATAAAGCCAAAAACCACCAGTTACGCCAGAATCAATCTGCCCAAACCAGTTTATTACTAGCCACATTCCAGAAGTAGAAATCAGCCAACGAAAGATAAAAATTAAGATTTGTTGTTTTATCATAACCTTTATTATATCACAATTTTACTTAACTAAACGCTTCCTTTGAAGTAACCTATGATAAGTAATCGCAAAACGATGAGACTCTTCATCAATCCGCGCAATTAACTTCGCCACATGAGAACCTGGATTAATTTTAATCTCCTCATACCCTTCACATTCGCTCGGGACTACGATATTAACTTCAGCGTTTTTATTATGATCGCCAGATTTATTACGCCCAATTACCTTAATTTTATTTTCATTACATAAATCAAGCACTGCATTTACCTGCCCAATTCCGCCATCTAAAATAATTAAATCTGGAAGCTCCCACTCTTTGTGTTTTAATCGACGAGTTAACACTTCTCTTAAACTTTCCGTATCATTATTCTGTTGTTTTCGAAGTTTAAATTTTCGATATTCTGCCCGGTCGCTCGCCCCATTAATAAAAACTACCATCGAACCAACAACATCTAGCCCAGATTGATGCGAAATATCATACCCCTCTATTCTTTTTGGCGGCTTCTCAAGATTTAATAGCTCCTTTAACTGTTTTAATGCTTGATCGGAAGATATATCTAAAAATTCCTTATCTGAAAAAACAATTTTCTTTTTTAAGTCTTTCAGACCAAAAAGCTGATTCCGAAGTACTGCCGCTTCCTCATAATTTCCCGCTGCTGCTTCCTCTTTCATCTGTTTCTCGAGTTCAATCAGAAGCTCGCTTCGTTTACCATTCAAGTATTTTATTAATTTTCGTAAATTTTTCTTATATTCAGTCGGGGTACTCTTTTTAACTTCAATTCCCGGAGTTAAGCCAAGATCCGTATCGAGAGTTTTCTTCCCATCATAAGGTTTTATATAATATGGAAAAACTTTTCTAAGGATTCTTAACGCATCCGCAACTGTTCGCTTTGCATAAAATGGGCCGATATATTCCGCATCATCTCCCTCTGGAGTCCTCGTCATCGAAACATAAGGCACTTCCGACTTCATATCAATTCTGACATAGCTCACAGTTTTATCATCTCGAAGCAGTATATTCCATTTCGGTTTATAACGCTTAATCATCTCCGATTCTAAAAAGAGTGCATCCATCTCCGTATCAACCACAATCCAATCCGTCATGGCAATTTCTCGAACTAATGCTTCAGTCTTTGGATCTTTTTCTGACTTCTGAAAATACTGACGTACTCGATTTTTTAGAACCGCCGCCTTCCCAACATAAATAATCTCTCCCTCGCTATTTTTATGAAAATATACGCCTGGAGCGCTCGGTAAAGTTTTTAGCTTTTCTTTTAGCTTTTCGTTCATCTTATTTATTATATCAAAAATAGTTTCGCAAGAAAAATCCTCTAGACTAGTTCTTAGCCTAGAGGATTTAACTGAATTATATATTGACGTTTGGCTGAACTTCAAAGTTTGTCTTTGCGTGATAGTCCTCGTCGCAATAGTATTTATAATAAGTTGGATAATTTTGCTTAATATATTTACATTCTGCAGTTTCCTGCCACTCTGTAACTTTATCCATTACATCTTCGTAGAGAGTTATCGCTGATTTTGCATCATCTGGAACTTTTACTTCTCCAGTCGACTTACTAAAGGTAAGGTCTATTTTACCACTATAACCAGTATCATCTTTTTCAACGTAAATACCAGTTAACTCATGGCTGAAGAAGCCGTTGTCAATCGTCACAACAATATCCGGCAGATTTTCAATTACCGTTTCTACATCAGATTTTTTCACTTTTGTTACTTCATAGCTAGTCGTAACACCAGGCACATCCTCAAGTTCTTCAAGACATTTATTTAGTTCTAGTTTATCGAGTTCATCAGTCATCTCGTTCGCAAAGCTAACATATTTGTCGGCATCAAGCGAAATATTATATGCAGTTCCTTTACCCGAAAAAGTTTTATTGCCGTTATACTTTTCAATATTAACAAAGGCATTCTTCTTATAAATTTCAGCGTAGTCATTACCTTTAGATTGAATCTTATCTAATACATTTGTTACACAGCCATAAACCTCTTTGACTTTAGTCTTTTCTGAAGAGCTAAGCTCCTCTACTGTATCAACTAAATCTGGGACGGATATCTTCCACCATTTTCCGTCGACTTCGCCAGCAACTTGAGAAACAAGTTCCTCATAAATATCCGCATAGGCCGTATTTCCATTAGTCAACACTGGCAATAACTTTTTCGCCGCATCTTTTACGCCGTCAACCGAAACATAAATCGTATAATCCTTAATTACGACCACTCCTAGAGAAACTTCATAAGTTTCTCCATTATAGCCAATAATCAATTTAGCCGTCGTAAAACTTTGTCCATTATTATCAGCATTTGAGCTAAGTTCAATTTTAGCGCTCTCAATCATAAAGCTTGGAGCTGTCGATATACAATTTATACTGCTAGAACAATTCGTAACGATGCTGCTAGAAGTTTTCTTCATAGCTAATTCAATTGTACCGTTAATATTACGCGCATTACTAGATAGGAAATTCGAAACTGCAGAAAGTGCAATATTTTCCGGAGTATTTGTCATTGCATAAGCAACGCCAATGCCTCCGCCAGCTAGCGCCAATACACCTACCGTTAGACCAATTGCTAATCCTTTTTTCGATTTTTTCGGAGCTGAAGCAGCTTCAACTGGCGCCGTTTCAGTCGGGGCTGAAGCTGTAGCTGATTTCTCTGCAGCGGTTTCCTTTTCCGCCTCTTCCTCAAGCGCTTTTACCGCTTCATCTAAAGCCGCTTCCGTATCTTTAGTTTCTGGCACTTTATTTTCTTTTTCGTCCATTTGTTACCTTTCTTATTTTTTAAATGGATTATATAGGCCAAGTGTCGAATTCCCCTCGGCAATACGCATTAATTCGTTATACTTCGCAATTCGTTCACTACGAGAGAGCGAACCAGTTTTAATCTGACCTGTACCAAGTCCGACTGCAAGGTGAGCGATCGAGTTATCTTCAGATTCTCCAGAACGATGAGACATTACAGTCTTAAATCCAGCTTTTTTCGCCATCATTACCGCATCAATTGTTTCGCTAAGCGTTCCAATTTGATTTGGCTTAATTAAAATACTGTTTCCAGCTTTTTCAGATATTCCTTTTTTAAGCAATTTAGTATTCGTTACAAAAAGATCGTCTCCGACTAGCTGAATTCGTCCACCTAATCTCATCGTTAAGTTCTTCCAGCCATCCCAATCACTTTCCGAAAGACCGTCTTCAATCGAAACTACTGGATAATTTTCCAGAATCCAAGTATACCAGTTGATTAAATCTTCGCTCGATTTCCAATCGCCATTAGTCTTTAAAACGTAGTGATCATTGTCGTAAAATTCGGAGCTAGCAATATCCATCGCAATCGAAATATCATCACCTGGACGAAAACCAGCCTCCAAAATCGCCTGACGGATACATTCAAGCGGTTCGTTATTCCCTTCTCGAACTTTCGGAGCATAGCCGCCTTCATCGCCAACAGTGGTCGGATAACCTTTTTCCTGCAACACTTTCTTTAAAGCGTGAAAAACTTCTGCACCCATTCGGATTGCATCATTAATATTTTCTGCTCCGTTCGGAATAATCATATATTCCTGAAAATCAGTCGACCAATCTGCATGTGCGCCGCCGTTCATTACGTTCATCATCGGCATCGGTAAGGACATCTCATCTTCAGTTCCAGCAAGTCTTGCAACATACTCGTAAAAATGCAAGTTATTAGCTTTCGCCATCGCTTTCGCTGTTGCCATCGAAACCGCTAAAATCGCATTTGCGCCCAAGTTAGACTTATTCTCGGTTCCATCGAGTTCGCACATCAGTTTATCAACATTTTTCTGTTCTGCAGAATTGCCGACTAAAACGTCGCGAATTTTTGAATTTACATTCCAGACAGCTTTTAATACGCCCTTACCATTATAAAATGCAGGGTCGCCGTCACGAAGTTCAAGCGCCTCTCCAGCGCCAGTCGAAGCGCCAGATGGAACGATTGCCCTCCCAACGTGTCCGCTCGATAGAAAGACATCGGCTTCCACGGTCGGATTACCTCGACTATCCAAAATCTGTCGAGCTCTAATCCCGTTAATCGTTAACTCTTTTTCCATATAGTTTTATTTTAGCATAAAATGCTTATGTTTTATCAAAAAATCTTAAATTAACTTAAGGAATTCATCTTCCGAAATCGTTGGAATACCAAGTTTTTCAGCTTTGACCGTTTTTCCCTTGCCAGGCTTCTCGCCCGCAATTAGGGCTGTAGTAGTTTTCGTAACAGAGCTAGTAATCGTTGCACCTTTTTCACGCAATTTATCTTCCGCTTCTTCACGCCCCATCGACCTTAAAGTTCCTGTAATAATATAGGACTTTCCATTTAGTGGCAATGAATTTGGATCCTCAAAAGTCGGATTCACTCCGAGTTCTTTTAATTCTTCTAGCTGTTTTAGATTATCTTCATCCGAGAAATAAGCTAAAATACTTTCCGCTACAACTTTACCTATGTCGTTAATTTTTAGTAAATCATCTTCCGTAGCATCAATCAATCTTTCGATACTGCCAAAATTATTCGCTAGAGAAACTGCCGTCTGCGCTCCAACATGCCTGATACCTAATGCTGTTATAAATTTAGCTAGCGGAGCAGTTTTTGTCGCCTCAATCGCCTCAACTAAATTCTTTGCCGAAAGTTCAGCGAATCTTTCTAAACTCGCAATTTCCGAAACCTTTAAACGATATAAATCTGAAATTGAATGCACAAGTCCACTATCGACCAATGCGACAACATTTTTCTCTCCCAGCCCATCAATATTTAATGCTGATTTACTTGCGTAATATTCAATTGAACGCTTTAAAATTAAATCTGAGGTTAATCCTTTAACTCGATAAACAACTTCTCCCTCTGGACGCTCAAATTCAAGATCAGGATATTGTTCTCTTAAAGCCTTTTCATAATCAAACGGCTCCGAATCTTCTGGCCTTAAAGTAGTTAAAACTTTCTTTACCTGCGGAATAATATCGCCTGCTTTATAGATAATTACCGTATCGCCAACTCGAAGATCTAATCTAGCAATCTCATCTGCATTATGTAAAGTTGCATGTCGAACCGTAGAGCCTGCAACTTCTACCGGATCAAAAATTGCTACCGGAGTCGCTGCGCCAGTTCGCCCAATCTGAATCACAATATCTTTTACTCTAGTCGTAGATTCCTCAGCTGGATATTTAAACGCTACTGCCGCACGCGGAGTTTTACCAACAATTCCTAGCTCATCATAAATCTTACGGTCGTTAATCTTAATTACCATACCATCTGTTCCAAATGGCAGTCCTTCCCTAGCTTCTCCAAGCCGTTTAATTTCCGCAAAAACTTCTTCAATATTATCAAAAACTTTATCTTGTCTACTAGTCTGGAATCCAAACTCCCTAAGTCGTTCGTAAGATTTCTTATGATTTTCTTCTACTGGAGTTACTAAATCATAAGCCATAAACCTTAATGGCCTTGAAGCGGCAACCTTCGGATCGAGCTGACGAATTGAGCCAGCCGCTAAGTTTCTCGGATTTGCGAACGGTTTTTCTCCGCGCTTCTCCTGCTCCTCGTTTAGCTTATTAAAGTCTTCCTTAAAAATTACTACTTCTCCTCGCGCCTCAACCACTTCTGGAATATCTTCGCCGCGCAGTTTCAGGGGAATATTCTCAATCGTTCTTACGTTCATCGTTACGTCTTCCCCAACCAGACCATCTCCTCGTGTTACTGCTTGTTCTAGAACTCCGTTACGATAATGCAAGGACATTGCTAGCCCATCCATTTTTATATCAGTAAAGAACTGGAATTTCGTATCATTTGGTACCAGCTTATAATTCCTCGCTACCCACTCTCTGATTTCCGTCTCCGAAAAAACATCAGAAAGACTAATCATTCTTCTTTCATGCGCCACTTTCTCAAATTTATCAAGCGGTTTTCCTGCCACGCGCTGCGTCGGAGAATCTGGAGTGATTAAATCTGGGTATTTTTCCTCGAGTTGAGAAAGTTCATGTTTTAAAGAATCCGCCGCCGCTTCACTCATCGTCGACTCATCTAAAACATGATAATGATAACGATAATCATTTATCAGTTCACGTAATTTCAGGATTCTTTTTTCAGCTTCGTCTTTTGTCATTTTTAATCCATATCCAGTAATTGTCGATAAAATAGATAAAGATAAGTAGCGAGATAAATTAGACTAAAGACTGTCATATTAAGCAAAAATACGGATACAATCGGAATGCTTTCCAGCCACTCAATATTCTCTCTTAAAATATTATCAATAAATATAACCGGCAACATTACTACAATCCAGCAAATCGCTAAAACGAAAAACGCATAAAATACTCTAATAATAAAACGAATTCTCCGCCCAGCAATTAAATCAGTCGCAGTATTTACAGCAGTCATCGGATAAAGACCTGGCGCCGTTACTGCAATCATCGCAAGTAAACTACTAGAAACAAGATAAACCGACAATAGCGTTAATAGCGCAGCGAAGATGAAATAAATCAGAGCATAAAATGGAGTTTCCAGAAAACCGGTCGAAATCGCCGCCGAATAAGTAATAATTACAATAAAAATCGGAATTAACTCAAGAAATATTACTCCCAGCACACAAAAAGTCGAAATTAACGGAGTCAAAGCGTTATATAATCCATCACGCAATTTAATCTTATGTCCCGCTAAAATATGACGAACTAAATAAATCGTTACAAGCCATGTAATTAAGAGCAGGATTACCATAAAAACTTGTTGTACCTCAGTCATTCCGCGCGCAAGCCCGCCAGTCGTAATAGTTCCAATTAGAAGTAGCCCTGCCTTACCAAGATTTCCTAGCTGTCCCTGTGTAATATTTTCATTTGTTTCATCAACCGCATCCCGAAAGGTGTCATACGATTCTTGGCTCATTAGCCCTACTAAAATGATATTCGATAAAACAATCAGAATAATTAACGGAATAAAAATCTTTTTATTCTGAAAAATAATCTTAAAAGTTAAAGCTGTATGCGCCATCAGCCCCGGAATCTCCGTCTTTCGGTCGTAATCTTCACGGTATGAGCGCTTAAAACTCTTATGTAATTTTACTTTTGTCTGCTCACGTAGTTTTCTGCGGTCTTTCTGCTTTGCGAGTTTTAATTTAATCGAAGGAATCAACCCCAGCTTTACCGACTCCTCCTTTTTAGATTTAGAATGTTGTTTTGGCATTTTCAAGCCTTTCAATACGGTCTTCAATCGGAGGGTGAGTACTAAATAATTTCGTCAATGTTCCTTTTTTCATTGGGTTATTAATATACATGGAAGCAGTAGCCGAATTTTGTCGCTTCATCGGCTGGCCATGTTCATCAAGCTTCTTCAATGCAGAAATCATCCCCTCTGGATATCTAGTTAATTTTACAGCCGAAATATCTGCTAAATATTCACGCTCACGCGAAACTGCTAATTGCGCTAAACTTGCCGCAATCGGAGCAAGAATACTCGTTATTATGATAATAATAAAACCAATCGGAGAACGATCTTCATCGCTTTTACCACGACGATCGCCATACCAAAGCATTCTTATTCCTAAATCAGAAATAAACCCAATCAGACAAACTAATCCGAACACAATCATCGAAACTCGAATATCGTAATTCTTAACATGCGACATTTCGTGCGCCATTACGGCTGTCAGTTCATTGTCATCCATAATGTCAATTAGACCAGTTGTCGCCGCCACTACCGCATGTTCCGGATCGCGACCAGTCGCAAAAGCATTCGGCGCCGGATCATCAATTACATAAACTTTAGGCATCGGTAATCCCGCTGTAATCGAAAGGTTTTCAACTGTTCTATAAAGTCTAGGAGCGGTTTTCTTGTCTACTTCCTTTGCTCCTGTCATAGCTACCGCAAGACTAGATGATAAAAAATACTGAACAATAGCATATATGCTTGCGATGACTAACACATAAACACTTATGTACCAGTCATCGAAAGCATAAGCAAAAGCGCAGCCAATAAGCGCAATCAGAATTATAAACCCAATTATAATAAAGACCGTATTACGTTTATTAGCTGCGATTTGTTTATACATTTAATTATTTCTCGTCCTCTTTTTCTTCTTTCTTATCAGAAAAGTTGACTTCTGGAGCTTTATCAATTCTTTTAGCTTCCTCGTCATCGACTTCATAATAATCACGTTTTTCAAAGTGTAAGAATGAAGAATTAATTACATTTGTCGGGAAGATTTTAATTTTTGTATTAAAATCTTTAACACCAGCGTTATAGAAACGACGTGCAGCCTGTACCTTATCTTCCGTATCTGTTAACTCGCTAATTAACTGTCCGTAGCGAGCATCAGCCTTAAGTTCAGGATAAGACTCTGAAACGGCCATAATGCGAGAAAGCGCACCCATAAAACTTTTATCAGCTTCAGCAGTTTCTTTTACTGAACGCGCCCCCATCATTTTTGCACGAGCGTCCGACACTTGCTTAATCGCATCAGATTCGTGTTTTGCATAACCCTTAACCGTTTCAACAAGGTTTGGAATCAAATCCGCACGACGCTTTAGCTGAACCGTAATATCAGACCAAGCCTCTTCAACGCGCTCGTTTAACTTTACTAATCCATTATAAGAGCCCCAAATCGCTAGCAGAACAATCAAGAAAATCGCTGCTACAACCAGGACAATAATTAACCATACCGGCATTTTTTCTCCTTTTTTATACTTCTATTTTATCATACTTATGTATTTTTAGGAAAAGATTTTAGACTTGAAATACATTTTATTATTTGTTATAATATAGAAAGTATACGAGCGTAGCTCAGTTCCTGTCCGAGGGCGTATGCCCGAGTAGATAGAAGACAGAGCGCCTTCTAGGCAACTGAGCAGCGAGCAGTATGCGAGCGTAGCTCAGTTGTTTAGAGCGCTTCCTTGCCAAGGAAGAGGTCGAGAGTTAGAGTCTCTTCGCTCGCACCATATTAGAGTCACAATAAGCCCTGTTAAACCCCCCTTTAACAGGGCTTTAGTGATATCTAGGGGGCTTTAGTATATTTAGCTGCATTAAAGTTTAACTCAAAATCAACATAATCAGTCGTTTCAAATCCCTTAATTGTCGGAATATCCCCCTCTACAAGTAGCCAGAATTCATCATTTTCAGCTTTAAACTGTTCAAAATCCTCAAGATAATTTAGATTATAACTTTTAATCGGCATAATTGAACCCCAGTAGAATTCCTTCTGATAGACTAATACATGATGTCTTTCAGTATCGTTTAAAACAGCATCATAATAATTTGGCGAAACATTATTAACTATAATCGGCGTAACTTCACGGTCTTTTTTGTTAATTCCCTCAATAATATTAACTACCTGGTTATCGTTGTAGCTCGCAGTATAATATATATTATAAATACCAAATCCAGCGCAAACTACTAAAGCTACAATTAACATTTTTGAAAAAATATTCTTAATATTCATTTTTGCTATTAAAGCTAAGAAAACCGGCAGTAGCGCAAGCGCATAGATAATATAACGCGGGACATAAACCGGAACATAAAACACCGAAATAATCACTAGAATTAGCGGCGGAAATAAGATAAACATACCGAGGTTCCCCACCTCTCTATCTTTTGGCTTTTTCATCGAAAAGATCGCCGTAGCTATCGCTAGAATGATAACAGATATAATAAGTACTAAATAAAATGGCGATTCGAACGGATATTCAAAATATATTAACGACCACGAGAAAAACTGCAAAACCGTTTCAAAATTTACCGGTTCAATCCAAAAACCATGACCAACTTCAGTCACTTGCGAAATCAATGCTGGAACCCACGGTAGATAAGCTACTGCTAAAGCTGGATAAACTAAAAGATTTTTCCAACTAAAATTATGCTTTAGAAGATAGATAAATTGTATCGCTATTACCACTCCGAAAAAATAGTGGCTATAAAGACCGAGCGTAATCAGAACAAAATAGAAAAACCAATATTTAAAGGTTTTCTTTTCTAACGCTATATCAAGTATAAGCGTCGAGAAGGCCATCAACGCAAAAATTAGCGTATACATTCTAGTTTCGGTCGCATAAAATAAGAAGAATGGATTAATTGCTAGGAAAAAGATTAGAAAATTCGCGTTCTTCTCACTAAACCAGCGTTTTAGAAGTAAGTATATTCCGATAATCGCAAACACTCCAGCTAAAACAGAAAAACTCCTGAAAGAAGTTACCGAGTCACCGAATATAAAAGCCCAAATTTTCAGCAGCCAATAATATAGCGGCGGATGCACATCTAGTGCCGTCATCTCCGTGATTTGACTAAAATTTCCCTTTGTAAGATACATCGAGTACGATTCATCAAACCAAATACTGCGCGAAATTCCCACTGTCGACAAAGCAACAAAGATAATAGTTGCAAGGATCAGAAACTTGTATTGTTTCAATAGGTTTAACATAAGTATTATTATATCATACTTTCAGAAAACAAAATAAGACCATATTTAGGTCTTATTGTCAAGTGGTGCCCGAGATGGGACTTGAACCCATATGGTTTTCACCATTCGATTTTAAGTCGAACGCGTATACCAATTCCGCCACTCGGGCTTACAAATTGGAGGCGCCAGCCGGAATTGAACCGGCGTACAAGGTTTTGCAGACCTCTGCGTAACCACTCCGCCATAGCGCCAAATTACTTAGCGCTGGTCGCGCCATACATATATCTTACCACAAAAAACAAAAATGCGCCACACTTTCTTGAGCCGGCACATTTTCATTTACCCTTTTATGCGATTTGGGCATCTCTCAACTCTGTCCAAATCTTACTTCAATTTTAAATCATTAGCATTATAGTTGTCAATATTGTTTTTACAAAATTTTATGTTAAAATTTTTCAAGTTTTCCACATTTTATCGGCTTGACTTTATTCGCAAAATATTTTATTCACTTTTAATCTAACGTTCGGTTTTTCAAAAATCTGTTCGGTTTTTCCCTGTTATTCAAATTATTTTCGGTTTTAAAATTTTTGCTTAAAATCCATGTTATAATTAAATTATGGTTAGAGGTAAAACTTTTTATTCAAAGCTGCAGAGATGGTTTGATGAATTTAAGATGGGGTTTTTGGGCGCAATTCTCGCGACAAGAAAAAAGCGTTTTCTAATCGCCTTCTTTATCGCTTTTATTATCTTCGGAACTCTTTTAAATCTCCTAGCTGGCGGTTCAGCTGGCTTTTCACTATTCATACATACCAGTTTTATTGGCAAATTAGAGATCATAAGAGATGCTTTTCTAGGCATCTTCGGAGTTAATCGAACTTTTATTGACTGGCTTTTTATCTTTCTCATGACAATCCTACAATCTACTTTAATTGGTCTTATAGTCTTCGTCTATAAATACCGTAAAGATAGTGCTAACTTACAAAATGCTGGTATTATTACTGGTCTAATCGTTCTCGGTTCCGGCTGTCCGACTTGCGGAACCAGTATTTTAGCGCCTATTATCATCTCTATTGCCGGCTCTAGCGGGATGGCAATCGTCGGGACAATCAGTTGGGTTTTGACTTTACTTTCAATTATTATTGCCCTATTCGCCCTTAAAAAAGTTGGCTTCGAAACTTATGCAATTTTAATGGAAGAGCGATATAATATTAAAAAGAGAGGAAAACATGAATAATACTGAAATCGAGAAAAAAAGTGGTATCGGCGCCCTAGTCCGTTTTAGCGTATTAGCTTTAATTTTTATTGCAATTATCGCAGTCATCGTTATAAGCGCACCGAAGAACGAAGACTTATCTGGAATCTGGGACGAAAGAACTATCCTCGGAAATAAAGATGCTAAAAACCATTACGTCATGACAACCGACATTATGTGTCCATACTGTGATTATTTTTCACGCGCAATCATGAGTAATCAAGAAGAATTTGAAAAATATCTCGCCGAACATGACATTGTTTACGAGATGAGAATTACAGATTTTCTCAATGAATATGGCGAAGCAGGAGTTTATTCAGAGAACGCGGCGGAAGCCACACTCTGCGCAACCGAAGAAAATCGATTCTGGGATTATTATCATACAACTATGACAACTCTTGATAATGATTATCACTCTAAAGGTATCGGAAATTCAAAAACCGCGCCACATATTACAGATATTACCGACGAATACTGGTTAAATATTGGTCATTCTATCGGACTAGGCGAAAGTTTTGATAACTGCTATAAAAACCACGAACAATTAGATAAAGTCCGTGAGAATACCTCTAAAACCGCTAAAATTATGCAAAAATCCGGAACCTCCGGTATGCCATATTTCAAATTCAATAAGTTTGAAACTACCGGCTTCGATACTAGTTGGGGCTGGGAATATGTTAAGAAATATCTTGATGCTGGATTAGAAAGCTAATCATCTTGTTTTAGACGGCACTCTAGTAATACCGTGTCCACCGCTGGCGGTGGCGTAAAATCGGCTTTCTTTAGTGGATAGCGAATCTTTATGTTATAATATTTTTGCAAAATTTTCCCAAGTTGATTAGTATAGTGTCGTTCCGTCGGAATTAGCTTCAAAGCAAAATTCTTTTGAACGATTAGATAAATCGACTTCGGAAGATTTTTCGGAACATCTTTTTCAATAATTTCTCCGTTTATATTCTCTAAATTTAAGATTTTATAAAAAATTTCAGAACTAATCCTAAAAGGCGGGTTTGCAAAAATCTTATATACCTCATCTGGCAATTCAAAAGTTTCAAATTTCTCTCTTTTTAGCTCAACATTATCTAATTGATACTTCTTTAAATTATTTAATAGCTTTTCTGCCGTTTCTGAATCCGGCTCCAGAGCGATTACCCTTTTACATCTCTTCGCTAGCCCAAACGTAATTACGCCCGTTCCCGCACCAATCTCTAAAACCGTATCATTTTTTCGGACATTTGAATGTCCAATCAACATTAGAGCTAGTCGTGGAGATTTCAAAAAATGCTGATCAAGCTCAAACTTACGACTAGACATCTTTTCCTTTTTTTGCTTTTAAAAATGCCACTCCGAGCTTCTTCCATACTTTAATGATAACTTTACGATTCTCTTTTGGCATATTCATATAGGCTTTCGCTAGAATCGGAGCATATTTTAACCATCTCGCCTTTAAGTCGAGTGGGCCTTTTACATTTGCTTCATCAAAGATTTTAAACATGCCATCAATAAAAATCTTCTTTTCCTCCATACTTGCCGATTCCAGCCAATTTGTAATTGTCTTATCAACTAGATCAGAAGCTCTTGTCGATTCAGATTTTACTAGTTTAGTTCCTGAAACCTGCCATGAATAAATATCATGCTGATAAAAACTTTTTGACACACTCTCTACGACCGTAAACCCTTCAGTATGCTCAAATAGCCTTCCAATAATTGAATCCTGCGGAATAAAACTGTGAATCTTCTTCAATACTTTTTCAGTTCCAATATCTAGTGCAGCCGTCCCCTTCCTTAATCCTGGTCCATCAAAATTATAAATCTTAATCATTTTTCTCTGACAATAGTCAGGAGCCGTCAGGGCAGCATACATCGCGACATTTCCACCTTTAGAATGTCCGCCCATATAAATCTTTTTCCAAAAATAATGTCTATGCAATTTTTTAAGATATTCTGCGCCTTCTTCTTGAGCAGGAATAACATCCATAATCGCAAGATTAAAATCTTCCTTCCAGCCAGTTACCGAATCGTCTGTTCCAAAAAAGCTCAAATACATCGTCGAGAAATTCATTTGAATCGTCACAGCAGAAAACTGCCTCTCGGAAGCTCGGCTATTATTCTTAACATATTTTACAAGTCGCATCCTACAAAAGCGTTCAGAATTAAGTAGATTTTTCGTTAAAATCACGTCATCCGGCCAACGAAAATCTTTCGGCTTCAATTTATTTAATTTAAGACAAACCGACTTTATCGTTTCTCTATTTCTTAACACAATCTTATCTAACGGCAAATAAGAAATTCGCGCTAAAACCATTGCGTCAATATCATTAAAGGGATGTTTCTGATTTATCCGAAAGCTTCCCCGTTCCTCAAGATAAGTATTTAAATTAGACATTCCTAATATAATCTTCGAGTTTAATCTTCTCGCCAGTTTCCAAGTTCTTTATTTCAATATTTCCTGTCTCAACTTCTCTCTCGCCAATTACACTTGCAAATTTCGCAATCTTCCCGCTATAAGCGAATTTATCGCCTACTTTTTTATCAGTTAGATTTATATCAACTTTCTTTCCGCTTCCGCGCAAATTATCCGCTAATCTAAATGTATACTCATACTCGTTTTCCGAGAACGGAATTAAAACAATATCAATCGGTTTTTCAGATTCTTCTTCTAATAAGTTATTAGCATTTAAAACGTAGAATAGACGAGTTAGGCCAATTGAAATCCCCACTCCTGGCAAGCTCTGATCTGTGTAATTTCCGGCCAAGTTCTCATATCTACCGCCCGAACAAATCGAACCAATTTCTCTATATTCCGGCAAGAATGTTTCAAAAACTGAACCAGTATAATAATCGAGTCCTCTTACAATAAGCATATCTCCGATTGCAATATCTTTCATGCCCTGTTTTTCAAGCAGTCCTAAAACTTGAACCAGCTCCTCGACGCCAAGTTTGAACGTTTCGTTCTTAATATTAAGTTTATTTAGTTCAGTCTTAACTTTTTCTAAATCTCCATTAATCTCGCTAAACTGGACTAGCGTTTCAATTTCATTTTTAGATAGGCCAATCTCCTCATAAGCCTCCAGAGTCTTCTCTTTTGGAACCTTTTCAGCATGATCAATAATACTAAAGATATCAGCAGATTTTGTCTGAAGACCTAGCTCTTGCAACAAGCCTGTTAAGATTTTACGATTAGAAATTCGGATTTTCATTTCTGGCTTAATAAAAGTTTTTAGAGCATCATAAGCCGTCTTCACAACTTCCGCATCGTAAGCTATCCCTAAATTATTTCTACCAATCACATCAACATCAAGCTGATAAAATTCGCGAAAACGTCCTTTTTGAGCGCGTTCACCACGAAAATTCCGCCCAATTTGAGTTACCTTAAACGGAAAAGTTAAGTCATTTTCATGTTCAACAACATAGCGCGCTAGCGGTACAGTATGATCAAATCTTAAGGCCTGATCTGCATCATCCGCCGTTTCGGCCGTCTTAAAAACCTTATAAATCTGTTTTTCAGTATCGCCACCAGCTTTCGCTAAAAGAATCTCAGCCCGCTCAATCGTCGGCGTTTCAATACTAAGAAAACCGTGAGCATGATACACCCGTGCAATTTCATTTTTAAGTTTATCAAAAAGGGCCTGTTTTTCTGGAAGTAATTCCTGCATGCCCGAAATTGGGGATGTATTTAATTTTTTCATAATACTTATATTATACCATAAAACAGGCAGCTAAGCTAAAGCCTGAATTATGACGTAGACTTATCTAATACTTTTTTATAGATCTTCAAAAGATTTTTAATCTGAGTAGACTGGAGGACGATATTACGATTCTTGAAACAAGCCTTACTCATTTCCTCTATAATTGCCGGATGTTCAATAATATCCAAAATCAGTTCTGCCATTTTTTCTGGAGTTTCATCTTCAGCACGCAACCCTCCGTTCTCCAATACGACCTGATCCATATCCTTATCACAATATATTACCGGCAACCCTACCGCCGCTGCCTCTAAAATAGTTAGGCCTTGTGTATCAAATCCATACGAGTTAATAATCGATAAATGTTGCGTTTCAAGATATTTTAAGACCTCTTCATGCGGAATCGCCCCCTTAAAGTCGCAATTATCCTGCATCTTATTATCTTCCGCAAATTTCATTGCAAATCCTAGCTCGTTACCATCCCCCAACGCCGTAAAGAAAAACTTATCCGTCTTTTCTTTTACAATCTTTAGCGCTTCGAGAAATTCTAGAATTCGCTTTTCTTTACTTAGTCGGCTAGTCCAAATAATTTTTAACGGCTCATCAGAGTCTTTTGATAATTTTCGCACTTTCCAATTAGTTTTAGAAACTATTTCATCAGAAACTCCATTAGATACCGCCGTAATCGGTTTTGTCACACCATAATGTCGCAATTTATCCGCAAAATGTTCACTCGGAGTAATTACCTCGTCCGCACAGTTCGCTTCTCGAACCATCAGTTCCCACATCTTCGTTTGAGCGATTGTCGGCGCTAGATAATCGTCTTTTTTAATCTTAACCTCTTCAGTAAAACCGGCTAAATAATGTTTATGAATTTTATTTAGAACAAAGCCAGCTAGCGTCTTAAACGGATGCGGAACATTTACCGCAATAGCCATATCTTCGCGTCCATGCATCGTCTGAACTAGTGGCATTTTATACTTCTTTGCCAGCATAATCGCAGCAATACTTGCGCCAGCCTCATAGTGCACATGAATCAAATCAAAATCAGTTTGAAAATTTGGGAATTTTTCTTCAACATACTTTACGACTATTTTAGGCCAACGCGCAAGCGGCGCACCGTTAATCTTCAAAAATTTTGCAGTCGGAAGTAGTATTACATTTTTCTCGCTCGGCATTTTTTTACCAGGACAAAAAACCGTTACCTCGTGGCCTATTTTTTCAAGTTCTTGTTTTTGCGCCGAAATCGAAGACGGAATTCCGCCTGCAACTTCTAGATATAAATCAGTAAAGATGGCGATGCGCATTACCAGCCTCCCCCTCCTCCGCCGCCGCCACCGCCGCCGGAGAATCCACCTCCCCCTCCACCAGAGGAGCTGGAGCTCGAAGACCAACTACCACCAGATGAACCGCCAGAGCTGCTTGTATCAATCGGGCGCGAAACCGCGCTACGCATCGCGGAATTAATAATCGAGTAGTTAAATCCAGACGCATACCAGTTTGGAGAAACCTCCTCATGTAGTTCATAGCATTTCGAAAGTTCGTTCATCCAGCTTTTTTCAAGACCAAATAAGGCCGCATACGGTAATAATTTCTCATTTAGTTTTACAATTCCAGTTTCAGAAGTGTCTACTCCCTCAACACTTTGCAGGAACTTCAAACGATCCGCTTCTGCCATTTTGATATAAAGTTTTAAGCCATCCATATAATTACTAATATCTAGCCCCTTATCAGTATGGATTTTATACTTCGCAAGGTATCCAGAAAGAATCGGTAAAGCCGTAAACACTACTAGTA
>JAFVCN010000018.1 GCA_017479205.1 Candidatus Saccharimonadota bacterium
ATATCAAAATATTACTTTCAACGGTATGGACAGTAATTACCGGAAAAGGAAGCGAATAATTAAAGAGTGAGGAGATAAAATGAAATTTGCAAGTAGTTATGAACCACAAAACTTTGAGACAGAGATTTATGCTGGCTGGGAAGCTGCTGGAAAATTTAAAGCCATTATCCCAGGCTCTGAGAGCAAGCAGAAGCGCTTTTCAATCGTTATGCCTCCTCCTAACGCTAACGGTAACTTACACATCGGACACGGGCTTACAGTGGCTCTAGAAGACAGTTTAATTAGGTATCATAGGCTGCGCGGAGAGAATTCTTGGTATATTCCGGGCGCAGACCATGCTGGATTTGAGACTTGGGTAGTTTATGAAAGGGCTCTAGAGGCGGAAGGACACACTCGTTTTGAATATGACCGAAATGAGCTTTATGCGAGAGTGTGGGACTTTGTAGAACAGAACAGGGGTAATATGGAGCTACAACTAAGGGCGCTTGGGGCTTCTTGTTCTTGGGAAGATTTAACCTTTACGCTTGATGAAAATGTAGTTCGCCGAGTCTATTCAACATTTGAGAAAATGTGGAAAGACGGAATGATTTATAGGGGTGAGAAATTAGTCAACTTCTGTACTAAACATCAGACGGCGTTTGCGGATATTGAAGTAGAACATTCGGACGATAAGGGACACTTATGGGACATAGCTTACGAATTAACTGAACCCGTAGGCGATTTGAAAGAAATCATCGTTTCTACAACGCGCCCAGAAACATTGTTTGGGGATACAGCGGTAGCGGTAAATCCAGGGGATACCAGATACAAGGATGCAATTGGAAAGACCGTAAAGCTTCCTCTGACAAAGCGTGAAATTCCGATTGTGGCGGACGAGCACGCTGATCCGGAGTACGGAACAGGTGCGGTAAAGATTACGCCAGCGCATGATCCAGATGATTTTGAGGTAGGTCTTCGCCATGATTTGCCACGAATTACGGTAATTGGATTCGATGGAAAGATGTTACCAGAAGCGGGACCTGATTATGAAGGATTATCAACCGAAGAGTGCCGCGCTAAAGTTTTGGCTGATCTGGAAGCTGAGGGGCTACTTCGAGGAGAAAAAGAGCTAGTTCACTCAGTTTCACATTGTTATAAATGTGGAACGGTAATTGAGCCGCTACTAAAAGAACAGTGGTTTATTGATACTGAAAAATTAGCTAAAATGGCCATTTCTCATCTTGAAAATGATGAAATTAAATTCCATCCAGAAAATAAGAAGAAAGTTCTAATTAACTATCTTAAAGGGCTTAAAGATTGGAATATTAGTCGCCAGATACCTTGGGGGATTGCTATACCTATGTTTAAGAAAATATCTGAAGGCGATGGCCCAGAATGGGTGTTTGATACCAGGACTAATCTTTCTGAAATTGAGATTGGTGGTGTAAAATATCGCAGAGATGAGGACACGTTTGATACTTGGTTCTCATCAAGCCATTGGCCGATTGTTTGTACAAACTGGGAAGAAGATAAACCATCTGATTATTATCCTCTAAATGTGATGGAAACAGGGGCGGACATCTTATTTGCATGGGTAGCAAGAATGATTATGATGGGCATTTATGTTACTGGAGAAGTTCCGTTTAAGGACGTTTATTTACATGGTTTAGTTCTTGATGCGCACGGCAAGAAGATGAGTAAGTCTAAGGGTAATGTAATTAACCCAATGGATCTCGTTTCAAAATATGGCTCTGATGCGTTTAGATTAGGAATTCTTCGTGGCCGTTCGGCAGGTATGAATCAGGCTTTTTCGGAAAATTCGGTTGTTTCAGGACAGAAACTTTGTAATAAACTTTGGAATATTTCGAGATTTATCCAAGGAATTGTTGATGAAGAAGTATCAGAAAAAGGTTATTCGTACGCCAACGTAGATGTTGTACTAGAAAACGAAGGTTCTGGCGGAGTAGCTGGACTGAATTCGGATCATTACGGAGAAGGTTCAGCGATTCATAGTTCTGAATCAGATTCGATAAATCCGGAACAATATCAGTATACGACGAATAACATGGGTGAAGACTGGATTTGTAGAGAACTAAATAAATGCCGCGATCAGGTTGCTCAAAATATGGCAGAATATCGCTTTGCGGAAGCGGTAGAGGTGCTTTATTCAACGATTTGGGATAAATATGCGGATTGGTTCGTTGAGAGTCAGAAGATTTATAAGAACACTTCCCTCTTAAAAGCAACGCTTGAGACAATCTTAACAATGTTTCATCCGTTTGCGCCGTTTGTAACAGAGGCGATTTGGCAGAATCTATCCTGGACAGACGGAATGATTATCGATGCAAAGTGGCCTTCTCGTCTAGAGTACGATGAGATTTCGGCAGAAAATTTTGAAAGATTAAAAGCTGTAGTTTCAGAAATCCGTGCAACAAACACTTCCCTGTCGGTAGTAGCACGTGGCAAGAAGTTTGGACTACTTTACGGAGATGATATTTTGGTCGACGATAATACTTTGCTAGTAAAATATTTGAGTCGAGTTCCAGCAATCGCTTCGACAAACGGCCAGCCTCGTGGTTTGCGTTTGGCGTTAGCAGGACATGAGCTTTATCTTGACGTTCCGACTGATGTGGTTACAAAATATCGCGATTCGCTCGAGGAAAAGATTTTAGCGGTAGGGCGAGAGTTGGACGGGCTAAATGCGCGTATGATGAACCCGGCTTATGTCGAGAGAGCGCCGGCAGAGCTTGTAAAGGAAACGCGGGATGCGATTTCAGAAAAGGAAGATTTAATTTCGCGCTTAAAACAACAGCTTGAAGTAATTTAAGGTTGCCCCTCTTGATAAAAATCTCTAATTAGGATATAATAAAAGTATCCTACCCCCAGTTTGGACTTGTTCCCGCTGGGGGTGTAATGTTTTTTACGGAGGTAACCATGAACAGTATCGTCTATATTGATGGCCAGAATTTTCTGTATAAGGTTTCTGATGTTTTAAAAAATGCTGGAATTATCTCCGATAAGCAAGAGGTTACAGCAGTAGATATTCTTACTCCAGAGATGGCTACAGAGGCTTTTGCGCAGGCGCAAAGTTTTTGATTTCGTCCAGGATGTGCTATAATTAAGGTGTTCTAATATTCAAATCTATGGTAGGTTTGCCTTTGACCAAGGCAGGTAAGAATCAAGTCCTGTATGGAGCACCCGCTCCGGTCGGCTTGATAGCCTGCTGTAGAGAATGAGTATTAGAACACCCATGCGGGTGTTCCATTTAGTTTTGGGCATTCGTGGTTATAGACTTTATTAGGAGGTAAAATGAGTGAATTCATTCCTGGCGGAAGTCCAGACGAAGATAGAAAAGCAGATAGCGATATTCCGGAGTTTGATCCAGAGGCCGCAAAGAGACGTGCGGCGGATGCGGTGCAATCTGAGGCGGAGAAATTATTGCAAGATGATCCGGAACAGTTCAAGAGAGATGGATGGTCGCTTAAAAATCTTGGCGAGAGAGTTCTTCAAGCGTCTGAGGCTTATGCCGAGGTACCAAAGATGGAAGATGGGTCTGAGGGAGAAACCTTAGAAGAAAAGAAGGCTCGTTACACCGAGGAATTTTCAAGACTTTCTGGGGACGAAGTTCCGGAGGGAGTGAGGGATGCACAAGATTATGTTGAATATAAAATGGAGCAAGAAGCAAGAGAGCTAGAACTTAAGGCGAGATCTAAAGAGTACGAAGAGATGAGAGCGGAAAAACGGGCACAATATGCGGAATTAGTTAATGGCGAAGACAATAAAGGCTTTTTGATAGAAAATGGCTTTTCGGAAGAAGATATCGACTATTTGCTTTTTGATTGGCGATATGTATCGGATGACGAGGGAAATTATGATCGGGCCCATGACGAGATAAACCAGGAGTTAGATTATTTACTTTATTTTGGTCATAATTCAATTAAGTATTTATCGGAAACTGGGTTGTTTGATAAAAGCCATTTCCTAAAGGATGTTGAAATTTTTGCGGACAGAGTTTACTATGTGACAGATCAGGGATATAATCCGGATTTTAATCAAAGATATGATACTGTCGGAGTCGGAACGATGATTGGAAGCATCTTAGAGCGCCGACATGATAATATCGACCTTGATAAGCGACAGCGTGATTTTATCTACGATTTATATAATGAAGAAGAAAAGGACCAGAGGGGAACTTTCTCCGATGTAGCGGATATGCTACTATTCGGGAAAGGCGATAAAACAAAAAGAGTCCAGAATCTAGTAGAAGAAGTAGGTAACCTTATACACGATAACCCAAGTGATTTTGCAGACAGAGTACTTAAAGTCGAGAATAAACTAGATGAGCTTAGACGAGAGAGTCAATTCGTGACAGAACGTGAAAAATTAGACCAAGCGATCGACGATATAATGAAACATATATTGGGCAATTTACCGGATATTCGTGATAAGGTAGATGAACTGTATACGCAACGTAATATTTTAGTTAGTGACGATGGGGATAAGAATCAGATTGAAGAATTTAATAACGAACTCTCGAAATGGGGAGAGATGCTTCTTAGGAACTGTGGGCCTAATATAGCTCCTTTTGAAAAAATAGGCGAGATGATGAAAAAATGCGGGATTAAGTCTAATAGGATTATTGATACGTATTATGGAGGACCTCAGAGAGAATATGGTGCATATTACTCTGATAGAGGCGAGCTTAGGGAAAATATCATAAATCTAGTATCGGCTGGGGTTTCAAAAGCGGATATTATAGAGAATATCAGGGGCAAGAACATAGGTGATGGAGGGGATAAGGTTATAATAGATGACAAAACGATATCTGATATGAGGTACGCAGGATTTAGCAATGAAGAAATTCTCAGGTGTTATAATCCGGTAAATGTTGCGATCTTAGTGAATTACCAACGAGAAGTAGATACAGGAAAAATAAAGTTAAACAAGTCACATGGAACTATTGGCTATAGAGATAAGGGGTTTTCGGACCAAGATATTATAGATTGTTTATCAAGAGAGATAATTGAGAGACTGTAGGCGAGAAACAGATTTAGGGTTGAAAAATAACACGCGATTTGGTGGATTTTTGTTGATGGTGATATAATTGGGAAAAGGAGGTAAAAAATGAGTGAGTTTATTCCGGGGACGAATCCGGATTGGGGCAGAAAGCTGCCAGATGGTGACCTTAATTCCCTGGTGGATGCTAGTGGAAACAATTACGACAACGGTTTCAACTTTGACGAGAAAGACAATGATGACGAAGTTCCGGAGTTTAATCCGGAAGAAGCGAAGAGACGTGCAGAAGAGGTAGAGCAAGAAAAAAACGTTTAGGCGATGCTGAGATAGTCTAAGTGAGGCTACTTGAGGGTTACTTGAAAAAATACGATATTATGTTTTAATATCGTATTTTTCTCTGTTAATTCCCCGTTTTTTGTTAGTCTTCGGATTTTTCGAAGCGATATTTTTGTCTGACTTCAGGATATTTTTCGTGATCGACTTCAGATAAAAACATTTCGGCTGGACGAGCGTAAAGTTTATAATTCCCTGCCTGGTCCTTATCGTAAAGAGTTTTATAAATAACGAGTTCTTCGCGAGTTTCGGAATGGGTGGCGAGGCCAACTATCTCGTAAAGATAGAGATTTGGGATTTTTTCGAGATCTTCTCTGGTTGATAGTTCCCTTTTAAAATGTTTTACCTTATCGCCAGGTTTAAAGTGGTCGTAGAAATATGTATTCATATAGCTATTTTAACATATGAAAGTTTGCCGTGCGTAAACTTTTAAGATAAAATCGCTTATGCTTGCAATTTACAGGGGTAGATTTTATAATAGTGAAGCAACTGTTTTCGCACATTTAAGGAGGTGGGTATAATGAACGTGAATGTTAACTTTCATTCAGGCGGATTTTTTAGACAGATTGTGAACTTTATTATTACGGGATTAATCTTATATCTTGCGGTGGAGCTTTTTCCAGAGGTCGTGATAATTGATAACATGAGAACGCTTATAGCTGCGACTTTTTTGCTTTTCGTGGCGGAGATTGTAGTCGTGTTTGCGATTCTAATCTTTATGTTGTTTTCGATTTTTACGCAAAACTACGTTGGAATTATCACTGGGTTTATCGGAATATTTTTTGGCGAAATCCTTGCTCTTTCCCTGTTATCTGGGTGGCTTTCGGGATTTATGGTCGTCGGATTTTGGCCGAAATTTTGGCTTGCATTGGCGCTTTCAGTTTTTAAGATTCCGGAGGATAATAGCATATAGCTCTTTATTTTAGGTTAGGGTTTAATTCCCTAACCTTTTCTCTTGTAAATCTTAGGTTTTTACCTCTTAAAATAGGCTCTTTTTACATCAAAAAAGCACGTGAAATAGCTTGTGTTTAGATTCAAAATATTTTTTAGCATAAACAAAATACTATACTCATCTAACCAAGAGCATTTTCGCGTGAAATTTATTGCGTGAAATAAACATAAGTTTTATTTAACTTGACAAAATACTATAAGTATTTCCTACTTATGATTATTTCCCTGTTATTTTTGGGTTTTTCTATTCGTTTTAGTCCATCTTTCTGACGGATTTTTCTGAATAGTCAGTTTTTGTGTTCCCAATTATGACCTCTTCATAATTGTTGTGCTTATTTTATCACAAGCTGGGTTGCTAAGTCAAATGGTTGCTAACATAACGGATGTGGTTATTTTGAAAAATGATGGGGAATTGTTGAAAAAGTTTGTGGTTATTTAGTTTTAAAAAATGCGTCGCTTTAGTGCAACTAGCTTCAAAAGGGAAGTATGCTAAAATAAAATTATGGCATTTATTAGACGGTTTAAGACTGGTTCAGGAGCGACTGGAGTTCAGGTTTGTTATAAAGAGCAGGGAAAAGTAGTGAAGACAGTTCATATCGGATCGGCAAAGACAGAAAAGGGAATTACTAAACTTTTACATCGGGCGCAAGAAGTGATTGATGCGGAAAAGTCACCGCTTTTTAACTTGGAAAAATATAATAAGGGGTAAAATATGGAGAATTTTGAGAGAGAAGAAAAACTAGAGAAAAATAAATTTGAAGAGATTATTGACGAAATAAGCTCGACAGATGTGACGGTTTATGAGAGATTAAACGCGTCGAATGATAAAGAAGCGAAGGAAGAGTTTTTAGAAAATCCGGATTTGATTCATCCGCGAAATGAATACGGTAATTTAAAAATTGAGGAAGTCGG
>JAFVCN010000019.1 GCA_017479205.1 Candidatus Saccharimonadota bacterium
CCATCACGATCATCGGCACGAACAACCATTTCCCTTCATAAATCGAAAACGGAGTAAACTGAATTATTCTCAAAAACATAGAAACTAGTCCGAAAATAACACCGGCCGCAATTAGAACAATCCACGGCAAAACCGCAAAGAATAATATTATGCCAAGCATCACTAAGACTGAACGTTCCTTAGTTTTTTTGTCTTTTTTCTCTTCCTCAACAAAACAGCCAGCATTAATTAGAGCACGCCTAACATGCGTATCATAATTATTAAATGCAGTTTCAAGTGCACTAGAATAGGAGTGAGAAGTTAATTCAACTTCATGTCCAACCGTAACTTCCTGTCCGCGATTCAGGATTCTTAGAAGATCCATCTGCTCATTTGATAAATCCGTTAAATCGAGAATCTTTACTTTCCATTCGTACTTACTACTAAAACGCTTCTTCTCCCCTTTAATTAGCTCAATTTTCTTTTTAATTATTAGTTCAAGCATTGTTGCTACTTTTGGATTTTTAGTCGGCTTTACATAGACTTTTGCAAGCTGTGCAGCTGTAAAATCTTTAAGCGGAGTATATTGTGGCGCAACTGGCTTATTCTTAAGATAAGCAATGCGATCTTTAACCGGAGCGATATTTCTACGATAGAAGACATAAATTATCGCCGCTAAAACTGCAAAAACTGCAATAAATATATAATAATATAAATAATTTCGATTCGGCCCTGGGATAAAGAATGTATCGGCTTTAAAATGTAAAATCGTTGTAAAAGTATCACTCTTCGAAAGTTTTGTCGTTGTAAAATGATAACCGTCGCTAGTTTCACTTACTTTACAAGCCATTTTGGTTACTTCTTTTGCGCTACCATCGTCACAAACTGCCGCTAATCGCTCCTCGTATTTATCACCTTCACGCACTTCTTGTAGCTGAGTTTTTAAATCGCCAGCTAAATGAATATCAACCGTTAAAGAGTCTACATCTTCATAAAGCACAGGTAGACTTTCAATTGTAAAATCCTGATACTCTAAAATCTCTTTCGAGTCCTTCTCGACCGCTCTAGAAGCATCTTCAATTACATTTTCTAACTCATATTCGAAGGTAAAAGTATGCTCACCATGTAGATAGATAGATTTTCCTCGCGCCGTCACTGCATAACGCCCCGAATCTTCTTCGTTCACAATTTCCGGATTAATCTTCTCTCCATCTATCGTAACATCAACCTCTAAATCTTTCTGGTCAGCAATAAAATTATTACGCGCACGATTTACATAAGAAATATGTCGCGTAAAATCCTTTATCTCATTTAGCGTCGGCCAATTTCCAGTTATAGTTTCCTTAACCTTAACATGAGAGAGTCCATTTTCATCTTTACTAAGATAATAGTCTACTTTTGCATCTTCAATTTTTAAAGTTTTTACAAAATCATTTTCTGGAACAATAAAGGTATTATCGTTAAAATTCGTCACAAGCGTTAGATTTTCTCCTTCACTCAAATTACTTGCGCTAAAAGAGATTCCGTCTTCTAAATCAGTAATCTTACAACGATTTTGATTAGATTGACCATAACGCCCAACATAACACCAAGCCGCTAATTGGTCTTTGGTTTTATTATTTTCATGAATTAACGATTTATTCGTATAAGTCGCATTTTTCGAAATAGTATTAACCGTTTTAAGATTATTATAAACCCCTGAATCCATGTGAAGATTAATTGTTATCTCATCAAACGGCTGATCCCAACCTGTTCCATTAGTATCCCAATAAAGCTCCTGATAAGCAGCTTCACTATATCTTGAAATATCAAACTCTGTTATAACATGAATAAATTTATATTTTAGAACATAAGTCTGTTCGCCATGAAGATAGGTATCAGCATCTCCAATCCGAACATTAAAATAGGTGTCGTTCGCAGTAACTATTGCTTCTTCTTTTACGCCATTTCGAGTTACTTCAATTGCTAAATTATCAGTACTCTCCATAGTTAGATTTGTGTCGTTTTGATTCAAAAACGGAATTTTACGTTCAATTCCATGATTCTGGTTGTAGCTCGGAAAAACTGCCGTCATTTCTTCTACAACTTCCATTTCGCTTGTTCCATCAGCCTGTTTAGTTAGATAATAATCAGCAGTAAAATTCTTAAAATAAAAATCATTCGCATTTGCACTTACAGGCTTCACAGATAAAAGTGGCGCAAAAATTAAAAGTAAGCTTAGAATAAAAGACTTAATTTTCCTCATAACTACAATTATATCATAATAAGCAACACTAAACAGATAAAACTAGCTGTTATATTTTAGCTATTTGCTTCAGCGACTGCCTGTTTTATTGCATTGATTGACTTTTGCAGCTTAATACCTTCCTGCTCATTCATCTGAATTTCAAGTCTACGAATCACTCCATCTCGACCAATTACGCTCGGAAATCCAAAGAATGTATTTGAAAAAGCATCATAAGTCGAAACCGGCATTACCCGACGCTCATCATATAAAATATTATTCACAATATCCGTTACACACGCACCAATACCATAATAAGTTGCACCTTTACGATTAATAATCTCATAGGCTTCATTTCTGGCATAATTTTCAATTTCATTTTGCTCGTCAATATTCAAAAAACGCTGAATTGACATTCCGCCTACATTTGCTGAATTCCAAAGGCTGAATTCAGTATCGCCATGTTCACCAATCTGATAAGCGTGAACTGATTTTGGAGATACATCAAGTTTTTCAGAAATGCGATAACGTAATCTCGCCGAGTCAAGTACTGTTCCAGAACCAATAATCTGTTCCGTCGGAAGGCCAGAATATTGCCAAACTAAATGCGTCATCACATCCATCGGGTTAGAAACTACAATGAAGATACCATTAAATCCAGTCTTCATAATTGGTTCGACAATTCCTTTCATAATACCCGCGTTCTTCTTTAACAAGTCCATTCGTGTTTCGCCGCCTTTAGCTTGCGGAACTCCAGCAGTAATGATAATGATATCACAATCTTTGGCTTCATCCTCATAAGTTCCAGAACGAATCTTCATGTAGCTCGGATTAACTGCCAATGTATCGCGAAGATCCATCGCCTCACCTTCGGCATCATCCATGTTAATATCTGTTAATATTAGCTCATTAACAGCAGTGCGTTGAGATACTAACGAAAAACCGATGCTTGCCCCGACATTTCCTGTACCAACAATCATTACTTTATTATTATCTATAATCATTTTATCCTTTCTATTTTGAAATTGAGCAAGTATAATTAATACTATTTTGAAGATTTTTATAATAGTCTAAATTACGTTCGACCTCTTCTTCGTCTTCCGTAGTACTTTGTTTTGCACCATAAGTAACATCACTATAAGCATCTGAAGCTACCCATTCTTCAATATCTTCCGATTTTACTTCCATTTTATGTGTTACTGTTACGTCGTTTGCAATGATGCTATGATGAAGCATCTCTGCAGTTGTTTTTGCTCCAGTAGTATCAGAAGTATCAGCTTCAGTTGATGGTTCATTAGTTTCATCAGAGCTATCATTTTGTACTGGAGTAGTCGCGCCATATTGTGCTTCAAGTGCAGTCTTCCATTGTCCAGCAATAGCCGCATTTAGATAGGTATAGTTAATATTCGTTTCAAGACCATCTAATACGTCATCTTTAAAATAGAACACGTTTTCCCAAGTTCCGCCAATGGCGCCAAATGATACATATTCATCTTCCGCTAAGGTGCGTTTACAAGAAAGAGTCGAACTTACACCTTCATCCTCCTCAACCGAAGTAGGAGCTACGGTTGGCGTCGGAGTAGAACTTGAGCCGCCAAAAATCATTATCGCACCAACAACTAAGCCTATCACTGCAATTACTGCAATCGCGATAATAATAATCGTATTTTTCGAAAGTTTAATCTTCTTACTCTGACTTGCCGCAGCTTTTGCTGCTTTTTCAGCTTCTTCCCTTTGAATATCTGCATAAGATTTTGCACTTCCGATTGAACCTGGAACTGGCGCCGCCGCAATAATCGGTTCAGTATTCTCTGGAGTTGCTACTTGATCATCCTGAGCTTGGTTTTCTGGATTATCTTCAGGATTCGCAGTATTCGTCTCAGGATTTTCGGGAGCCGCAGAACTTTCAGGAGCCGCAGAATTTCCGTCCATCGGAGCTCCAACCTCAATATTATTCATTGCTAAATTAGGGTCGGCTCCATTCGGAGTTGCTGAAACAGTCGCAACTTCTGGCATTTCAAAACCAGCACTTGGAGCTAGTGAAACCGGGCCTTCCGGTAGCTCTGACTCTAGTGGAGCAGTCTGGTTAAGCGGCGCTTGTAAAGTAGGCTCAAGCGGAGCCATTTGTAAAGCCGGTTCAGCTGGAACGTCAGCCGCGTTCAAATCAGTCGTCGTCACAACTGGAGTAGCTCCCGCCATTGCCGCGTTAGCCACATCAACCGCCGGATTCTGCATTTGGTTATTTAATTCCGCTAACGGCTGTTCAAGTTGAGCTGCTAGATCTGGGATAGCTGGCTCCGAGGCGGGGCTAGATGCCGGCATTGGAGTCGGTTCCAATACTGGCGCTGCCGCCGATGCCGAAGTTGGCTCCGAAGCAGGAGTGGGAACAGAAGCTGGAGTTGGGGTCGGAGTTGGCGCTAAACCAGGCGTAAGATTATTATTTGGATCCATATTATTCCTTTATATTTTTATTTTTGCGCAATTTTATATTTATATTATAATACTTATGCTAAAAACCGCAAGCAGTTTTTAGAGGTTAAATTGAAAAAGGGGCTTTTATACCCCTTTTTCGTGCTGAAGCGCGCCCACCCGCGGGCACATTGTTTTGTTTTAATCCGCTGTTTGTTTTTATAAAGTCTCCACACTCCACTAACTTTCAGTGGAACCCGTGTGAAGCGTTTCAGCTTATGTTTATTTTAATATATTTTTAGCAAGCGTGCAAGAGTTTTTTTTGAAAGATTTTTTGTTTTTTAAAAATGCACCTTATTTGTTCGGTTTTACAGAGGTGGAGTTCGAAAAACATGCAGTTTTAGGGTATTTTTTCGTGTTTATGGTTAGTTCTATTGTTGTAAAATATACAACGTCTATCTCTGTTATTTCTTGATTTTATTGAGCTTATGTTTGACTTTTAAAATTTTCGGAGTATAGTCCCGCGCAAATTAATAACAAAAAAGAGTTTTATGAACGATAAAATTATTACAAATATTAACGTAAAAGATACGAGTGTCCGTGTGATGCGAGTTGGAGAGGTAGACTATATCTCGCTAACAGATTTAGCTAAGTATCAAAGATCTAGCGATCCGTCCTTTACGGTAAAAAACTGGCTGCGCAGAAAAGACACTATAAATTATATTGGGTTGTGGGAGAAGCTACATAATGAAAGTTTTAATTTGGTCGAATTCGACCAAATTAAAACGGAATATGGCGTTAATTCGTTTGTTATTACTCCAACTCAGTGGGTTAGGCGCACAAAATCTATCGGGATTATCTCAAAAGGTGGTCGCTATAGTCTCGGTACTTTTGCGCATCCAAATATTGCCTTTGAGTTTGCGAGCTGGCTTTCGCCGGAGTTTAAGTTATATCTAATTACCGAGTTTGAACGTCTAAAGGCTAATGAGAGTTATCAGAGTAAGATTGAGTGGAAAGCGAATAGATTACTAACAAAACTTAATTATTTAGTTCAGACAGATGCGATAAAGAACTTTATTGTTCCGGATTTAACGGAAAAACAGAAATATTATGTTTATGCGGAAGAAGCAGATGTTCTAAATGTAGCGTTATTTGGGCAGACAGCTAAGGAATGGAGAGAAAATAACAAAGAACTTGCTAAGACTGGGAATATTAGAGATTTCGCTAGTATCCTGCAATTAGTTATTTTGAATAATCTACAAAATATAAATGCGCAAATGATTAAAGATGATATTCCGCAAAGCGAAAGGTTAGTTCGGCTAAATCAGCTAGCTAAAGAGCAAATGAATTTACTGAAGGATGATGGCAGTATTAAGAAGCTAGAAGAATTAAACTGAGACGCCGAGATATGTTATCTTTGCATATCCATTGCCCGTCTTACTATAGTCGGCAGTGGCGGTAGCGGAGACGTTTGTATTCGAGTTTGTGCGGGTTGCGGCGGCGGTGCTGGTTACATTGGAAGTTCAAACCTAGTTTCTGGCGGAGGCATTACGAAACATATGACCTGTTATACCTGTGCAACTTCTACCGTGGCTTCAACTTATACAATTAGCACTACAAATATGTCAGCGACAGCTACAGCGGATTACGCAAAAACCGGCAACGGTTACGCGAAGATAACGTATATCGGAACCACGATTTAATCGTCCCAGCCTTCAAGCAAGGTGAAGCGGTGGCCGGCGATTTCTATGATTGATTCGGCTTCGGCGCCGCGCGAAGTTAGCTCGGCCTTAATTCCGTATTTCTTCATAATATCGCGGAGGCGATTTAGGGATTCATAATTATCATAATCTGTGCGACGAGCAAACTTCTCGATCTTCTCGCCTTTTACGGTAAAGAGTTTTGTTCCATCTTCAAACGGTTCATTTTCAACCACTTCCCAAGTATTCTTAACGTTCTTCGGGTTTAATTTAATAACTGGCAACGCCTCTGTGTTCTCTACCGGAGAATTTTCAAACGAATCTGGGCTATCAAGCGATATATGAGCGATTCCATCTTCATCAAGATTTTTCGTAGTCTTTACTGAATCTTTAGACTTCTTCTCGTTTTTCTTAGCTTTCTCAATTTCAGATTTCAATGCAAAAAGCAACTCGTCTAAACCTTGATGAGCAGAGCTTGAAATCTCAAAAACCCGAACTTTTTTATTTTTCTTCAAAATCGAATCTTTTTGCATTTTAACGATTTCAGAATCCAGTCCTTCACATTTCGTTAAAGCTACGATTTCTGGACGATTCTTTAAGTCGGAATATTTATTAAGCTCTGTACGGATAATCTGATAAGCTTCTCCAGCATCATCATTATAGACATCAACTAAATGTAGTAAAACTGCCGTACGATCAACATGCCTTAAGAATGCATGACCTAAACCTTTACCCTCCGAAGCGCCTTCGATTAAGCCTGGAATATCTGCAATCAAAATATCTCTTTTATCAACAGTTGCAACTCCTAAATTCGGCGTAATTGTTGTTATCGGATAATCAGCAATTTCTGGCTTTGCATTTGTTACAACCGACAAGAAAGTCGATTTTCCAGCATTTGGAAGTCCTACCAGTCCAACATCAGCTAACAATTTTAATTCAAGTTCCGCCTCAAATGCTTCGCCTGGCTCGCCTAGTTCATGAATAATCGGCGTCTGGCGCGTTGAAGATTTAAAATGGGCATTACCAAATCCACCATCGCCACCTTTTGCAATCACTTCTTCCTGCTGATCACGAGTTAAATCGGCGATTACTTCGCCATCACGTTTAACTACTGTCCCGATTGGGACTTCAATAATTAGGTCTTTTCCTGCTCGTCCAGCACTTCTTTGCCCGGCGCCATTTTTACCATTCTCCGCTTTCCATTCAGGATTAAAACGAAAATCCAGCAGCGTATTTGTATCTTTGTCAGCTCGAAAAATAATCGAACCACCTCTACCGCCATCACCACCGTCAGGACCACCTTTCGGAATGTAGATTTCATGGCGAAAAGAGACGGCACCATCTCCGCCCTTACCAGCCACAACTAACACTTTAGCAGTATCTACAAACATATACTTTATTATACCATAAAATGCTTATATTTTCAAGCATCACCCCTATTATCTCTTATGAATAAAGTTAAGTCCAGACGGGCTAGTTACACGCACCGTAACCTTACCCCAACGGCCATTGTAGTTCATATCAGAAACCGTAATCGTACCATCTCCGTTAACACTTTCAACATAGCCAACATGGCCATAACGACCGCTACCAGTCTGGAAGATGTCGCCAGCTCGCGGAGTACCATCAACTGAAAATCCAGCACGACGAGCATTTGTCGCCCACATATTTGCGTTACCCATATTACCTGGTAAATCTGGGCGCTTACTCCATGCATACCATGTACACCAACCATACGCATAACGGTTACCCGCCGAATACTGTGCAGAATAAGAATAAGTACTATTCCCACGTCTAGTCGCTACTGGCGCTACATAATCTGGACGCTCATTTTCTGGTAATTCCCCGTCTGGAATTAAAATCGGCGTACCTGCGGCTAGATTTGTATTAAGCTCAAGCGAATTTGCCGCCACAATTTCCTCAACCGAAGACTGGTATTTAGTCGCAATCGTTTCAATCGTTTCTCCGGCCTTTACGCGATAAACAAAGCCTGCACGACCTGGCACTAGAATTGTTTGTCCCGGGGTAAGCGCTGCTCCAGCCTTCAAATTATTAGACCAACGAATCATCGTTTCAGTCACGCCTGAAGCCGAATATTTATCTGCAATACTATTTAAGGTTTCTCCGTTTGAAACTACATATTCAACTACTCCTACCGCCAGATGAGAAGTATTAACAACACTAGGCTTCTCAAGTTTATCGCTCGAAGAACCCGTCGCAAGCGATGCCGCCGAAGTAATAGAATCGTAGTTAATCGCAATTACCGCCGAAGATGGCGTATTCATTGACTTTGCAATCTCCGTTACAACATACATCTCAGCCGTCTGGTCTGCTGAAGCAGAGTAATTGTTCTGCGCAATCGCGCGCATATCGAGCGATGATGTTCTATCTTCAAATTTTTCTTTAGAACCGAAAAAAGCTACTCCGATAATTAAAATCGCTAAAACAAAATATGGGAAGAAACGACGCGCATCAAAACGAGTCGTTTCTCCTGATTCTACTTTTTTCGTTTTCTTAGTCATAATAACCTGAAGCCCCACTACAGAGTCACGCCACAGAGAGTTCTACAGTAATCACGAACATTCTGGTTATGACCCGCCACAGTATCACTATAATACATCTTTCCGTCATCTCCTGTCAAGAAGAAATACATAGAACTTTTTGATGTATCAGGATTCGCCACTGCCATTAAAGCCGCCACGCCAGGGTTACTAATCGGTCCTGGAGGAATACCTGTATGAACGCGTGTATTATAAAGCGAATCATAGGCTAAAATCGCCGCATTATCGACTAAAGTCTGACGACCTGGATCAACTAAATCCGCTGCATAAGTCGCCGTTACATCACTGCCTAAAGCCATTCCCACGCGTAAACGATTTAAGAATACTTGCGCCACCCCTGGCATATCGTCCGATTTTGCCTCTTTTTGAACAATCGAAGCAAGAATAATTCCTTCACGAAGCGTTAGACCTTTTTCAGCATATTTTGCCTCTAAATCATTTCCAACTACAACTTCGTAAAGTCCATTTAAAGTAGTTTCAATAATCTTATCAAGCGATTCTTCGTTATAAAATTGATAAGTATCTCCAAAAATATATCCTTCTAATTGGACGGAGAGCGGTTGAGCCGCGTTTGATAAAGTTCCAGCGCCCGAATAAAGCCCTTTTAATACTTTATGGTCATAGTATTTTTCAAAAGCTTCGTTAATTTGATCATCAAGATATCCGAACTTCTTTAATTTTGTTTTTACATCGGCCACAGTTTCGCCTGGTAAAATTGTAATATTAAAGACATTAGTTGCCGCCGCACCTTCAACAAGTTTCTTAACAATTTCCTCAGTCGACTGAGTCTGGCGGAATTTATAATCTCCCGATTTTAGAATTGACTTATTTAATTTCACATAAATTTTAAACGCAAAATCAGACTTAATTAAATTTGCATTTTTTAAGTTTACCGCAATCGAAGAAGCAGTATCAGAATCCGAAACTTTAAAATCTTTAAAGATACAAGCCTCAACCGTTTCTTCGTCCTTACTTGTAGCTTCTTCTTCCGCCGTTGCAAATTTACAGTTTTCTTCCGAAACTGGTTTCAGACTATTCACATACCAAAAATAAGCACCGATAGCTCCTCCGCCTCCAAGCACTAAAATTACACCCAGAATAATCCCGACTATTAGACCAACTTTACTTTTCTTACCAGTTTTCTTCATTTTTTTTCCTGTATTTTTAGTAGAATTTTCGGCATCATTTTCAGCCTTTGCCTCGACCGCCGTATAGGCAGATTCCGTGATCTTACCATTTGTAATTAATCTTTCCAAAAAATCCTGCAAGATAATCGAAGCCGCTTCGGAGTCAATCTCGCCTTTTTCAAACTTCTTTTTACGCTCTTTTAAGCGACGTTCTGCCTCAACCGAAGTTAGACTTTCATCTTCAAAATAAATTCGGGCATTCGGAATACTCATTGCGAGCTGTCGCGCAAAGTTTCGTGCATAGAGAGATTGTTTAGTTTCCTCTCCGTTGTTATTTCTCGGTAACCCAACAATAAAAGTTGTCGTGTTATACATTCGTGCTAACCGAGCAATTTCAGCGAATTCCTGACCATTTACATTGATGTATCCATCTGGTACAGCAATTTTTGTTGCAGAATCAGCTTTTGCAACACCAATACGTTTTATCCCGACATCAAGCCCAATTAATTTCATTATTCCTCCACCGTTAATTTAACTGTTACTCTATTTTCATCGTTCGGAATCGACCAGACCCACGGGAAGCTAACATTAATCGTTACATCGTTAATGTAATTCGAAATATCCTTAATTTTCGCCTTTACGGCGCCAACCTTACCACCCATCGCTGTTTCAAGAATCTTCTGCTCTGAAACTTCTGGACCAACTTTTACTGTTGTCTTAAATTTAGCCGTATATGTTCCATTTGTACTATCTGTAAATCTCTCAAAGAATGGCGAGCCAGTTGAATACAGACGATCACCATCAGCAATTTTATCAGCCTCATAAGCTTTTACATATTCATCAATCGCTGTTTTATCAACGACATAAATCGTATAAGTTGTTTTAGCTGTCAACTTAGCTTTTTTACCATCCGAGACCTCTTCTCCCTTCTTCGGAGTAGAGACTGGATCTGCCGCTTCCGCCTTAAAGCTACTTTCAATTTTTACTACACTATCAGAAATTTGAGCATAGAGTTTCTCCTTCGCATCTGAATTATTCGAAAGCTGACTCTTTGCATCGTTAATATCAGATTCAGAAACTACTTTTACGTTCTTATCAGTTCCGCCTGTCATGGCTGTTGATTTTACAAATCCAAAACCACCGCTTGCACTCCCGCTTGTCGAAGCTGCAATATTATAACCTGCACCAGCTTCAGAAGCAGTAACTCCTACTTCCTTTTGAATATAACAAGTGCTTGCGTCGCGGCTATCACAAGAAGCCGATTTTCCATCCCATTTCACGTTAACCGTATCATTAGTCACAAAGTTCTTGCCGCTAATCGTAACGGTCGCACCAGCCTTCAAAGTTGCATCGCCAGATTCTTTATCAAGCGAGAATCCAGCTCGAAGCGTCACTTTTCCAGTCGCTTTTTCGCCTTTATTTGCAGTTCCAGTCGCATCAAACTCAACCGATGATTCTTCTTCATACTTAATTTGTTCAAGCAAGAATTTTCCTGCCTTCACATCTACCTGAGACTGATTCGTTACAAGCGTTACATTTTCAGCAATATTAGAGGAGTTTGTTTTAACATTTACTAGAATTTCCGCCGCCGGAGCGATAAACAATCCCCAAATCAAAGCAATAATTAAAACTACTCCAGCAACCCCGCCAGCGATAATCCATTTACGATATTTATCAAAATTCGGAATCTTCTGGCCTATTTTACTTGGCTTTTTCTCTTTTTTCTTTTTATTTTTCGGCTCGTCATCTTCCTCGACTTCTTCATCGAGTTCTATTTCTTCATTTTTTCTAGATTTCTTTTCTTCTGCCTTCTCATTAACTACTTCTTCTTCCGGCTCGTCAGTCGCAATTTCATTTTCTTCTAATTCTTCAACTTCCGCTTTCTTCTTTTTCGTAAACTCAGTCGGAAGCATCGGACGAGAATTTAAAGTCTTCGCTACTGGTAAACCTGAAAGTGCCGAAAGTTTAATTAAACTTGGATCAGTAGAAACAATTACCGCCGCCCTATCTTCACTTTTTGCGGTTTTAGCAATTAATTTCATATTAACTGCGCTTCTCAAAATTCCAGCTTTCTTCGGCGGAACTAGCGCAACGACTTTTTGTGTTGAGTTTTTAATTCGGCCGATAATATCAGTGATATCATCCTCCGGCTCAATATAAATGACGTCCTTATTCATATTTCAATTTTACCATATTTTTCTATATTTTCTAAAGTTTTTATGCTAAAATAAACTTAATGGGCATTTTCGATAAATTAAAACCTACAAAAAATGAAACAAAAGGTACACCAGTCGCACAAACCAGCGCCGACCGTATGGTTTTAGCAAACATGGTTCTAGACTCAATTACTGATGGAGTCATTATTGTTAATTCCGAAAATCTAGTTCAGATGATTAACCCAGCCGCAGCTACTTTAGTTGGTTATGTTTCGCCAGAAATGGCAGTAGGAGTTAATGTTGCAGGCGTAATGAAATTCGAGAACGGCGAAGGAATCCCGATTGATGATTCTTCCAACGAAGTCATGGGCGCCCTTATTAGAAATGAAGAATTTACAACTAGAAATTATGTTTTAGTTAATTTTCAAAATCAGAAAAAAGCTGTCGCAGTTACTGTAACGCCAGTTAAAACTGGGCATGGCGAAAAAGTTATTACTTTTCGTGATATTACTAAAGAACTTGAAGAAGAAGGCGAACAAACTGAATTTATTTCTACCGCCTCACACGAAATGAGAACCCCAGTCGCCTCCATCGAAGGCTACTTGGGGCTTGCTTTAAATCCACAGTGCGCCACAATCGATGATAGGGCTCGTAAATATCTTGAGGAGGCTCACGCTTCGTCTCAACATCTCGGTCGCCTCTTTAAAGATCTACTTGATGTTACTAAATTAGACGATAAAAAGGCTAGGTTACATCTCGTTCCAGTCGAAATGGTCGATTTAGTACGAAAAATCGTTGATGGTCAAATCCCCGCAATGGGTGAAAAGAAAATCAAATTCACTTTTGGCTCCAGTACTGGCATGGGCGGAACTAGCGACCGTATGATTACTCAAGCCGCTTATTCCCTAGTTGACGTCGATTTCTTACGTGAAATTTTAAATAACCTCGTTGAAAACGCTATTAAATACACTAAAGAAGGTGGCGGCATCTGGATTAATGTCCGCGGTGATGGCGATCGAGTTTTAGTTAATGTCACTGATACTGGAATTGGTATCTCTCCAGATGACCTACTACATATTTTCCAGAAATTTTATCGTGTCGATAATTCTCAAACTCGCGAAATCGGCGGTACTGGACTTGGGCTTTATATCGTAAAAATGCGCGCCGAAGCAATGGGCGGAAAAGTTTGGGCCGAAAGCTCCTTCGGCGAAGGTTCAACTTTCTATCTCAGCTTACCTCGTCTAACTTTTGAAGAATACGAACGCCGCAAACAAATTCAAGCTAATACTAACGCAATGAATACCAATGCTCCGGCTACAGAGCCAGCAACGGCTCCCGTAGCTCCAACTCCAGCTTCAGCTTCTGGCGCTGGCGATCCAATTTCAATTTCGACAATCGCCCCAGAGTCGGCCCCGGCTACTCCAGTCTCAACAGTTCCAACGCCAAAAATCGTTCCATCTCCAGGCGATGGCATAATTCAAACACCTTAGGCCTTTCCAAAATCTAACTAATATAATAAAATAAAAGTAAATAGTGAGGTAAAAAATGGCAAAAATTCTACTCGTCGAAGACGACCAAAGCTTAAGAGAAATCTACTCAATTCGCCTAACTGCAGAAGGCTATGAAATCTTTTCAGCCGGAGACGGCGAAGAAGCTTTAGCTATAGCAGTACGAGAAAAACCAGATTTAGTTTTATCAGACGTTATGATGCCGAAAATTTCCGGATTTGATATGCTCGACATCTTAAGACAGACGCCAGAGACTAAAGATATTAAAGTGATTATGATGACCGCTCTATCGAGCGAAGATCAGCGAGAACGCGGAAATGCGCTTGGAGCAGACCGCTATCTAGTTAAATCTCAGGTTGGAATCGAAGATGTAGTTAATGCAGTTCACGAAGTTTTAGAAAGTAATAATGCACCAGCCGCCACTCCAGAAGCTGCTTCAACGCCAGCTCCGGCGGCTCCAGCAGCTCCAGCAACTCCACCAGCTCCGGCAGCTCCGACAGCTCCAGTTGCACCAGCTCCAGAGCCTACTCCTGGACAAAATATCCAAAATATGCTATAATATAAGTATATGGTTCGCTTGAACAAATTCTTAGCAGAGAAAATCGGCATCTCTAGACGAGAGGCCGATAATCTTATTGCAAATCAAAAAGTATTGGTTAATAATTCCCCAGCCATACTCGGAGCAAGAATCTCTGAAACTGATACAATTATCGTCAATAACAAGAAAATCGATAATTCCCCAGTTTCATACACATATTTAATGCTTAATAAGCCCGTTGGTTATCTTTCTTCTCGCCGTTCGCAAGGAGGAGAACCCACTCTATATGAGTTATTACCAGAACAATACCATTCCCTAAAAACC
>JAFVCN010000020.1 GCA_017479205.1 Candidatus Saccharimonadota bacterium
ACCATTGTGTATGGACCAGTTGAACGAGCATGGATCTTATCTTCAACCATGTGATGAAGTTTAATCATGTGCATTACGCCAACTGAGGTCTTCTCGTTAAACGGTTCGCCAGTTAAGCCATCATAAAGCTGAACACGACCGTTGCGATCAAAACCAGCTTTTTCAAGCTCATCCGAGATAGTTTCATCAGAAACACCGTTAAAGGATGGGGTTGCAACTTCATAGCCAAGCGCACGTGCCGCCATACCAAGGTGAATCTCAAAGAGCTGACCGAGATTCATACGGCTCGGCACACCCATTGGCGATAGAATTACGTCGATTGGAGTACCGTCTTCCATAAACGGCATATCCTCAACTGGAAGAATACGAGAAACAACACCTTTGTTACCGTGACGTCCAGATAGCTTATCGCCAACCTGAATCTTACGCATCTCTGCTACAAAGATTTTAATCTGCATTAAGACGCCAGCTTTTAGTTCATGGCCTTGCTCGCGAGTATAAACGCGAACACCAACAACTTTACCAGAAGTTCCGCCAGTCATACGGACTGAAGTATCACGAACATCTTTAGCCTTTTCGCCGAAGATTGCACGAAGGAGCCTTTCCTCAGAGCTGAGCTCCTGTTCGCCTTTTGGCGTAATTTTACCGACTAGAATATCACCAGAAGAAACTTCAGAGCCAACAGTTACAATACCATCTTCTCCGAGGTGGCGAAGTGCGTGTTCCGAAACGTTAGGAATATCACGCGTAACCTGTTCTGGGCCGAGTTTAGTTTCACGAACTTCAACATCAAAGTCTTTAATGTTAATCGAAGTAAGAGAATCGTCCTCAACTAATCTTCTAGAAATGACAATCGCATCATCCATGTTGTAGCCACGCCATGGCATGAAGGCGACCGCTAAGTTTTGACCAAGTGCAAGCTCGCCGTTATTAATCGAAGCACCTTCGATTAACGGATCGCCAGCGCTAACTTTCTGTCCACGTGAAACGACAGTACGCTGATTATAACAACGGTCATCATTAGTTTTCTCAAAGTGCGTAAGTTTGTACTCTTTTTCGCCAAGTTTAGAATCGTATTTAACAATTACCGATTCGCCATCAGCTTTAATTACAGTACCTTTACCTTCAGCAGAAACGAGCTGAGAGGTATTTTTAGCGACTTCTCTTTCAATTCCAGTACCAACAGTCGGAGCCTCAGTGTGGAGTAGAGGCACAGCCTGTTTCTGCATCGCGCAGGCCATGAGCGAGCGGTCAACACGGTTTTTCTCAACAAATGGAATTAAGGATGCAGAGACACCTAGAATTTCCTTATGTGCAGCATCAATATGAGTAACACGAGAAGATTCAACCTGAGCCGGCTGTCCGTGAACACGGGCCGAAACCCATTCATCAACAAACTCACCATTTTTATCAAGTTTAACAGAGGTATCAGCGATAATCATATCCTCTTCTTGCGCCGCATCGACATATACAACTTCGTCTGTTACTTTACCATTCTTAACAATACGATATGGAGCTTCAATGAAACCGTATTCATTGATACGAGCATAGGTAGCAAGGTTAAGCACAAGACCGACGTTTCCACCTTCTGGGGTTTCAACAGTACAGATACGACCATAGTGAGTAGGGTGAGCATCACGGACATCAAATCCAGCACGCTCCCTTGTTAGACCACCAGGACCCATCGAGCTCAGACGACGTTTGTGTGCGAGCTCAGAGAACGGGTTTGTTTCATCCATTAACTGTGAAAGCTGAGAAGTACTAAAGAACTCTTTAACTGCCGCAGTAACTGGGCGCGGGTTTAAGAGCTGGCTCGGAGTAACTTCATCAGGGTTCGCCATAGACATACGGTCTAGAATATTACGCTGTAAGCGAAGCATACCTAATCGGAACTGACGCTGAACAAGCTCGCCAACAAGTTTAACGCGACGGTTTGCGAGCGAGTCGATATCGTCAGCCGGTTCCTGAGTATTATTAAGACGAATAATTTCCGAAATAATCGCAATCATATCTTCCATCTGGAGAGTACGATGTTTACTATCGTTCGGAGTATCGAAGCCAAGCCTCTGGTTCATCTTAAAGCGGCCGACCATCGAATAGTCATAGCGCTTATAATCAAAGAATGTACGCTCGACCATTGATTTTGCGTTCTCAACTGTCGCGAGATCGCCTGGGCGAAGACGACGATAAACCTCAAGAAGCGCAGTTGCCTGTGAGTTTGAAGTGTCTTTACTCAAGGTTTCTTCAATATATTTAACTGGACCGTTATCGACCTTCTCAAAGCTCTTCTTAATTTCGCTTTCGTTCATACCGAGAGCGCGAAGGAAAGTTGTAACTGGGATTTTACGACGACGATCAATTTTAACAAAGATTCCGCCAGAAACCGCAGTTTCAAACTCAAGCCATGCTCCACGACCAGGAATAACCTTAGCGCCGTAGAAATTCTTACCGCCAGCATTTTCAGCAGTAAAGAAGACACCAGCCGAGCGGATAAGCTGAGAAACAACTACACGCTCAGTACCGTTAATGATAAAGGTTGCGCGGTCAGTCATCCAAGGATAATCACCGAAATAAATATCCTGTTCTTTCTTCTCGCCAGTTACTTTATTTAAAAGTTCGACCGTTACATGAAGCGGAGCTTCATAAGTTGTCATATTATACTTAGCTTCTTCAACCGTCATTTTCGGTTCTTTGAACGCGTAATCACGGAAGCTAAGGGAGAACTTCTGCCCGGTATAATCGTCAATCGGGTTCAGTTCAGTAAAGACCTCACGGAGGCCAGATTTAACGAAGTCCTCAAAAGAATCCTTCTGATGGGCCGTTAAATCAGGAATCGGAAGCTCATCACCTTCAGTGAAAAAGACACGATTCCCTACTTTTGTAGTGGTGTTTGTAGTCACTTTTACCCCTTATTAGTTAGTTTTAAGACGGCTCTCGCCGTAGTTTGTTATCTTTGGCTACTTAAAGATACTGTTTTAATTTTACAAGATGTCGTCGCCATTACACCCCGCTCCACAAAAAATTAAAACAAACTACTTCTGTTTTCATTCTACACCATTTTTTTACTTTTTTCAAGAGCAACTTTGATTATTGAAGCGGTCTTGTATGCTTTTTATACGAACTGGAGCGACAACGGGAGCGACACGTAGCGGCCGAAGACCCGTAACGACCGCCCCTTGGGACGCGGAAAGCCGAAGGCTTACGGGCTCGGAGGCCAAGCGGTCGTATAAAAAGCATACAAAAGCCGCGTTAACAACCAAAAAGGCGCTCTTTCTCAACTTCTAGAGCGCGTTTTTAGTCATATAAGCTCTCAACTTATTATTGTATAAGTTAAGCTCGCAGTTTAGTTTAACTTATATTTAGAACTTATCTTAAGTATAATGTATATGCTTTTTTAAGTCAATAGGTTTTTTAAATTATTTTCTGTATTTTTTACAACACTATCGCCTTTTACCCCTGTTATTCTTGTTGAAAACTATTATGTATTTTTTACAACAAGTTTCGTTTTCTAAATATCTAAATCGTCTAAATCAGCTAAATCAGCACGAGTTTTCTCGGCTAAATCCGAAGTCGGCTCGCTAACGCCGTCAATTTCCTCGTCCGCAACCGTCCTGACCGCAGTCGGCTCTGTATGCTCGTAGTCATTTTCCGCATCATCACTCGAAATCGTACCGACACGTTCTCCGTCTGTGTTGACAATTTTTAGATTATAACGAGCATCATTTTTTGTCCCAAGCGCGCGCAAAAGCGTTCGAATCGACTGCGCAGTCGCACCACGACGACCGATTACCCGTCCGACATCCTCTGGATCAACAGATAGACTTAAAAGTACACCTTTTTCATCAATCTGTCGTTCAATACTTACTTTATCAGGATTATTTACAAGAGTTTTTACGATATATTCTACGAATTGCTGGTCAATTGTTGCCATAGGGAGTCTCCAAATTTTTAATTTTTAATCTAGTTCCATTATATCATAACCATTAAAAAATCTCGCAATTTCGCGAGATTTTTTACATTAAGCCTCCGCTGGAGTTTCTTCCGCTGGAGCCTCTGCAGGAGCTTCTTCAACCGTCTCCTCTTTTGGCTGATTTTTACGAAGTTTATCAGCGTGTTTCGCAGCCGCGTGTTTCTGTGTCGGTTCCTTAACCCAGCTTGGAAGTTTAATTCCTTCTAGCTTAAGAATACGCGCAACACGAGTACTTGGCTGTGCGCCGTTTTTAAGATATTTCTCGACACTTTCCTTATCAAGGACGGTCTTTTTAGTATGAGGGTTATAATTGCCGACCTCAGCTACAACGCGTCCTGAAAGAGGATGACGTTGCGATTCTTGGACGACTATCCGATACACTGGCAAATGTGCTCGGCCATTACGCTGCATTCTAATCGCAAGCATATTTTCTCCTTAAAATTAATACTTCTCTTATAATATCATATATTTTCATTTTTTTCAAGTAAAAAGCCCCGGGCATCAGCTCGGGGCAGAATCGTGATTTGGCTTTGTTTTGAAGCGTGGGTTTTTCATTCGCTGGCCACGAGTTTCGTGGTCGCGATCTTTTGCTTTCTTCCGCTTTTTCATAAAGCTCTTTTTAAATGCTTCGTCCTGCCCAAAGTCAGCCTCGATTTCTCGAATATTAACGACTTTAGGTGGAGTTGGATTTTCTTTAATCCACTCCAGATATTTCCTGACATACCTCTTTCGATAGAACTCTCTCCGGCAGGGGCCATCATACCCCTCATGCACGAAACACGCCATAAAGCGTTTCTCATAGCTCGGAGCAATTCTCGGATCAACTCCGGCTTTCTTCGCTCTATCGATAAGGATATGTAAAGAGGTTTTAAACTCACCCCACTCTTTTTCCGCTTTTTTGTACAACTCTTTTAAAGTCATACATTCGTGCATAACGGTCATTAAGTGCAGATGATATTTAACTCCCTCTAGCTCTTTTTCAAGCTCAGGATCACTCTGTCCCATTTCTTCCAGCCTCTCCTTTTTATGCTCCAACTCCCCTAAATCGGGATCATCTTGGATTCCTAAATAAAGATGCCAGGTCTGGGCAAATTTTCCAGATTTGTCGAGAAAATCCTTAAAGGCCTGCCAGTAATTACTGGCAGGTTCATCCTCAATCGGACGCTCCTCATAGATTTCGGCCTTATTGGTCTTCTCCGTATCAAGACGAAACTGTCCGGGGTAATCGTTCTTCCCGGACAATTGACGATATCTAATTCCATTGTTAACGCTACTTTTTGCCATATTACCACCTCCTCTGGTAAGATAGCCAAATCACTGTCTTAATTATAGCATAAGTTATATAAAAAGTCAAGAAAACGCTAGCGTCTTACAGCTAAAAACGGGCTATAATTATGACTTAAAACTACATTATAAGTTCTTAGACGAAAGTTTACCGTTATCCAGATTTTCAGCATTTTTCAGCGATTTATAATAACGAATCGCCTCTTTTGCTGCTAAAGTCTGAGCCTCTTGTTTTGAATGTCCCGAACCGCGCCCTCTAACTGCGCTCCCAACCTGTACAACTACCGTATAAAATCTATCGTGATCTGGGCCGTCTTCAGAAACCGTACGATAATTCGGGATTGTCGCATCTAATTTCTGGGTTAATTCCTGTAAATAAGACTTCGGATCGCGCCATGCTTCCTCCTCAACCATTTTTTCCATCTTCGACAAAATATATTTATAGATGTGGCGTTTTGCCGCTTCATACCCCTGATCCACATAAATCGCGCCTGTAACCGCCTCAAAACAATCCGCTATAATCGAAAGGTGCGAACGCTCGCCGTTTCGGCCTTTTTGCTCGCCTTTAGAGAGTCTAATTAGATGGACATAGCCAATTTCTTCACTCGCCGCCGCAATCGATTCTGTTCGGACTAGTGCTGAACGCCAAGCCGTCATAATCCCCTCGTGTTCATTAAAGTTCCTGAACAAAAAGTCCGACGTTACTAGCTCTAAAATCGCATCTCCTAAAAACTCTAATCGCTCGTTATGCTCAATTCTCATCTGACGGTGTTCATTCACATAGCTTCTATGCGTTAAAGCTGTAATAAAAAGCGAAATATCATGAAATTCAAATCCTAGATGCTCTTTCGCGAAGTTCTGGTATTCTTCTAGCATCTCTCGACTATATTCTTCTCCTGGACGTTCGTCCTTCTTATTTTGACCCAAAAAGTTAATTTGTTTTTGGATCCGTTTAATCGAGATTCCAAATTCGTTAGGATCAAGCCCTTCGTTCATTTTTTTCCTTTCCGGAGATCTGTTCGACGCTTGAACGCTTCAAGCGCCTCGAGATTTCCCGAATTATTTTAAAATTCTCCTGCGCGAATTTTCTTCTTCGCAATCAGCATCAATTTCTCAATATCTTCATATTCGATTGCATCAATCGCATCGTTAAATTTAAACCATCTAATTCCGTTCATCCACTTTTCTTTCGTTGGAGTTTCACTTTTATCGATCGCTCTAACTAAATAAACCTGAGTCGTCATTAACACTAATTTATCTAATCTACGGTATTTAAAGTGAATCTTCCCTAGCCAAGTTAGAACTTGAATGTGCTGAAGACCAGCTTCTTCGCCAATTTCTCGAATCGCGGTCATTTTAGCGGTTTCTCCCTGTTCAATATGGCCTTTTGGAATTGTCCAACGGTTTTTACTATCTTGAATTAGTAAAATCTCAATGTCTTTTCCGTCAGGCGTCATTCGAAAGACTATACCGCCAGAAGTCGGCTCCCGCACAATCTCTTGGATTGCTGGTTTTTTACGAAATACTCCGTGTGATTTAGAAATAGATGACTCGTCTTTGGTTGTCGGCAGCGCTTCAGGTACCTTACGCGTCTGCCTTCTCGTCGGACTGGGCTTTCTTTTCGCCGGAGTCCTTCGGTTCTTTAGACTGGTCATTCTTGTTTTCCTCTTCTCCTAATCCTAGTTCTTTAAAGGCAGTTCCGAGTACCCCGTTAATAAAGCGCGACGAATTATCTGAGCCAAACGCTTTCGCCAGCTCAACCGCCTCGTTAATCGCAACTTTCGGGGGAACATTACGCGCTTCCAACTCATACAATCCGATACGTAAGACGTTTCGGTCAATCGCCGCGATTGTATCAATTGGCCATTCCGGCGCAAGAGGACGTAGTTCTTCATCTAATTTCTTAGTGTTTTCAACTACGCCTTTTGAAAGTTCATAAACAAACTCGGTATCTCCGAGAGCTTTATAATAAGGTTGAATATTTTTTGCGACAATAGTGTTAATATCGGCCGTGGCGTCGCCCGCCTTGATACGGAACTCATATTCATATAAGCTCTGCAACGATATAATTCTGCCTAAATGCCGATTACTTGCCATTATTTACCGCTTTTCTTACAATTTTTACATTTACAATCTTTACAGTCGCAACTTCCACAGTCACAGCCACAAGATTTACATTTAATAGTTTTGACCTTTAAATTCGGGGTCTTTTTTGCAGTCTCAAAAGCTTTAATTGGAGACTTTTTATTAACTGATCGAGCTAGCTTTAAGCGAAGATGGCTACGACGTAGGCCAGTCTTTCTCGGGCTACTCTGTTTTTTAGGTTCAGGCACTTTATGCTCCTTTTTAATACGTAATTTAGACTATAATATCACTTTTTTCGGGTTTTTACAAGGGGTTTCTCGGAATTTACATCAAGAAATTACATCGCCCGCCAGCAAATTATTCTCCGGCAGTTCCACCGTTTCAGGATTAACCGTTTTCTTTTTATCTGAATTATTAATCTTAAATTGGATATAGTCTATAATATTATCGAAAAAGTCCTCATCTGCTCGAACAAGCTGTGTTGCTAGCGCAATAGTCGGCTCGAACATCTTACTACCCATTCTAGTTCTACTCTCGTCGAACGTCCCCGCAATATTAAATAACGTATTCGTAGTTAGATTCTCACGATCTCCTCCGGCGCGCCTTAGCCCACGCTTATTATCAATCGTCGGGTTATCAAGATAACGAAGCACTGCGTTCGAAAAAGCGTTCTGCGAATCTGCGTGGCCCTGTCCAAGAGTCTTTATGCTATTTCCAACATAATAATCCCGCTGATTTCCTTCCGACGTAAAGACTTTTGAGAATTTCTCCATCGTTTCCGCCGTCATACCGCTTTCTCTTAAGACTGCCCTGCGATACTCATCTCTCGCATCATCAAGTCGTCTTTTATCGCTCATCTCTTCGTCTTCAAAAGGATTCGGCAAACTAGGTTTCTCCTCTTTATATGGCGAAGGATAAGTTAAATCCACTAATCGAACTAACGATTCTAAAGTTTTTCTACCTGCATTTTTCGAAATCGCCGTCAACTCATCAAACGCTTCTTCAGTTCGTTTTGCACGCGGATCCCCAAATTTCCTCATAATATCATTAAAATCGTCGCCAGCATTAAAAAGATACCTCGAGCGTTTATCGTTTATCGCCTCAAGCTCGCTCAAAAAAGCTCGTTCCTTATTCTCGTAGGTTTTTTCAGCTTCAGATTTTTCAACTTGTTCATCTTTAAAATCAAAAGTATTTCGCTCGGCGATTTCCTGTGTCTGGCGCGTAAAATCGTCATCCGTATATTCTTCTGCTAGATTATCCCATTCGCTCGCTAAAGAGTTAGAATCCTCTGTTCCTTCAGAAATAGGGATATGAAACGTTTCATTCATATCCCTATTTTATCATACTTTTTATGCTTAAACGACAATATTGATGAGTTTTGCCTTTGGCGGGATAATTACTTTCTTTGGCTCGCCGCCGTTTAGATATTTCTTAACGTTTTCTTCGGCCAGCGCCATCTCTGTTAATTTATCCGTATCCGCTAATTCATCAACCGCTACCGAAAGTTTTGCGCGCAGTTTTCCATTTACTTGAATCACTACCTCTACCGTATCGGCAACCAGTGCACTTTCATCCCAAGTCGGCCATTCGTCATCAGCTTTCAGCTCTTCTAGCATCTCTGAAGCAAGATGTGGCGCGAACGGCTTTAAGAGCTTAGCAAGCACTGTTAAATCTTCTGTACTCGCTCCGTTCTTATAAAGTTCATTTACAAACTCCATCAGCGCCGCTACCGCCGTATTAAAACCGGCTCTGTGCATATCTTCCGTTACTTTTTTCACAGTCTTATTACGAATTACGACATTAACCTCGGCCTCAACCGTCTTTTCTGGATTAAAGGTTAAGTTAAAACAGCGTGTTAAGAAGCGATAAACCCCGCCAATCGCCTTAGTAGACCAAGCCGCATCTTCATTATATGGACCAATAAAGAGCTCGTATGTTCTTAAAGTATCTGCGCCATAGCCAGAATTAATCACATCTAACGGATCAATCACATTACCTTTAGATTTACTCATCTTCTTGCCGTCTGGCGCGTTAATATAACCATTATAAAGTAGCTTTTTAATCGGTTCTCTAAACGGAAGATAACCCTCATCTGCAAAGAACTTACACCAAAAACGAATATAGAGTAAATGTGCTACTGCGTGGTCGCCGCCACAATAAATATCCGTTGGCGCCCAGTATTTAATCTCCTCCGGGTCCCAAGCAGCAGTTTCACAATCTGGCGAAACGTAGCGCCAGAGATACCAAGACGAACAAGCGTAACCATCTAACGTATCTGTTTCACGCGTCATTTCTTCTCCGTCAATCGTAACCTTAAGCCAGTCTTTTGCTTTCGCTAGCGCACTTCGACCGGTCGAATCTGGAGCGTAATCAGAAACTTCTGGATGAATTACTGGTAACTGATCCTCAGGAATAGCGTGCGGATTTCCGTCCTTATCGTAAGCGATCGGAATCGGACAGCCCCAATAGCGCTGACGCGAAATGAGCCAGTCGCGCATCTTATAAGTTACGCGAGATTTTCCAACTTTCATTTCTTCGAGCCAATTAATAATTCCTTCTCTAGCGTCGCTTGAGTCAATTCCATTAAATCGATCGGAATTGATCAGTTTTCCTTCGCCGTGATAACAGATTTTCTTACCGTCAATTTTCTCGCCAGAACTCATCGAAACCGCATCAACATCTTCATCTGTTTCAGGCTTCTCGATTACCTCGATAACTGGTAATTCAAATTTATTCGCAAACTCAAAATCACGCTCGTCATGAGCCGGCACCGCCATAATTGCGCCTTCGCCATAGCCCATTAAAACATAGTCCGAAACCCAAATCGGGATTTTCTTTCCAGTTGCCGGATTTATCGCATAGGTACCTGTAAATACGCCAGTTTTTTCCTTATTTTCCTGCCTTTCGATTTCAGATTTCTTAATCGCGTTTTTACAATATTCTAAAACTTTCTCTCTTGCATCATCGCTCACAATCTTTACGATTGCAGGATGTTCAGGAGCAAGAACAAGGAAAGTTGCGCCGAAAATCGTATCAGGGCGCGTCGTGAAGACCTTGATATTCGGTAGTACGCGGGTCCTGTCGCCCGCAGTTTCCCCCACCGTGCTCACTCCGCTTCGCTCGTTCCGCGCGGCGGGGGTCCCCCCAGCGGCGCCACCCGCTTCTGCAATTTCGAAGGAGATTTCGGCACCTTCAGAGCGTCCAATCCAGTTCTTCTGCGCCGTCTTAATCTTCTCTGGCCAATCTAGCGAATCGATTTCTGATAATAGCTCATCCGCATAAGCAGTAATCTTAAAGAACCACTGCTTCATTTTCTTCTTTTCTACCTCTGTTCCACAGCGCCAGCAGTGACCATTTTCAACCTGCTCGTTTGCAAGTACGGTCTGGTCAACTGGACACCACCACTGATAACTCTCTTTCTGATAGGCTAAACCTTTTTCAAAGAGCTTTAAGAAACACCATTGAGTCCATTTATAATATTTCGGATCACTTGTATTAATTTCACGCGACCAGTCAATCGCAAATCCAAGCCTTTTCGCCTGTTTTCGGAAGTTGTCGATATTCTGTTTTGTTGCGATCTCAGGAGAGATACCAGTTTTAATCGCGTAGTTCTCCGCAGGAAGACCAAAAGTATCATACCCAAACGGACGTAGAACGTCTAATTTCTGTTGTGTATAAAAACGAGTTAAAGCATCAACAATCGAAAAGTTACGCACATGCCCAACGTGTAATCCCGCCCCAGACGGATACGGGAACATCTCGGCAAGAAACATCTTCTGGACTGGTTTATCAGTTTTAGCAGATTTTTTCGCCTTAAATTCCTGGTTTTCTTCCCAGATTTTCTGCCATTTTTCTTCTATTTTAATTGGATCATATTTTTGCATTTCTTCTCTCCTTAACTTTCTTCAGCTAGTATTTTGTATAGTGCGATTCCGGTTGCGACCGAAACGTTAAAGCTTTCTTTCCTACCCTTCATCGGTATTTCTAGAAAAACATCTATTAGATCGTATAAATCTTCAGAGATTCCGTTTACTTCTTCCCCTAGAAGGAGTACTGTTTTATTTCCGAAAGTTGCTGCCCGGCCGAGCGTAGATTGTAGTTCTGGAGAATTTAGCTTCTTTTTCCGTCTATCTTGAATATTATTTTCCAGTCCAATAATTCTATATTTCTCACTTTTTAGCGCTTCTAGAGCCTCGCGAACGTTATTTGTATATTCAGTTTTCAAGTATTCTTCCGCTCCGAGCGCAGTTTTATGAATTGAATCCTTAATTTTTTCTCGAATATGCGGTAGATAAGTCGGATTGTCCATGCAAGGAGTATAGCCGCTAAAAATCACTTTCTCAACGCCAAACCCCTCGGCGGTTCTAAGAATAGCGCCGACATTATAAAGTGAGCGGATATTATGCACTACGACAACTGTTTTCATTCCTTTTATTATATCATATAAGAGAAGAAAAACAAAAATGGCACACTAGATGTGTTTATAGCCGCTATCATAAATCGATTCGTCAACTTTAACGTGACCGATTTTATTCGCCGCTTTCACAATATCGTTAATATCGTCCGTCAGTTTAACCAGTTTTAAATCTGAAGCCTTAACCATACCTTCCGTGACCAGCTTCTTTTCCCAGTAGCGATAAAGTGGTTTCCAATAAGCCTTCCCGACTAGAAAAACCGGCATTTTTGGCATTTTATCCTCTTGCATCAAAATCATTACTTCCGACAATTCATCAAGAGTTCCGAATCCACCCGGGAAAAGCGCGTATGCTTTCGATGCCATCACAAGCATCACTTTACGCGTAAAGAAATAATTAAAAGTCATCGTATCTGTTAAATATGGATTCGGGAACTGTTCATGGTCAAGTGCAATATTAAGCCCTACTGAGCGCCCGCCATATTCAAACGCCCCCCTGTTTGCCGCTTCCATAATCCCTGGACCGCCGCCAGTAATAACTGTATGTCCATTTTCCGCCAATAACTGCCCCAGTTCTCGCGCCTTATTATAATATTTACTATCTTCCGGTACTCGCGCCGAGCCAAAAATTGTTACCCCCTGCGAGAAAGTCCTGAGCAGTTTCATCCCCCGACCGAGGTCAACCGCATATTTCAGGGCACGCTGAGCATCTTCATCATGCAAACCGTATTTTTTTAAAAAAGGAATCTGATTTTTAAGTTCTTCATCCGTCATTTCTGTATTATGATTATCCATATATATAGTATAGCACAAGCGGTATTCCTAACCATAAAAAATAACCCGGGCGATAATTCACTCGGGTTATTAAGGTTCTCTATCCTTTGATTTTCAAGGTACAATGTAACAAAAATGTATTTTTGAAGTTTTTTAAAAGAGGTTTCAATATTCAGTTTTTTAGGCGTATATGCTTAGTACGGTGGCGCGAAAAACGCGTGTAATTTCGCGCAAGCATATCGCGATAGACCTCGATAGCCGGTCTGCACTGTCTAAGATTGGTGTCCGATTCGGACCTCAAATATGCGGTGGTACCACATACGGCTTTCGGGGGGATGGGTTCCGCCACCCCCTCCGGAGCTAGCTTTTCGAGCGTACTTTCACGCTCACCAACCAGTCTTCGCCAAGAGGTCCATCGGACGATGCGCACGTTCTGTAGTTTCCCACTCAGATACGTGCATAACTGTTTCCACCCAACCGGGTATTTCTGCAGACTTTTGAGCCTGCAATTTTTCATAGTCGTCCGTCTTCTTAAAGTCGCGTATTTTCTTCTCACGGTTAAAAAGCTCGGACTGAGCCGTCTGTAAAGCCTTCGCAAAATCACTATTCCTGGTTCGTTCAGGATTTCTATCCTGGTAGTAGCTCGTTCCAGATGATGTGCTTAATGCCTTTTCGACAGCCCTGTTTCCGTCATAATTGACGCTCGAATATAATCCTACGCCTGAAACAAGCATCAAGCCACCCCCTTTCGCTAGAGCTTTAGGCTCTTACCTCTTTTAGAAACTTCAGTTAAAGTGTTAATAATTCTGCAGTTGTAAGGATAGACAAACCAACCACTCCTTTTATTATAGCATACCTTGACATTTTTAGCAATAATCCAGTTTAGCTATTGAAATACATAAAAAATATGGTATAATAAAAAGATAAAGGCTATTTGCCTGAAGCACACAGTAACTGGGGTAAACACCCCGAGTCTAGCACATTTTCAAGGAGGACTTAAGTATGAGAGTAGACTTAAGCAAGTTGCACGTAAACTCAGTTGTAATTCCGGCGCTGTTCCAGTCGAGCCACGTCAAAGACGAGGTCATAAAGGAGGCAGGAGACGGAATCCGAGCTCTGAATCTGCTGATTTCAGAGATGCTTGATCAGGAGGTTACTCCTTTCTCGATTAAAATCGAGGACCTTGCGGAAATGATCGGCGCGGACAAGAAGAAGCTCCGCAGAGATATTAAGAACGCAATGAAAACTGCTCATGACAAGTATGACGGAGTTTACGATCCACCTACAGTAGTAGAGGTTGATAAAATCTTCTACATTATGTCGGCAATCGTTATCGCTGATAACGGCAGAATGAGCAACGACATTATCGAATACGTCGTTCGGACTAATCTGGACGAATACTTCGATATCGGCGCTCTTGATACAGCCTACGATTTTGCTTGCTATATTGCGCTGATTGATTACTTTGAAACTTGCCTCAGGAACGGTCGAGTTGCTCTGACTCCGTTCTTAAAGCAGTATAGTAATTCGATGGTTACTACCCGCCGACTTGAATCTTATTTCAAGAAGAACTGGTGGTACGGCGATCCTGACACTTCAGAGAGGTTGTTCATGCTGAACACCGAGTCGCCATCTATAAGCAGCGTCACTAACGCTATGTTAGAAAACCTTAATCGTATTCTCCAGAACACCGAGGAAGCGAATTTCGACATTCCGACAGCAACAAATTAGTTTTGACAGCTAAAACTAAGTCCTTAAAAATCCCCCGCTCTGCTTTTCAGAACGGGGGTATTTTTTATAGTATTTAGTAATTCGCTGGAAAAATCTTTATAGTATTTAATAATTCGCTGGAAAAATCGCTCAGATTAGTAGTTTCTCGCCTCGACGCGCTATTTTGATAGAGCAAGAGGCGAAAACTGCTAAGATGAGCGATTTTAACGCGAATTACGCGCGCGCGAAATGGGCGAAGGCCCTGTTCGCTTCTGCCATGCGATGACAATCTTCCTTCTTCTTGAATGCAGCACCAGCTTCATTATAAGCATCAACGATTTCAGCCTGTAAGCGCTTTGCGTACGGCATACCAGAGCGTGCGCGAGCAGCCTGGACTAACCATGAAAACGCAAAGTGAAGTTGACGATGTCCAGAAATTGGGAACGGAATCTGATAGTTCGCTCCGCCAACACGGCGAGATTTAACTTCAAAATCTGGAGAAACATTAGCGATTGCTTTTTCAAGAACTTCAACCGGATTCTCCGACTTTAGCTCTTTTGCAGCACCTTCAATAGCTTCGTAAACAGCGCGTTCAGCAACCTGTTTTTTACCATCTAACATCGACTTATTGATAAGTCTTTGAACTAGAATCGACTGATATTTACGATCTGGATTTACTTTTCTCTCAAGTGAGGTAGTAGTTTTACGTGGCATTACTTATCCTCCTTTTTAGCACCGTATTTAGAACGGCCTTGTTTACGACCTTGAACACCCTGAAGATCGAGCGTACCGCGAACAATATGATAACGAACACCTGGAAGATCAGGTACACGACCGCCGCGAACTAACACAACTGCGTGTTCCTGGAGGTTATGACCTTCGCCGCCGATATAAGCCCAAACTTCCTGACCGTTAGTTAGGCGGACACGAGCAACTTTACGAAGCGCCGAGTTTGGTTTCTTCGGAGTTTTAGTAGTAACTTTAATACAGACACCGCGTTTTAAAGGCGCTGGCTGGTTATAATATTTCGTCTTTAAGGTATTAACAATCGAGCCAAGAGCCGGAGCTTTCGACTTTTTTGCAGCCTTATGACGAGGTTTGCGAATCAACTGATTGATAGTTGGCATTATTTTCCTCTTTAATTAACTTAATATAGTTGTCTGAAAACTCAGATTAAGCCTCAGACCTGTTTGACGACTGGTAAAATCACTACGTGATTTTTCCGCAAGGCGTCGCCTCGCAAGTAAGAAAAGTAAAACTTTCTTGTTTGCTCGGCTCCTACTGTGGTAAATCGTCTTCGCTAGTTTTCTACAGCAATAAAAACTAGCTTGAAACTCTTAAACTTATCTTAACACATCTCCCCCATTTTTTCAAGTCATCAAGCTGGTTTTTATCTAGTTTTTAAAAAATAAACATAAAAAGTATAATATAATTAGAGACGTTAAGTTTTAAAGCGGTTAAATAGTCGTCGAGGTTACAGCTTCTTTCGCCGCCGTGAAGTTATCAGAAAGAAGCGCGTAAGCCGTTTGAGTCGCCTAACTCGCCTTTCTAGACTGCCTCTCAGCGGGGATCAGAAACTCACTTTAATAAATAGTGTTAACCTCTCTGTCAAGGCTAAGGCCTGGGCAGGTATTAAGCAGTTTCCAAATAGCACGCTATCTGGGCTTGTGCTATGGGGTTTGAAAAAGTTACGACTTCACGGCGATACCGGACGTTATTCGTGGCGCTCTAGTAGTTCTCATTTCGTCAGTATTTCTGGCGTGCCGGCAACTACAACAGGTCGAACGGTACGGTCATCAATCGTACTACGAATGGCAACTGGTGGTCTCGTAATGCTTCGTCGTCCACGAACGCTAACAACCTCAATACGAACATTAGTGGTACTAGTGGCAACGTCAATGCCCAGAACAGCAACTATAGGGGCAACGGCTTTTCGGTCCGTTGCGTAGCCCGCTAGTATTCTCGCTAGCGTCCCGCTTGGAAGGTTCGGTTCTTCCGTTCCTTCCCGTTCCCCGCTGAAAACCAAAAACTGGACACCCCGTCCAGTTTTTTAAACGCTACACTCTGTCCAGTTTTTTTAAACGCTACACTCTGTCCACGATAAAACCTAGACAACGTGTCCAGATTATCCCTTATATTCCCAGCCCATCTCCTGAAAAATTTCCCGCTCATAGTTTCGACTCGCAAAGTTTGTCATCATCCCCATATACGATATAAACGACTCAACCGTTCCGTGTCCGCTCGCTAGGTCGTACGCCGCCTTTTTATAATTATGTTTAATCCGATAACCAGGAACAACCATTCCCGGATAAAGCCTTGCTCCGAGATAATTTATCCCCGAACTAACTCGCTGAATATAGACCTTGTCCGGATGCAAAGTTAGCCCCATCGCGTTCAGAAAATTCGCGATTACCTCAATGTCCTTCTTCGCCTTCTCCAACTCCGCTGTCGGTACAATATAATAAAAATCATCCACGTATCGCCCATAGTGTTTATATCCTAAAGTATAGACAATAAATCTATCCAGTAAATCTAAATAAATATTCGACGCCAGTTGAGAGGTTAAATTCCCAATCACAATTCCGACTCCCGCCGGCTGATAAAACAGGCTTTTCGACTTCGGCAGAATATCCCAATCCCTAACTCGCCCGCGCCGCCTTACCCCGACAACCGGATCATCTAAAATAATCTTTTTCCAGAGAAACTTACAGGTTTCATATAACTCCCCGCGGTTATCCTTAAACTGTCGGTCTAATCCCCAGAGAATCCGCTTTAAAACCAGCTCCCGATCTAAATTCATAAAAAACGCTTGAATATCCAGTTTAATTATCCAAGCCTCCTCCGTAAAATTATTCGTAACCGAACGCATGTGATGTTGCATCCTTCGAATCCCAAAATGCGTTCCTTTTCTTAATCTACAAGAATACGAATCATAAATCAGTCTTTTATCCCACCACGGATTACAGATATTAAACAGAAAGTGATGAACCACTCTGTCCCGAAATGGCGCCGCAAAAATCTCTCGCGGAACTGGATTTGTCGTCACAAACGCAATCCCTCGACTCGTTTCGTATTCTCGCGAGATAATCGCATCTCTCAAATTAACCAGGTTTTCCGCCTCGTTCATCTCGAACTTTTGTTCATCATCCGTATGACGTTTTCCTTTTCGCGCCTCAAGATAAGCCTTCCAGAGTTGTTCTAATAAAAACTCCTCGAATTCCGCCCCCTTTTCCGTAGACTCATACTGAAGTGGTAGGATCACCTGTTTTGCTCTCGCCATTTTTCCTCCTAATTTTAATTAGCTCTACTCTGGAAATATGGACAATGTCTCCAAGTTTATTTTGCATCTTATTACAGTCCGTCATGGACAACTCGTCAATCTCCATCAAAAACGCAATATCAGAAATCATATCGTTCGCCGTTCTCATCAGGATTACTAGCCCCTCCTCCGCCGCAAGATATGAGTTAGAGATTCGAGAATAGGTCCGCTTCAGAGACATTGCCTTCTCGAGTAACCCCGGCAAAATTACTTTCTTCGCCATATTATCCCGGTGTTTCTCAAGATAGTACCAAATCATTTTCATCACATCTCGAATCGCCAGATGCATCTTCGGGAAGATTAGCTGTGTATCTACCAGTTTATTCGCCCGCTCTCGCTGAATCTCCTTCGCCTGCACCAAGGTCGTAATAATTCCTTTTTCAATCGGCTTTTCAAATTTGAAAGCATAAATCGCCGGCGTGATTTTACGCCGACGCATTCCGATTTTCTTCAGCTCATCCGCCAGCGGTTGTAAGTCTTTCTTCGAGATTACTCCATACCGAAAGGTCGAAAAATGGTCTGAATCCTTCAAGATTTTTGGTGGACGCTTTGACAACTTTTCGCAGACAATATTAGCATAGAACAGCGCCGAATATTGCCCCATTTTCCACCATCCCCCTTTTGACCGAAAGACATAGATATATTGATCATTCCCCTCTTCCAGCTCGAACACCTGCTTCTTGACGTCCGCCGCCATCTTCGAGATTCGCCTGTTTTCGGCCGCCTTTTCTGCGGCAGTTTTTTCGACATCCTTCGTCGCAACAGGCTTACTCTCGACTGTTTTTACCATCAATCTATCTCTTTTCTCTCATTATTCCTAGGTTTTGTTTCTTCCTTTGTCCGCGGGGATTCGGGAAGGAACGGAAGAACCGAACCTTCCAAGCGGGACGCTAGCGAGAATACTAGCGGGCTACGCAACGGACCGAAAAGCCGTTGCCCCTATAGGGGCTGGTCTGGGCATAGACGTAGCCACTAGTACCACTAATGAGCGTATCGAGGTTGGTAGCGTTCGTGGACGACGAAGCAGTACGAGACCACCAGTCGCCATCCGTAGTACGACTGACGACCGTACCGTACGACCTGTAGTAGTAGCCGGCACGCCAGAAATCGAGCGGAGCCGCGTTGAGCCAGTTATAAAGAGTCGTGTTGCTACCCCCGTTATTAAATGTACCGTAATATTTCTGGATTAAATTATCAAATGATTTAGCTACGCCACCGAGGTGTGTACCGTTCTTCGGCAGAGTCCAGTGTCTTGGACAGATTGAGTTATCAGGTACTTCGCTTGTACTAGAAGTTGAGCTAGAATCATCTCCACCAGTTACCGTACCGATATATCCTGCTTTTGCAGCCGCCCAGTTATAGTAGTTACCTACACGCTGATATGGCTGTCCAGTTGTCGATTCTTGGAAGGTATTATAACCGTCGCCTGCTGTCGAGCCAGTCGCTGTAATATAGTTCGCCGCGCCAGCTGCCTGTGTTGAATAGCTTCTCGCGCCGTCCGTACCGTTATCCGCCCAGCCGTAGCTCGAACCTGAGAAGTTCTGAGTTGCGTAGAATTTACTAGAGCCATAAGCGCTCGTTCCGTTCGTTGTTGTAAAGGCAGTTTCGTTATTAATATCAGTATAGGAAATCCATTTATTGATATTATTTGAACCGAGAGTTGCGCTTGCGTTCGCACGTCCAGAAGTATTGATTCCGGTCGAGGTCGTTGCATAAACTCCTGTATTACTTGAGCCGTCCGCTACTGAATCTCCACTCGTGAAGATGTCGTGTTCGAGGTTCTGCGCCATCCAACATTCTCCGTTTGCATACTTACGTACGAGGTAAGATTTCATATCACGATAATCGATTAAAGTCGTCTGGGCGATACCAGTTCCCGCCTGCGCTTCCGCGAGCGAGTTTGCAAAGGTCTTAATCGAATAGTTCGGCGCGGTTGGAGTATTTGCGCAGATGTCCGCGCTCATCTCATGCATATAAGTAATATCGAAGAAAGTCCTCTTGCGCTGATGTGCAATCGCTGTAAAGACCACGTCTTTTGAGTAAGTTCCAGACTGTGTGCTTGAAGAAACTTTAGCGCCTACATAATAAGTATGTGTTGCCCAAGCATTCGCCGTTGAAGAAGAGGTATCCTCAAGCGTAACTTCGCTCCCCGTTACTGGAACCTTATAGAAAGTTGTTCCGTCTTTAGAATATCCCCAAGTATTAGTATCTAGATTTGCGAGTGTCTTTCCGCCGGAGAACGTCGAGGTAATAACGTCCGTCGAAGTTGTACTCGTCATATTCGCCGAGCTTCCGCTCGCCGCCATCTTTAGAACATAGCCTACGCTAGCATTAGTCATCACTTTGACGTTAAATGACTTTGAATCTGTTGCGCCACTTGTTCCAGACGGAGTAATATTTAGCTGAACGGTCGGGTCAACAGATAAGCTCGCAACCGGTTCGATATATGCCGAAGCCGAAGCCGCTGGATCCGCCGCGTTCGTCCGAATTACCGGTGCGCTTAAATATAATACCGTTAAAGTTAATAATAAAAATGCGGAGAAGATGCCAGCTATCGCCAAAACATCCACACTCCGTTTAGTTTTTGTAGTCACCCGACCCATTTTACCTCCTTGATTTTATACTTGGGACTCATGGCTACCGTATCTGAAAAACGTCTTTGTTTTGTAGTGATTAAAAGAAGATAAGAAAAGCACTTTCCACAGATTTTTTCGATCCCTCTCTTAAAAAACAAATACGGCGTCACGAGCTGCAACAACCGTAATTTTTACATAGCAACAAACGTGTTTACGTTCATTGACTTGATCGGGTTACTCGTGACGCCGATCTTTGCCCAATGAACGCAAACTTCACGCCTGTTGCACGATCACGTGCAATTAATATTTGTTTGAGGTGGGGGACCTGGCAAACAAATAACACGTTTATATCGCTATGTAAAAGTTGTTGCACTTTCTATTATAAACATAAATTTTATTTTTGCAATACTTTTTATGTTTTTTCTGGTTAGCCAAGCGAAAAATAACTATGCTATAATAAGATTATGCCTTTAAATTCTAAACAACAACAAGCCGTAGATTATCTTGATGGACCGCTGCTCGTTTTAGCCGGCCCTGGGACTGGAAAGACTCAGCTCCTTTCCGCAAAAGTCGCCCATATTCTAGATACTGTCGATACTAGTCCCGAGAATATATTATGTCTGACTTTTACCGAAGCTGGCGCCAGTAATATGCGCGAGCGTTTACTTTCTATGATTGGCGCTGAAGCGAATAAACTTAATATTCATACCTATCACGCTTTCGGCTCCGACATTTTAGGGCAATATAAAAACTATGCCGAAAACTTCGACCGTAAACTCGATGAGCCGATTGATACAGTTACTCAGTATAAAATTATTAACCAAATTGTCGAAGCTCTACCGATTACCGATATTTTAAGAACAAACGATATTAAAGATATTATCGCGACGATTTCTGATGCTAAATCCGCCGGGCTTAGCTCCGCCGATTTATTTGAAATCGCCGAAGTAAACCTTAAAGATACTAAAGAATTAAACGAGCGCATCGCTGACGTTCTCTCCGAAGTCGTCCCGCGTATGAAACCGGCTAATGCGCTTCCTATTTATAAACGCGTTGATGACGTCTTAAAAGATTTTGTTTCAAGCCAGCCGATTATTAAACGCATTGAACGCGAGGCAAACGAGCTTGCCCGTACGCTCGCGCTCGCCATTTCTGAAGTCGAAACGGCGGAAAAACCGAAATTAAAGCCTCTCTCCGACTGGCGTAAAAATTATTTCGATAAAGACGCGAACGGTCGCGACCGTCTGAAAAATTTTGTTGCGAATAAAAAATTAGTCAGCCTTGCTGGAGTTCTAAAGTCTTACGAAGAATATCTCCGCGAGAATAATTTATTCGATTACGACGATATGATTCAACAGTCGATTCAGATTTTAAAAGCTGACGACGGTTTTCGCTATACTCTTAGAGAGCGTTATCAATACATTCTTCTCGACGAGTTCCAGGACAC
>JAFVCN010000021.1 GCA_017479205.1 Candidatus Saccharimonadota bacterium
ATGCCACGAGTGGAATAGAATGGCAGGACTATGAAGGTGGTAAGATTGTTGGGAATGATGAAAAAGGCTGGTTCATATCTGCAGGCAAGTCCCGCGAAGTATGGCAAAGAAATGATTTTGAGTTAGGTATCTTAGGATTCCCAACTAGCGATTTTCAGAGGAATGCTGCGAGCGGAATGGAGTGGCAGGACTATGAAGGTGGTAAGATTATTGGAAATGACCAAATGGGCTGGTTTATCTCGTATGGTAAGATTCGCGAAAAATGGGTTGAAAGTGGATGGGAATTTGGTAAATATGGATGGCCACAGTCTGACGTGATAGATGGTAAACAAAAATATACTGGCGGTTGGATTTACGAGTAAAAGATAAAAGAAATAGCATCGAGAGGGGCTATTTCTTTTTTAGACGATCGATTTCTCGATGTAGAGCGAGAATCTCGTCCATTAGAAGCTCATTTTGATGCATAATATCAAAGTTTTGATCCTTTAGAAATCTAGTCATACGATAGCTCGGTAATAATGTTTCTGCGACTTTAATTAAGAAAAGCTTAATTCTATGAAGGAACATTTTAAAAACATATTTAGAATAGCCGTTTTCATCTAAGAAGAATTTAGTCATATTAATATCAAATTCTGTAAAATACTGATAGTGAAAACTGGAATCGTTTTTGATTTCTGAAAAGATTTTTGCGAGCTGATTAAAATATGTCCTTTTGTATTTTTTATCAATACGATTAAAAAACTCGTAATTAGCCCAAAAAACATGAATGAAAAACGGTTCTTTAAAAACTTCTAGTTTTTTATACTTTTTTAAAATCTCAAGAGAGGTTTGGGAATTTTTTGCCATTAAAAGCAGCTTCTCGCCTTTAGCGGAGGTAGAATTTCCTTGATTGTCGTCATTGCGCCAATGTACGAAAGGGCGTTTCACGACAGACATCTTTTTTGCTCGGCATAAAACTTCCATAATAAAGGGAAAATCTTGATAGCTTGCGCCGGCGGTTTCTGGGATTTTTATCTTTTTAATGAAGGTTGATTTATAAATTGAAGACCAGAGAGAGGCGTGAAAAGCTACAATCCTCGGCCAATCTTCGGGCTTAAACGCTCCTTCTGGCGCAAATCTTAAATCTACTCCACTAGGGTTTCTATAGACTTTATTTTGTGCGCCGGAGCTGGCTGTAGAGCGATAAATGTAAAACATGCCTTTGGTGACGTCGGTTTTGTACTTCTTTGCATCTTTATAAAGCGTTTCGTACATATCGTCATCAATCCAGTCGTCGCTTTCAATGATTCCGATGTATTCGCCACGAGCTACGTCTATTCCGCGATTGACTGCTTTTGAATATCCGCCGTTTTTTTGATGAATCGCGACCACTCTTTTATCGCGTTTTGCATATTCGTCGATAATTTTTCCGCAGTTGTCTGGGCTGCCATCGTCAACTAAAATTACCTCAATTTCTCGTAAAGTTTGCTTTAAAATGCTGTCGACACACTCTTTTAAGTATCTTTCGACATTATAAATTGGAACGACGATTGAGACTTTGGGCTTCTTTGCCACTTTTACCTCCTTTTAAAGCCCACCAGTTACTATAAGTAGATCATATCTGTGCTATAATTAAGAGAGAAAGAATAAACAGGGAGTTAAAAATGGCAAAAGTTCTTGCAACTGGAGGTATGGGTTATATTGGTTCACATACTGTTATTGAGCTGATTAAAAAAGGCTATGAAGTTGAAATTTTAGATAATCTTTATAATTCAAAAGTTGAGGTTTTAGACAAGATTGAGCAGATTACTGGCGTACGTCCAAAGTTTCATGAAGCAGATATGTTAGATAGTGAAAAAGTAGACCAGATTTTTGCAGAAGGTAATTTTACAACTGTAATTCATTTTGCGGGATTGAAGGCAGTTGGAGAATCAGTTGAGAAGCCGCTAGAGTATTATAAGACTAATATTGATGGTACGCTTAATATATTGAAAGCCATGAAAGAAAATAATGTAAAACATATTATTTTCAGCTCTTCTGCTACGGTTTATGGTGATCCACATCAAGATACTTGTGACGAATCTTTGCCGACCGGACGAGAACTTACGAATCCTTATGGTAAAACGAAATATATGATTGAAGAGATTTTAAAAGATGTTGCGTATGCAGATAAAGATTTTAAGGTAACGATTTTGCGTTATTTCAATCCAGTAGGAAACCATGAGTCGGGCTTAATTGGTGAAGATCCAAATGGGATTCCAAATAATTTGATGCCGATTATTATGAAGGTCTCTAAAGGCGAAATTCCGGAATTATCGGTGTTTGGAGATGATTATGATACGCGAGATGGCTCTTGTATTCGTGATTATATCCATGTTGTTGATCTTGCCAATGGACATATTCTAGCAATGGAAAAAAGTCAGCCTGGAGTTTCGATTTATAATCTTGGTACTGGTAATGGGACAACGGTTTTTGAGATGATTGATGCCTTTGAAAAGGCAAGTGGCGAGAAACTACCATATAAAGTCGTTGGCCGTCGAGCGGGAGATTTACCGATCTTAACAGCGAATGCTGAAAAAGCTGAAAAAGAATTAGGATGGCATGCTGAACGTAATGTTGAGGATGCGATGCGTGATACCATTAAGTTTTTGAGGGGTTAAGTGGACGCGAAAATATCAGTCATTATCCCAGTATTTAATACCGGAAAATCTGCGGTAAGATTGATTTTGGAAATTGCAAAAAGCTCGTATAAAAACTTGGAACTTTTAGTAATAGATGATGGTTCGACAGATGGCTCAAATAAGTTATTAAAAGAATTTGCGCGTCAATATAAAATAAAATTTAAGAACAAAAATGTACCAGAACTAAGATTTTTCGAAAAGGAAAATGGCGGAGTATCGAGTGCGAGAAATTTTGGTCTAGACAGAGCTACTGGAAAATTTATCGCTTTTACGGATTCAGATGACTCGGTAGATGAAGATTTCTATAAAAAGATGCTAACGGCACTAACAAAAAATGATAAGTTAAAATCACGTGATTTAAAAGTTGCGCTTGCTGTTTCTGGAGTTCATTATACTCGTCTTGGAACAAAGCATGAGAAGGACATTTATTTGAATCAAGTGAAAGGTCGTTCTCCAGAAGAAACTTTTAAAGATTTTATTCTGCGATTGGCTGGTACGGATGGGCGACTTTATGCTGTTTCGAATAAGTTATTCCGTGCGGATATTATTTCTCATTTTAAAATTCGTTTTGATGAGTCAATGACTTTTGCTGAGGATACAAAATTCTGTCTTGAATATTTAGACGCTGCGAGTAGGGTGCATTATAAACAAATTGAATTTGTTTTGGAGCCGCTTTACCATTATAATTTTGGGACAAAAACTAGTATTGTAGGGGATTCATCTCTAAGTTGGGGAAACTGGCTAAAAAGTTATGGTGATTTTGAAAAATTTGCAGGAAATAAACGCTCAAAATTAACTAATAAATACCTAAGGTTAATTTATCTACGTTGGAAGGTTTCACATTCTTTGGCGGTTGCAAGAAGTAATCAATCATTTGGACATAAGTGCCAGCATGTTTCGGTTATAAAGCTGATTCCGGCAGAGATTATTATAAAATTCAGGAGGTAAGATGAGAAAAACTCTTAAACTTTCGATCTTAGTTCCAGTTTATAATGTCGAGGAATTTTTGCCACTTTGTCTTGAGAGTATCCAAAATCAGAGTTTTGCTGATTTTGAATGTTATTTAATTAATGATGGTTCGACTGATAAATCGTTAAAAATCTTAAAAGATTTTGCTAAAAAAGACAAACGATTTAAGGTTATTGACAAGGAAAATTCTGGCTATGGGGCAAGTTTAAACTTGGGGATTTCTAAAGCTAAAGGCGAGTATATTGGAATTGTTGAACCAGATGATTTTATTCATCGTGATTTTTATAAGACTTTACTTGAAGAAGATGCGGATATTGTAAAGACGGGTTCTATGAGTTTTTATGGCAAAACTTGGAAAACAGTACCAAAAAAAATGTTTACCGAAGTGAGGAAGGACTTTCCGGTAAATGGTTGTAAGATTGTTCCTGAAAAGAATCAGCGGATTTTCCTAGTCGATCCGACAGTTTGGTCAGCAATTTATAAAAGGGAAATGTTAGAAAAAAATCAGGTTAAATTTTTAGAAACTCCAGGTTCTAGTTACCAAGATATTGGTTTTCAATTTAAAGCTTTTATGGCGGCAAGAAATATTTTTTGTATTGAGAGGCCGCTTTACTATTATCGAAAAGACAACGAAAATGCTAGTGTGAAATCGGATGGAAAAGTTTTTGCAGTGAAAACTGAATCGGATGAAATTGATAAAAATATTAAAAACCATCTTGAGTTTCAGGATATTGCGAATGCTTGTCGTTTTCGAAACTATAATTGGAACCTGAACCGATTGAAAATTAGAAAGGCGCTGGAGTTTGCTAAAATTGCGAAACAGGATTATAAAAAATCACAGTTTAATCCGAATTATTTTATCTTAGAAAAGCATTTTCGGGCGCATGAGCTAAAGTTTAGTACTAAGTATCCGAGCGTTTATGTATTTTTAAGGCCAGTGTTTAATCTTAAAAATAGTATTTTAAGTAAGCTTTCGAGATTGAAACATAAGTTGAGGTATAATTAGGATATGAATCGTAAAGACCGAATCCTACTTTTAGAGCTAGTGAAGACTGATTTTAAGCTTCGCTATCAAGGCTCAATACTGGGATATCTTTGGGCAATTATTCGTCCGCTATTACTTTTTGGAATTTTATATATTGTTTTTGCAAAATTTTTGCGTTTTGGTTCGGACATTCCGTTCTACCCAGTTTACCTGCTTACTGGAACTGTGCTTTGGAACTTTTTTGTTGAATGCACAAATCAGGGGATTCAGTCGCTCTTAATCCGTTCCGATTTAATGCGAAAAATTGCGTTTAAAAAATGGATTATTGTACTTTCAGCGACTGCGACAGCTTTAATTAATCTCGGAATTAATTTAATTGTAGTAGTAGTTTTTGCGCTGATTTCGGGAGTTACGCCAAATTTAGGATGGTTTATTGTGCCATTTTTGATTTTTGAATTGTACCTTCTTTCGCTAGGTTTGGCGTTATTTCTTGGTTCAATTAATGTCAAGTTTCGTGATGTCCAGAGTATTTGGGAAGTTTTAGTTTCAGCACTTTTTTACGCAGTACCGATTATCTATCCACTCTCAATGGTGATTTCTTATAACGAAATGGCGGCAAAAATTTTAGTCTTAAACCCGCTTGCTCAAATTATTCAGGATATTAGATTTTTCCTAATTACAAATGAAACGATGACAATTTGGGAGCTAATTAAAAATCCTATATTTCAGGTTATTCCGATGATAATTGTAATAGTAGTGTTATTTTTCGGTGTTAAAATTTTCCAGAAAAAATCTAGATACTTCGCGGAGGAAATTTAAAATGAAGAAAAATGAATATGCTATTGAAGTAAAAAATCTGAGTAAATCTTTTAAACTCCCGACAGAGAAATCAAGTGGTTTAAAGCAGGCGATTTTTAATAGTCTAAAAGGGATTAAAGGTTATACAAAACAAGAAGTTTTAAAGGATATTAGTTTTAAGGTTAAAAAAGGCGAATTTTTAGGGATTGTTGGAAGAAATGGCTCGGGAAAATCAACGCTGCTTAAAACACTTTCTAAAATTTATGTTCCGGATTGTGGCGAGATTAAAATTAACGGTGCACTAGTTCCGTTTATTGAGCTTGGGGTTGGCTTTAATCCAGAATTAACTGGTAGAGAGAATATTTATTTGAATGGTGCATTGCTCGGATTTTCAAATCAAGAAATGGATAAGATGTATCAGGAAATTGTTGACTTTGCGGAACTTGAACCGTTTATGAATCAGAAATTAAAAAACTATTCTAGCGGTATGCAGGTTCGTTTAGCTTTTTCGATTGCGATTCGCGCAAAGGGCGATATTCTGATTCTAGACGAAGTATTGGCGGTAGGGGATGCGGCTTTTCAAGAAAAATGTAATAAGTATTTTAGTGATCTTAAAGGAGAGCAGACTGTTATTATTGTAACGCACGATATGGAAAACGTTAAACGATTTTGTGATAGAGCTATTTTACTGGAAAACGGTAAGATTGTTAAAGATGGAAAGCCAGAAGTTGTGGCGAGAAACTATCTGAATCTTTTTAAATAATTTTTCGGAAGATAAAATACAGGAAACCATTTGTCGAGCTAAGTAGTCTAATGTAGTTTTTGCGTTTAAAATCAGTATAGGGATTATTTAAGAATTGTTTTTTAGATTTTAGGACTTTTTTTCTGAATGTATTAAAATATTTTCGAGGGATTTTATTTTTGATTGAGAAGTCAATAAACTGGAAGAAAGCTAAAAGTTCGGAATATTTAGCAGCAGAATAAAGCCTTGAATCTTTTGCTTTGAGTCTGAAAATTCGCTTCGCTTCTTTAGCGCTAGAAAGTTTAGCCTTTAGTCTTTCTAAAGTTTTTTCTGTACTAGTGATGGAATTTTTACGATGGATATAATTATAAACTGATTTTTGGATATAAGAAACTTTTTTAGCTTTTGAGAGAAGTTGAAAAGTTGTAAAGTTGTCCTCGTGATTTTTACCTACTGGAAAGCGGATTCCGCGAAATAGGCTTTTTTTGTAGAGTTTGTTCCAGATTAGAACTTCCATATTCTCTTGATGAACGAGTAAACGAATCGTGGCATTTCTGCCAGAGAGAATTTCGGTCTTTGGTGTAAAAACTTGAGTTTTATTCTCAGAAATTTCCGTATAACCAGCTACTGCAATATCTGATCCGCTCTGGATAATGGAACTATGAAGAGTTCTGAGAAAATCTGGATCGATATAGTCGTCGCCATCAACAAAAGCTAAATATTTTCCATGTGATTTTGAAATACCGTAATTTCTAGCGGCGGACAAGCCTTTATTTTTAGTGTGAAAAACTAAGAAACGTGAATCTTTTTTTGCAAGCTCTAAGCATTTTTCTAGGGAATTGTCGGTAGAGCCATCATCAACAATAATTGCTTCAAAGTTTTTGTATTTCTGGAGAATCAGAGATAGAAGACATTTAGAAACTTCCTCTTCGAGGTTATAAACCGGAACAATTATGGATATCAGTTCCGATTTTTGCATTTTTAGATCTCCAATGTTTCGACAAAATCAAGAGCATTACGAATAGCTTTATCCATATCCCAATACTGATAGGCGCCAAGCCTGCCGCCTAATGTGATGTTTGGATAGCGCTCATGTAGTAATTCGACATACTGATTGTAAAGATTTTCATTTTCAGCATTGTTAATTGGGTAATAAGCTTCGCCGCCTCGAACGAAATCAGCTGGATATTCACGGACGGTGTATGAACGTGGCTGAATTAGAACTTCAGGTTCGTGAATTTGATAATATTTATAGAAATGAGTTCTAGTATAAGCAACGTCGGCATCGGCTTCATTAATAACGGCGTGTCCAAGCTTTGAATCGGCGCCATCTTCCGTTCTCTCATCAACCCATTCTGCTTCAAATTTGAGAGAGCGATAAGGTAGAACTCCAAGTTCGTAATCGAGAAGTTCGTCAACTTGACCACAATAAACGATTGGAAGGTCAGTTGGGATTTCGTCCATAACAGCAATGAAATCAACATTGAGTCGAACTTCGATATTGTCATTTTCTAGCATCTTTTCAACGATTTTACCGTAGCCATTAACTGGAATACCTTGATGTTTAGCAGTCATAAAGTAGCGATCGTCATGAGAATATCTAACTGGAATTCTCGAAAGGATACTGGCGGAAAGGTTAGTTGCAGAAGTGCTCCATTGTTTTTCGGAGTAGTTCTTAATAAAAGTTGTATAAAGTTTTTCTCCGACTAAAGAAATTCCTTTTTCTTCAAAGTTTTTTGGATTTTTTATTCCGGCTTTTTCTGCCTCTTCAGCGACAAATTTTTCTGCTTCTTCTGGACCCATGTTTGTCCCATAAAGTAGATTAATTGTGTCGAGGTTGATCGGCATTGGATAAAGCTTTCCGTCATGTCTGGTCGGAACGGTATGAACATAGTCGTTAAAATCTGTGAATTTTGTGATGTATTTCCAGACTTCTTCATCTTCAGTGTGAAAAATGTGTGAACCGTATTTATGAATTTCAATACCGGTTTTTTCGTCACGATATGAATAAGCATTTCCTGCAACGTGATTTCTGCGTTCAAGTACTAATACTTTTTTACCGCGACCAGCGATTTTATTTGCAACTGTTGCGCCATAAAATCCTGCTCCCACCACAATTAAGTCAAACTTTGAATAATCTTCCATATTATTATTGTAACATAGTCCTATCTTAAATCAAAAAGCCGCTCGGAAAATGAGCGGCGATAAATGTAAAATTAAATTACAATAATCAATACTAGTGAAGCTAATGCTAACCCGACTAGAACAAACCAGAACCAAGAGAATTTTCCGGTCTTTTTGAGATTTTTGACATAATCCATATCTTCAACTAAATCAGGATCATCTTGCTCGGACATTTCGGCACGATTTCGAAGATCCGCTGCGATGCGATCGTTTAATTCTGTCCTTTTCTCCGTTTCTTTATGGACAATAACTCCCATTTTACCTCCTTGAATTTATCAAATTACTCTTTTCGTCTCGTTTAGAGCTGGGTTTAGAGCATTTTTAAAAAAACTATTTCTATTTTAACATACTTTTATGGTTTAAGAAATGTTTGCTAAGTTTAAGGAAATATTGTAAAATAACAGATAATGAATGCTGAGAAAATCCGAAATTTTTGTATTATTGCGCATATTGATCACGGGAAGTCGACACTTGCCGATAGGATGATGGAAATTACTGGAACAGTCGAGAAACGCGAGATGAAAAGTCAACTTCTTGATTCGATGGAGCTTGAGCGCGAGAAGGGGATTACAATTAAACTTGCGCCGGTGCAGATGAATTATAAAGGTTATGAGCTGAATCTGATTGATACTCCAGGCCATGTCGACTTTTCTTATGAAGTGTCGCGTAGTTTACAGGCGGTAGAGAGTGCGATTTTAGTAGTTGATGCAACGCAAGGAATTCAGGCGCAGACACTCGCGAATGTCTATCTAGCGATTGAACAAAATTTAACGATCATTCCAGTAATAAATAAAATTGATTTACCGGCTGCGAATGTTGAAAAAGTGACGAACGAAATTGTAAATCTTTTAGGCTGTAACCCAGATGAGATTATTCCAGTTTCTGCTAAAACTGGTATGAACGTTGAGAAGGTTTTGGATGCGATAGTTGAGCGGGCAAATCCTCCGAAGGAAACAAATGAAAAAGAAACTCGGGCTTTGATTTTTGATTCTTATTTTGACGACTATCGTGGGGTAATTCTCTATGTTCGCGTCTTTAATGGTAAAATTCCAAAGAATGCGAATATTCATATGATGGAAAACAACACGAATGGAATCGCGCTTGAGGTCGGAGTTTTAAAGCCAAAAATGAAGCCTAAAGACGAGCTTTCGGAGGGAGAGGTCGGTTATATCGTTACGAACTTAAAAACGACGCGTGAGGCAAAAGTTGGCGATACGGTTACTTTGCAAAAACAACCAGCAACAGCGCCTTTACCGGGTTATAAAAATGTTTTACCATTTGTCTATGCGGGATTTTTCCCAGTTTCTAACGACCAGTATAAGGATCTAAAAGAAGCAGTCGAGAAATTAAGTCTTTCTGATTCGGCGCTACGTTTTGAGCCGGAAAACTCTCCAGTTTTAGGATTTGGACTTCGTATCGGTTTTCTAGGGTTGCTTCATATGGACATTATTCGCGAACGACTTGAGCGCGAGTTTAATCTTGATTTAGTAGTGACAAATCCTTCGACGAATTATGAAGTAACTTTACAAAATGGCGAAGAACTCGAAATAAAATCTGCGGCGGATTTACCGGATATGAGTGAAATTCTAGAAATCCGTGAACCGTGGGTTAAGGGCGAAATTATTTTACCGGTTTCGATGATTGGAAATGTTTTGAACTTGATTGTAGAAAAACGCGGGCTTCATAAAAATATTTCTTATCTTGAGGATAGGGCGGTAATTAATTTTGAAGCGCCGATGGCGAATCTTTTGACGGATTTTTACGATCAGCTAAAATCTTTAACTTCTGGCTACGCGTCGTTTAACTATGAGATTTCGGGGTATAAGGCGGAGGACCTAGTCCGAGTCGACTTTCTGGTCGGAGGAAATAAAATTGATGCACTTGCGATTATGTGTCACAAAACTGAGGCAGATGCGATTGGACGAGAGATTACCAAGAAACTAAAGGAAGTAATCCCAAGGCAGAACTATGAAGTTGCTCTGCAGGCGGCGATTGGAGCGAGAGTGATTGCGCGCGAGACAATTGGAGCATATCGAAAAGATGTTACGGTAAAAATTCATACTGGCGATAGGGATAGAAAAGCAAAGTTATTAGAGAAGCAAAAACGCGGAAAAGCACGAATGAAACGGTTTGGAAAAATAGATATTCCGAGCGAGGCGTTTACGGTGATGCTAAAAAGAGATTAAGTTGTCTTTTAAAATATACTTGTGATATAATAAAATTGTTCTAGATTCAAAACTATAGAAGAGTATTATTTTGCCCTATGGCAGGATAATAGTTGACCCCTAGATGGAGCACCCATTCCAGTCGGGCCAACGCTCTTCTGTAAAATGGATTTAGAACACCCTGAATGGGTGTTCCTTTAGTTTTTAATAAAGAGAGGTAAAATGAGCAAAACAAAACAAACACAAAAGTCTCAAAGAGAGCGAATGTATTCCGAAAAAGATAAAATAAGACTAGAAAAAGAAACATATGACTCTCAGATAGAGAATATTGATGCAAGGCTAGAAGTCTTAGATAATAAAAAACGTATGCTCGATTTTAAAAGAGAAACTTTATCGAGCCTTACTTTTATATCAGCAGTATCAGAAAAAAATAATAAGAATATACAAGAAATTGAGAGAATTAATGCAGATATTTTAAAGTTGAAGCAAGAAAGATATAAGCTTAATAATGCTAGAAAAAATGCAAAAGATAGAATGAAAATGGTATCTAAAAAGATAAAAGACGATAAGAAGGCATCAGGAGAAGATGCTACTACGAAAGTTCAAAATTTTTTCAAGAAGTATAGGAAGGCTATCGTAACCTTTGCCGGTATGCTTCTAGTAATTTTTATCTGTAGTATTATATTAGGCATTGTTAACAGCACAAAAGAAACAACGGAAAGAAATAGAGATTATTATATAACTATGGATCAGGATGAATATGTATTTGATTGTGACATTCAAGAAACAGAATATTCCCTGAACTGTAAAAAACGTAAAATATCCGGTACATTTTCTGAATATGATACTGTCGAATTTGAATACGGCAGTAGCTATGAGGTGATAGGGGACCATTTTTCAAAAGAAGTACAAGACTATATTTACTCCTCTGATTATCAGACAGAAAATTTTGATATTGCTAATGTGAAGAGGACGCAGTCTAGAAATACATATATTGTATTGAAGAACACTTTTTTAGGCGAGGATGTTTTTCAGAAATCAGTCGAAATTAAATATAATCTTTCTGATTCCGATTTGGAAATAATTCAAAAAACGCACGACGGGTGGCTAGAGAAAAAGAGGCAAGAAGAAGCTAAAAAACAAGAAGAGGCTGAAAGAAAAGCACAGCAAGAAGCTGAAGAAAAGGCTAAGGCCGAAGAAGAGGCGAAAAAGGAAGCTGAATCTAGTTCAAATGTAAATAATAAACCTTCGATAGATACTATTGCAGATGCTTGTTGGGTATACGGTAGAAATCACGGAGTTCATCTGACCGATTATGCTTCAGATGAAATTACACAAGAGGGTGATTACTATCGTATTATGATGTTCCATGATGATGGAAGTTACTGGAGATGTTGGTATAATCCATCCAATAACGATACGTTCGTTGAAAAAGCTTATAATAGCCCATGGAGATAATATCAATATAAAATTTAACATTAGACGACTTAATTTTGGAATTTAAAAAGGAGATTTATAATGATTAGTTCTAATAATAAAAGAGTAAAAAATAAAGCAAAAATATCTACAGAAAAGGTTAAAACACCCCAGCAGGATAACAAAATAATTCGCATTCTAACAGGTATCGGTCTAGCTTTTATTTATACCGTTATTTGTTTAGCCTTGATTGCAGCATTTTTTATAGCAGTAAATACTGCAGCAAAGGAGCTATTCGGATGGGAAATATGGGATTTTACTTCTAGTGAGTTCTGGAACGCGATAAAGTGGACAGGAATTATAGGAGCTATACTGGTAATTTTTAAAATAATAACAGATTGAAAATAAACATAACTACCTTGTGGAAAAGTCTTGACCTTATAGAGGTAGGATAGTATAATAACTTCTATGATGAAGCGAGGCAAAAATAAAATTGGCAAGATAATAAAAATTGGGGGCGTCAATACGTGGGGACATGAGGATTTTATCGCTAATGCACTAGCTCGAATTGGGTATACTGTGAAATTTGTTCCTGCGCATAATAGTTTTCGTTCTGCGGATGCGTATATTGAGAATACGTTGTTTGAATTTAAATCCCCTGATAGCGATAACATAAAAAGCGTTATTAATAATCTAGAGAAAGCCTTAAAGCACCAATCTAAGAATATTGTAATTACCTCGCTCCGTATGAAGAAAGTCCAAGATAGAAGCATAAGAAGTTATCTGGTTACAAAATTTAGAGAGCGAAAAGGGATGAAAAGACTTATTTTTGTAGATAAACAGGGTAACGTTATTGACATTGGGGAGCTTTCGAGGTAGAATGTAGATAATGAAGCTTCTTGAGGGCCCGTTAGGGCCTCGCCCAGAGGCTTCTTTTTATTACCTTATTAGCTAGCAGTCTTGACGCCCGAGTGCTAATTTGGTATAATGAAAGTATGAATATTACTGAGCGTCAAAAACAAATTCTTTTTGCAATTATTGAGGAATATGCTGAGGTTGCGGCCCCTGTTGGAAGTGTAACATTAGCAAAACTTTTTGATGTTTCTTCTGCAACAGTTCGAGCGGAAATGGCGAAGCTCGAAGAAGCTGGGCTGATTGCACAGCCACATACTAGCGCTGGGCGTATACCGACAGATGCAGGATACCGTTTTTACGTTAATTCTCTAACTGAACAAACTGAAAATGCTAAATTTGAGCCGACAAGGATGCTTGGCTCTGGTGCGCCAAATCGCAATATTCATGCGCTAGAAGTGCGAATTAACTCACAAGAGAAAGTTGATTATGCAATTCGTAGTGCGGTAGATATGTTAGCGGAGCTAACTGGGAATTTAGGGCTCGGGACAATCGGAGATCAGCTTTACCTGTCTGGTATTTCCAGACTCTTTGCACAGCCAGAATTTATGGATAATTCGAGGATCCAGGGCGTGGCACAATTACTCGACAATCTTGAGCCGTGGCTTAGAGAGGCTCGACCAGGCGAACCGCTTAACATTTTTATTGGTAGCGAAAACCCGATTGGAAAAACGAGTGGCGTTAGCTTGATAATTTCTAAATTTAGAAGTCCATATTCAGATAATAGTTATATCGGAGTACTTGGGCCGACAAGACAGAACTATGTCGAAACAATGAGCTTGGTGCGAAATGCTGGAAATATTCTTGAAAATGCGTTTTAAGGAGGAAAAATGGAACTAAAATCAAAAAAGAATTCACCAAAAGAAAGCGTTGAAATCGTTAAACTTCAGGCGGAAAAAGAGGAACTTTTAAACGATTTACAAAGAACTCGGGCTGATTTCGAGAATTTTCGAAAGCAAGTTGATCTACAAAGAGAGCAGGCGAAGAAAATGGCTACTGATGCGACAGTAATGAAGCTTTTGCCGCTAATTGATGATATGTCGCGTGCGATTTCAAGTAATCCTGAGGTTTTGGCGCCAATTGCTAAAACTCTAGAGAAGACAATGAGCGAATTAAAACTGCAGAAAATTGCGACTACTGAAGACACGGAATTTAACCCTGATTTTCATGATGCTATTTCAATGGAAGAAGGCGAAGGCGAAAAAGAAGTAATTGCAGAAGAGCTCCGTCCAGGGTATATGTATAATGGCGAAGTTTTGAGGCCAGCAATGGTGCGCGTAAAGCGTGTTTAAACCTTGAAAAAAGCTGAAAAACGTGTATAATGTGTTGTAATGGATAAAAGTGATGAAGATATTTTGAATGTGGCAGAACCTCAGGAGCCAGGTCTTTCTGATTTAAATGCAGAAGAAGAGTTGACGGATGAGGATCTTGAAATTACTGCCGACAATGTCGATCAGTTTGCTGACGACTCCGTTAAAATGTATCTTAGGGAAATTGGTAAGATCCCACTTTTAACGGCAGAAGAGGAACTTGAGCTGGCTCAAAAAGCGGCGAAAGGTAACAAAAAAGCCAAGGACAAAATGGTTGAGGCAAATATGCGTCTTGTAGTTTCGATTGCGAAGCGATATTCTGGACGTGGACTTGATTTTCTTGATCTAATCCAAGAGGGAAATACTGGACTTTTACGTGCGGTTGAGAAGTTTGATCCGGAAAAAGGTTTTAAGTTCTCAACGTATGCGACATGGTGGATTCGTCAGGCAATTACGCGTGCGATTGCGGATCAGGCGAGAACGATTCGTATTCCAGTTCACATGGTTGAAACTATTAATAAAGTTCTTCGTGCTTCTAGAAAATTGACTTCTGAGTTAAATCGCGAGCCGACAATTGAAGAAATTGCAAAAGAGATGGATATGGATATTGAAAAAGTTGATTATGTGATGAGAATCAAACAGGATATTGCTTCTCTTGATGCTTCTGTCGGTAAAGATGGAGATGATGAGGACTCTGTGCTCGGAGATTTTGTTGAAGATGAAGATAGAATATCTCCAGAAGATTCTGCAGCAAACCAGATGTTAAAAGAACAACTTGCAGATATTATTTCAACTCTTTCTGACCGTGAACAAAAGATCATTAAACTTCGTTTTGGGATTGGCGGCGGAAAACCTCATACGCTTGAAGAGGTTGGCGCAGAATTTTCAGTTACTAGGGAACGTATTCGCCAGATTGAAGCAAAGGCTTTATCTAAACTTCGTAAGAATAAAGATACGAAAAAGCTTCAAGAATATCTACATTAATTTTAATGTGATATAATAATATTATGAATAATGTTTTAACTTTTTTAGCGGAATGTCCTCCGACTGCGTTGATAAAACTTAATAACTGCGAAAAAGGTGAAGCGATTTTTGATATTTTGTCGATTGCGCTTAATATTGCGACTTTTGGTGTAGCGGCGGCGGCAATTATTGGAATTATAATTTCTGGCTATCAGTATATGTCTGCACGAGATAACTCTGCGGCAGTTGTTAAAGCAAAAAACCGTATATTACAGGTTGTAATTGGATTAGTAATCTGGGGACTTTTCTGGGGCGTATTACAGTTCTTGCTCCCAGGCGGTCTATTCGCTAATGGCGGTACATCCATGTAAAGGTTGGATGTGGACTTTTCTGAAATTGAACATAAGATTTTAGCATTAAAAAAGACGGATGGTTTTCGTCGTGTAATTTTGGTTTATAATCCGCGCTCTTCGAAAGCGATTCGAGTAAAAAATGAAGTATTAGAACCGCTTCGTAAAATTACCGGAGTGATGGTTGGAAAATTCGAGGTGAAGCCGACGGATGTTGATGATAATGCGGACAATCTAGCAAAAATTTTACAAGACGGTGACGTAGTGTTAACTGCTGGCGGAGATGGAACCTCGACAATTGGGCTAAATGGGGTAATTTTGTCGGGAAAAAAAGTAAAGTTCTATGCATTGCCGTTTGGGAACTTTAACGATCTTCCGCGTACGGTTAAAAATGCAAGTGGTGGTAAAATTTATCCGCTTGAAGCTGTAATTGATGGAAAACATTATCGTTATGCAGCTTGTTATTTTACGATCGGGATGTTTGCGGAATCGACTGAAATTTTTGATCACGAGAAAACACGGAAGAAACTGCGCAAGGGTAATAAAGGAATTATCTTCTCGATTAAGACGCTCGCGAAATGGTATTTTAAACATAAACGTAAGAATTTTATTCCGAAATTTAATTTTTCAAGAGTAACGGAAACTGGTATTAAAACTTTAACTCTGGATGAAACGAAAGATTTTTCGGATTATTTAGCGATAAATGGTATTTCGGTTGCAAAAATGATGAGGGGGAGCAAGTTTTACGAAGACAAAAAAGAATTTCTTTCAACAGTAAGGCAGCTAACGAGTTTTCCTAGGTTAACACTTTTTATGGCGAGAAGTATTTTAAAACGAGTTCCGGCAGAAATTTCAGTAGAAGATAAAATTGTTTTTCCGAATGGAGCAAATGTTGAGATTCAAGCTGAAGGCGAATATAAAAAATTGAAGCAAGTAAGCGAAATCGTGATTAGAAAAGCAGAAAAGGCGGTTGAGATTCTGTAAAAAAAGACCGAGTAAAAATGTTGGTTGTCGCTAAGGAAATAGTGGCGGAAGTTTAGGGGTGGTTCTTGGAGGAAAAAATCTTGCAAAAAGCAAGCCGGTTATGCTAAAATAGAAGCATATATGAGTCTATTACATGGCGTGGGCGACTTCTTCGCACTAGATATCGGGACAAACTCAATCCGCTTAATTCAACTTTCTGGTGATGCGGAAAGGGGTTGGGCGCTTGAAAAATATGCTTATGTTCCGATTGACCCGAAAATTGCTTTAGATAATTCAGTTGTTGGAAAACGCAAACTTGCGGAAACTATTTTGGGCGCAAAGGAACAGGCAGGAATTAAGACAAAGAACGTTGCGCTTGGGCTTCCAGCTCGAAAAACTTATACGTCGATTATCGAAGTGCCGAATGCTCCGCTCAAAGAGGTAGGTAAGACAATTAGATATGAGGTGGATCAGTATATCCCGATGGCGGTTGATGAAGCAAAAGTAGATTTTGCGGTTTTGGGTGTTTCGCCAAATGATCCACTAAAGGCTGAGATTTTAATTTCGTCGACGGCAAAGGAATATGCTGAAGAGCGTATGGAAGATATCGAGAGTCTTGGACTAAATGTCATTGCGCAAGAGCCAGAGCCGATTTCAATGACTCGTGCGTTGGCACCGGTTGGGATGGCTGATGCGAGAATGCTGATTGATTTAGGCGAAAAATCAACAGATTTAGTAGTAATTTACCAGGGTGCGCCGAGACTTGTACGTTCGATTCCTGGCGGTCTTTCTCAGTTCGTGAGTACTGTAGCGGATACGTTATCAGTACGTCAAGACCAAGCGAAACAATTTATTTTGAAATTTGGTCTTGCTCAAGATAAGCTGGAAGGTCAGGTATTTAAAGCTCTTGATGGCTCACTTGAAACTTTTGCAATGGAAATGACAAAATCGGTACGTTTCTTCCAGGCAAAATATGTCGGTGCTCAAGTAGGAGGAATTATACTTTCTGGATTTGCAGGGGTGATTCCGTTTATTGCTGAATATGTGGAAGTTAAGACTAATATTCCAACGATTCAAGGTAACCCATGGTAGTATGTTCGCGTTACTCCAGAACAACAACAGGCTTTACTTCCAGTTGCATCTGAATTTGCGGTGGCAATCGGCCTTGCTGAAAGGAGTAATGACTAATGGCGAAGAAAAAATTTGATTTTAAAACGATGAATCTTTCGGATATTCCGAAGTTTATTGTGGCATTGTTTAAGGGCGAGCTTGGAAAAGAAGCTGAGAATATGACTACTCAGACTGGATTTTATGAGATTAATCTTGTCCCAGATGTAAAATCCGATATGATTAAGGCTCAAAAATCTCGTAACCTTGTATTCTTTGTTTGTATTGTAGTAATGATAGCTTCGCTTTCGTCGGTAGCAATTTTGGGCTCGATTAAAGGTACGCAGGATATTACGATGGCTGGTCAGGATTCTCATCTTAAGAATTTGTCATCTAAAATCATCGGTTATGAGGAACTTGCGGAATTCTTGACTCTCCAGAACCAGATTAATGGTATTTCGAAGATTGAAGATAATCAAAAAGTGCTTTCGCGCGCGGTAGTATTTTTAAATTCTTTGATTCCGAATGGTCCAGATACGGTTGAGATTTCGGAGCTTTCGATTGATTTGAATGAAACGACATTATCTTTTGATGCACAGGCGAATGCTGGCAAGGATCCAGATATCGATTATCGTGTACTTGAGTCATTTATTAAACGTACGAATATGATGACATTTGATTATGGACGTTATGTTGATGCTGATGGTAATGAGATTCCGTCCCGCTGTATTGATGAATATAATGAAGATGGCAGTATGTACGAGGAAAATGGTAGTATCTATGCAATTTGGAATCGTGGAGTAAAAGGATGCGATCCGAAACGTGATGATTATTCGGCTGAAAATGGTGGTTCTACTATGATAACGCTTGATGGAGATCTTGATTCGACGGAGATGGTTAATGGACAATCAGTGATTGGATATGTTACTACTACAACAGATGAAAATGGCGATGTAAAACGCACGATCGAATATATTCCGCGTGAGAAAATTTATCGTACCCCTCAATTTACCGCTTGGTATAAGAACGAAAAATGGAAAACTGCTGAAGATGGAATTGACGATATTGAAATTACACCAGATGATGAAGGGACGCGTATTAATATTACAAATTATGAATATACTCCAGATATGTCGACAAGTGGAGAAATATCTGGCATTCCGCATTTTGATAGCCGCTGTATCGTTTATGAAGGGGAAGATACGAGTGAAGGCGACACAAAGAGTGCGAAATGGTCGGCTTCGAATGAATGTCAGCTTGTTCCAGAAGGCATAGTCGTGACCGAATCTTCAAACGGACGTGATGCTGATGATAACCTAGTTCTTCGTTTTACCGCTTCAGTTCAAATGGCGCCAGAGGCTTTTGCCTTTAGGAATAAACACGTGATGGCGATTGGTCCGAACGGACAGAACGTTACCGACTCTTATGTACAGCTTGAGAAAATCTTTGCTGAACCGGCGGAGGCTTGTGCAATTGGCGATACGGAATGTCAAAATGAAGTAAATTCAGGAGGAAGTGATTAAAATGGCGGAAAAAGCAGTTGGTAAAAGAATAAAAATTAGTA
>JAFVCN010000004.1 GCA_017479205.1 Candidatus Saccharimonadota bacterium
AAGCTTTTGTGAGAAAAGCTAAGACTTTAATGTGATGTTGTTCGTAAAATTTTATAATTTTATTATACCACAATCATTTTCATAATTACAAATTTAATATTATGGATTGAAAAAACCGTCCTCTACATACACCGGAAATACAAACCCTAATCCGGGGAATGCTTTTACGGTTACGCTTAAGGCGAAATGGGAGTCTTCTTGTTCCATTGCTGTGGGGAAAATCTATAATTTTGACTATACTGGTGCAGAACAGACATTTACTGCGCCTTGTAATGGATACTATAAATTAGAGGTTTGGGGAGCAAGTGGAGGAACAGCAAAATACAGCAATTATAGCGGCTCCGGAGGTTATGGCGGATACTCGCAAGGCGTGATACAAATAAACGGAGACTCTTTGTACATAAATATAGGTGGTAATCCGGGTGATATAAATAGTATGAATACTGCATCTTTTGGTGGATATAACGGTGGAGGAGATAGTACTACGAGAGGCGATTTAACCACTGCAGCTGGAGGAGGCTCAACACACATTGCTACGAAATCTGGGGTATTGTCCACGTTAAGTTCTTCCAAAGATTCAATTTTAATTGTTGCTGGTGGAGGAGGTGGCGGAAGTTATGTTCCATCGTGGGCAGACCGAGATAGAAAGGGGGTTGGCGGTAACGGAGGCGGAATATCAGGGAATAACGGAAGCTACTATTTAAGAAGTGGCAGTGTATCCTGTGAATATTTCGGACAAGGAGGAACGCAATTTGATTCTCTAGGAGTCACATCAGACGTTAGAAGTGCATATTACGATACCGTAATGGCAAGACATACTGATACTGCTGGTGGGTTTGGGTATGGGGGCAAAGGTTTTTATGCAAGTCAACCTGGTGGTAGTGGGGCTGGCGGCGGATGGTACGGAGGTGGTGGGTGCGCTTGCAATGGCGGTGGCGGCGGTGGTTCTGGCTATATCGGCTCTTCAAACCTCATTTCTGGTGGAGGAGTTACAAAACATATGACCTGTTATTCTTGCACAACCAGCTCTGCCGCAGCAACTCGCACCTATTCCAACACGACAACTCCTACTTCAACTCCAACCGCCGATGTAGCTCGTATTGGGAACGGTTACGCTAGAATTACATATTTGGGTACTTCGCTCTAACTAATGTGATATAATGAAAGAAAATAAAAGGGAGTTTTCATGTCACTCACTAATAAAGAAGTTTATAAAAAGACTCTAGGTTTTTCGATTCGTCAATTAATCTGGGACATTATCTCAATAATCATCTTTGTGGTTATTAGCGGAGTAGGATTCGTAATTGCTGAAAGTACCTTGAATAAAGGCTTGATCGGTTTAGGAATCGGTGTTGTCATTGGGGGTATCGTTCTTGCTATTATTTCAAGATACATTTCGTATTCGTACAAGGCTGGACAAATTGCTATGATGACAAAAGGCGTAACTGGCGATAACCTTGAAGGCGATGTTGTCGGAGAAGGGAAGAGAATCGTTAAAGAACGCTTCGCTACAGTTGCCGCATATTTTGCAGTCACTGGAGTCATTAAAAGCATTTTTAACCAACTTGGAAAAGCGATCACTTCAGTCGGACAATCAATCGGCGGAGATACTGGTAGTGCAGTTGGCGGTACAATCTCATCTGTAATCAACACAATAGTTGCATATTTATGTGATTGCTGTCTTGGCTGGGTTTTCTACCGTAAAGATGTAAAAGCTTCTAAAGCAACTTGTGAAGGTGCAGTTCTATTCTTTAAACATGGTAAAACTCTCATTAAAAACCTCGGACGCGTCTTCGGTCTTGGCGCTGGTTCGTTTATTCTTATCGGTGGCGTATTCTTCGGAATCTCCTACGCTATTATGAGCTGTTTCCCAGATGCATTTTCTGGCTTAAGCCGCGAAATTATTGAAGCTGGCTCTCGTTTAGGAAGAGAGCTTCCAGCTTGGGTTTCAGATGTTAACGTCTTAACCATGGTTAGCGCAGGTATTCTTAGCGTTATACTTTGGTCAATCATCCATTCTACTTTTGTCCGCCCATTCGTATTGGTTGGTGTGCTTAGAAATTATATCGACTCCGGTAAAGACGACATTCCTAGCGAAGAATCATTTGCAGAGCTTGATAAAAAATCTGATAAATTCAAAAAACTACATTCAGAATTATAAAGAACAAAAGAGGCTCTACCGTAGGCCTCTTTTTGTATGTTATTTCTAAAAAAGACGCGTAAAATAAGCGTGTTATAATTAAGATATGAAATATCAGGTTCAGGTTAAACCTGGCTCAAGCCAAGAAAAAATTATTGAAGACGGGGATAATCTTATAATTTATCTTCGTGCTAAGGCTCACGATGGCGAGGCTAATTCCGCATTGATAAAACTGTTATCTAAACATTTTCATGTTGGAAAAACCTGTGTTGTAGTTATTCAAGGCGCAAAATCAAGAAATAAAATCATCGAAATTCTAAAATAAAACTCAAAATAAGACCCGAATGGGTCTTTTCTGATTGGCGGAGACGAAGGGATTCGAACCCCCGATACATTTCTGCATACACGATTTCGAGTCGTGCGCCTTCAACCACTCGGCCACGTCTCCACTTCTTATTTTAACATAAAATCGCCGAAAGAGCCACCCCTAGTCGCCTATTGGCCCTTACCAACTTCAAAACCGTCATAATACCCAGTTTCGTAAGCTGATTTTTCCTCTTCAGTTAAATCGTCCTCATCAATAGATAGTCCATATCCTTGATAAAAATCAGCACTACTCGACGCGTCATAATATCCATCATCATATCCCCTGGATTCTAATTCTCGTAGTCTTTCTTCAAAATCGTCTTCATCTCTGTAACCTGATTCAGCATCTTCATCTTCATCATCATCCGAGTCATCATACATATCGAACTCGTCTAAATCCTCGTCATTATAATCATCATAATCGCTCATAAAATTCTCCTATGCTGTAAGTATAACATATATTTTTGCGAAAACCTCTAATCTGTGATACACTAAAAATAACAAAGTGAGGAGTTACCATGCCAGAAGAGAAATCTGATATCGCGAACATTTATGACAATCAGGCTATTTCTGAAAGCCCGAAAAAAGCTAAAAAAACCGAAAAAAAGTCTAAAACTACAAAGAAAAAGTTTTCGAAAAATCGCCTTAAAGCAAAACTTTTAAGTACATACTATGGTCACCCAGCTCGCGATATGAAGCTCATCTGTGTAACTGGTATGACAGGAAAAACTACGGTCGCGCATTTTATCCATAGCATTTTAAATGCATCTGGTGAAAGAGTTGCAGTTCTCGCTTCAGAAACTGAAATTAAAGCTGGTATGCTTCATAAATTTTTAAGCGATGCATGGAAGGCTGGCGCTAACTATGTTATTGTTACTGCTCCTGCTAGCTCTTTGGAAGACGATATCTTTGCTGAATTAGATGTTTATATGGCAGTTCTTACGGATTATGTCCCGTCCCATCTTGAAGATCCTTCCGCTAAGGACTATGAAGCGCTAGATGATACTCTCTTTGATATGGCTCCGAAATATGTCGTCTTAAATCGCGACGATAAACATTATGACGATTTTAAACGCACTTTTGTCGGAACGGAAAATACCCTAACTTATGGCGCAGATAGAGAATCAGATATTGTCATTGAAAGCTCTAAACTCTATAAAAAAGGTAGCGAAGCGAACTTAAATTATGAGGGTAACCATTTTACAGTCGCGAGCTTTTTACCGGGCGAAGTAAGTGTTTCCTATATGGCCTGTGCCGCTGCGGCTGGCTTTTCTCTAGGCATAACAACGGAAAATATTGAAAACGGAATCGCCGATTATCAGCCAGAATAAGATAGTATAAAAATAGCCTCTGAAAAGTTAGATGCTATTTTGTGCGGGTAAACTACTCTTGAAAATGATTATGTTTTTCGGTATAATTAAAATAATTTAGGAGGAAAAATGATTAAAATCGATGAGAAATTCCTCGATGAGGTGGGATTATCGCATATGCCAGACGAGAAGAAACCGGATTTTATCGCGCAGACTCAAGAAGAGCTCGAAAACCGCGTTGGCGAAAAAATGAGCGAGGGAATGACGCTTAATCAGCTTCGCGAGTTTGACGGAATTATGAATAATGATCGTAATACTATGATTCATGTCTTATCTCAGATTGGCGATTATCGTGAAGACGAACTTTATCAGAAATTATTAAAGCGACACGGCGTCGAAGAAGGAAATCTCGAAATTCTTGGAGAATATCTTTCTGTAAAATGGATTCAAATTAATCGACCAGATTACGCAACAATTACCGCAAATGTTGCAGATGAGCTGAAGTCTGAAATTATCGGCTCTCGCGAACAGATTTTAGCCGCGTTTTAGTAATTATTGAAAAAGTGTCAGCTTAGTGTTAAGGAATATTGATTTAACGCTTTTATTTCTTATAACCGTTAAGAAAAGATTTTACATCCATCGGTTTTTTACCGGCTGGCTGTAGGCGGTCAATAGAGAGAAATTTTCCATCTTTACATTTTAAAGATAACAATTCTTCACTATCTGAAATATGAGCTTCTAAAATAATACAGTCAATCCCGAAAAATTCATAACGGCTCTTCGGAAATCCCAAAAAGGCTCGAATTTCATTGTTTAATCGTTCAGCGGTTTTTACTTCTGGCTTTAGTTTAGACATAGATTTATCAAATTTTTCAGTAAAAGTAGGCTCCTCAATTTGCGGAGTTGGGGCTGGCAGGGAATCAATATGAGAACTTAGCCACTTTGCGCCAGCAGTTGCTAGTTTATGATAGACCTCATCTTTTGAAACGTTGTCGGGGAGAGTAAAAGTCTCCTGATAATAAACTGGGCCAGCGTCCATTGCCTTCACTAACTTCATAATCGAAACGCTAAAATCTTTATCACCATTTAAAATTGCAGTTTCAATCGGCGAAGAGCCACGGTATTTCGGAAGTAAACTTGGATGAATATTTAAAATCCCCTCTGGTTCGAACAATTCTAAAACATCTTTTTTAATCATCACTCCAAAACTTGCCAATACACCTTTAAGCTCTGGATTTTTAGTCTTTAAATCTTTTACAGTTTCTAAGTCTTCTTTCGTTCTAGCATGAAAAACAATTTCAAAATGCTGCACTAGGACTTCTAGTGCATAATCTGCAAGCGGACCATTTCCGAAGAAAATAATTTTAGTCTTCATTAGGGAATAACTCTTTATTTCCTTTGACGCGTTTTTCGTAATCAATCGGGACGATTTCGCCTTTGTCATCCAGCTCAAACCATGCATCAGGATCATCTTTAATGTGGTCGATAAAGAGAATTCCGTCTAAATGATCAATTTCATGAAGGAGGGTTCGAGTTAAAGTCCCAGTAGTTTTAATTCTAACTTCGTTTCCGTCTAGGATTTTAGCTTTAATACGAGCTTTATCTGGGCGGGGAACTAAACCATAAATCGTCGGAACAGATAAACAACCTTCGTAATCCTTGTTTGTCTTACCTTCAGTCTTAATAACTTCAGGATCAATCAGAGCGGTAAAAGATTTATTCTCTTTGTCCTCAAGATCGTCGCGAATAATGATTATACGCTGGTTAATTCCGAGTTGAGGCGCCGCCATTGCAGCAGAAAGCTCATAGGGATGCTCTTTTTCCCAGTCTAAACTAGCCTTAACCATTTTATCGATAATCTCGCGTGTTTCGTCAGTAATATGATTAACTTTTTTTGATTTTTGGCGAAGACGCGGATCCGGAGTCTTGATAATATCCATATATCTATTATACCACATTTTAAGAGCTCTGTAAAATAAAAAAAACTGAAAGCAAACTCTCGTTTTTACTTTTTATGGTAACCTTTTGCTTCGCAAAAGTTTTTCAAACTTCGTCGATTAGCTACTAAAAAAGCAAGCTTTTCGCTTGCTAATCTCCCTCGGCCTCGCCCCCTATAAACTAAAAATAAGCATAAATGCTTATTTTCACTTTCTATGGTGCGAGTGGAGGTAGTCGAAACCTCATCTCAAGTTTGGAAAACTTGCATACTAACCGCTGTACTACACTCGCATATTATTAACTATCCAAGATTTGGGACGTAAATCTGGGGTGGGATATCGGGATCGAACCGACGACCTTCTGGACCACAATCAGACGCTCTAACCATCTGAGCTAATCCCACCAGATGATTATATTCATATTATACTAAAAATCTCGAAAAAAACAACCCCTGTTAAAATATTTATTCAAACTTAAATTCATCTAGAACTTGTCTTAATTCGTCAGTCGTTTTACAATCCATCAACTTAACTCGTAAATCGCTCGCCCCATCAAAAGAATTGATATAAACTTTATAAAAATGTTTTAATGGCTCAAAAGGATAATGAATTTCAGCCGCCCGCTGATCATATAAATCAAGATGATAACGGAATAGCTCAATTAAATCTTCTAGTGTCGGCTTTTTATTGGTAAAACAGAAAGGATTATTAAATACTCCTCGTCCAATCATAAATCCGTCAATCTCTGGATATTTTTCAGATAGCTTATGTACGTGTTCTAAATCGCGAATATCCCCATTAATAATTAATTTTGTTTCTGGCGAGATTTCATTTCGGAGCCGTATAATTTCTGGGATTAGTTCAAAATGCGCAGGAACTTTAGACATCTCTTTGCGAGTTCTAAGATGAACCGTTAAGGCAGCGAGATGATGTTTCAAAAGAAAAGGCAACCATTCCTTATATTCATCAACATAGGTAAAACCAAGACGAGTTTTTACGGAAACAGGGAGATTTGTATTCTCTCGTGCTTGTTTTATACATTCCGAAGCTAGTTCAGGAGTTCGAATCATTGCGGCTCCGCCGCCAGCTTTATTGACGTGTTTATCTGGACAGCCCATATTTAGGTCTAAACCTGAAAACCCTAATTCCTCTAGTTTTGAGGCTAAAATCGCAAAATGTTCCGGATTTTTACCCCAAATTTGAGCGATAATCGGACTATCAGAGGGGATAACCGTTAAGCGCTCTAGCGCATCATGGCGCCCCTTCTCCGAAGCAAAACTGGAAACATTAGTAAATTCAGTAAAAAACAGATCTGGACGACCAGCTTTATTTATTACGGCACGAAAAACCGAATCTGTCACGCCTTCCATCGGCGCAAGAATTGTAAAACCCTTTGGTAGCTTTTCCCAAATCATCTATTAATAATACCATAATATCTGTTATAATTAAAGTAATGGAAGAAAGACTAGAAAAAATCAAATCGTGGCTCGGGACTGGGAGCATAAATATTTTTGGCCTGCCGATGAGCGGAAAAGACACTGTCGGAATGAGGCTAGCAGAAAAACTAGACGGAAAATTCCTATCCTCTGGAATTATTATTAGAAACTATGAAGCAGAAAAAGACGATCATATGACTGAAAGTGGGGAGTTAATCCCGACGAATAAGTTTTATGATATTGTACTCCCATACTTTCTGCACGAAGATATTAAAGGTCATCCTCTAATTTTAAGTTCAATCGGACGTTGGAGCGGGGAAGAGGATGAAGTGATGCGTAAGGCGAAGGAAGCGAACCATGAAATTAAAGCTGTCGTTTATCTAAAACTATCCGAAGAAAACGTTCGCGAACGCTGGAAAAATGCAAAAGCACTTGGTGATCGAGGAATCAGAGGTGATGATGCCGATCCAAAAGTATTTGAAACTAGAATAGAAGAATTTCATGAAAAAACTTTACCAGTTCTAGAACATTATAGAAAACTAGGAATTTTAGTCGAAGTAGATGCCTCAGGAACTCGGGAGGAAGTTTTTGAGAATGTTATCCAGGCTTTATCGAAAAATGGTTCTGCTTAACCTTAATATGGTATAATATATCTTATAGTATGAAAAAGATTCTGGAGAGTTTAAAAGAGATCTTTGAAAAACATAAGATGCTTATCCTCGTGATGGCTATTCTTTTGGTGGTTTCAATTGCGCTTCTGATTTTCTCACTTTTAAATCTTGGCTCTAACGCGACCGTAGTTAAGACTTCTTATGGAGATATCGGTCGTTATCAGGGTGGGGAGTGGTCCTCGATGGCGAATTCTGGCGGATATCATGACGGCGTTTGGGCAGAAAGGCTCGCTTATCCGATGTTAGCGATTATTTTTGGAGTATTTCATAATCTTTTAGCAGTAAAACTTTATGAGAAAAAAGGCGTAGGTTTAGCTTTGCTTTTTGTAATTCTTTCAATCATAGTTACAGTCGCAACTTTTATAGTTTTTGGGAGATTACTCGGAGAAGGCTAGGGGACAAAAATGACGGCTAGAAGCGACTGGGCTGATAATGAAATTCCGCAGGGAAAACGTACAAAAAAGTATCGTTTTTTTGAGATTCTACCTGGCGCATTATCATATTCAATGATTATTATGCTTTTTGTTTTATCGTTTGTTTCTCCAGCTTTAGGTTCGATTTATCTTTTAATTATTATTACGATTACATTAGTAAAGGCAGTAGGCGTTGCTTATCGAACAGTTCAGGGCTACGAAACCGTCAAAAAAGCGGAGCGGGTGGATTGGCGTCAGAGAATGGTTGATCTTGAAAAACCGCATGCAGCTTATGAAAGACTATATATTTCAGAAATAAAACGTTTGAAGCTACTCGATATTGCTCTCATGAAACATAACAAAAAAGAGGCAGAAAAGCTTGAAAAACACTCGTTTCATATTGAAGACCATCTAGCAAATCTAAAAATGTTAGCCGCAGATAACTCTGATTTTCCGAACCCGAAGGAAGTTTATCACGGTGTACTTTTAATGGCGTATAATGAGGGAATCGAAATTATCGAGCCATCAATTGAGGCCGTAAAAAAAACAACTTTTCCAAAAGAAAGAATTATTTTTGTCCTAGGCTATGAAGAGCGTGGCGGTCCAGAAATTGAACAGACAGCTAAAAAATTACAACAGAAATACAAAGATGATTTTTATGAGTTTATGATTGTAAAACATCCAGACGGTTTACCGAATGAGATTAAAGGCAAAGGCCCTAATTTATGTTATGCCGGAAAGGCGCTAGCAGAGTTCGTCAATCAAAAGGGAATTAAGAAAGAAAATGTTATTGTTACCTCGCTTGACTCGGATAATAGAATGAGTGAGAACTATCTCGACTATGTCGCGTATGAATTTATCGTACGCCCGAATCGCCAGAGGCTAAGCTATCAGCCAGTTTCATTATTTATGAATAATATTTGGGATGCTAAAGCGCCAATGCGAATTATCGCAATCTCAAACTCTTTCTTCAACGTTATTTCTACTATGCGCCCTCATACTCTTAAGAACTTTGCCTCTCATTCACAACCGCTAGCAGCGCTTGAAGAAATGGACTACTGGAGTAAAAGGACTATCGTTGAGGACGGACATCAGTATTGGCGTTCGCTCTTTCATTTTCACGGAGATTATGAGGTTATTCCGATTCACGTTGCAATTTATCAGGATGCAGTTATGGAAGAAACATTCTTAAAAACCCTAAAAGCTCAGTTTATTCAGCTCCGACGCTGGGACTATGGTGCAAGTGATGTTGCCTATGTTGGCGTACGACTCTTTTCTAAAGACCGTAAAAGAATTGGAAAAATGAGCTTCATTGATTTGTTTGCGAAATTCTGGCGACTTCTAGACGGCCATGTTATGCTAGCGGCAATGAGCCCTATTGTTGCATTCGGCGGTTGGATTCCAAGATTAGTAAATTACGATTCGCGAGATCTCTTGACCTATAACTTGCCAGACACGGTTGGTATAGTTCAGCTGTTCGCTTCGATTGGCTTAATGGCGACGATTATCGTATCTCTTAGAATGATTCCTCCTCGTCCGCCAGAATCAAAGCGTGGCTCAAGAATTATGATGGTAATCCAATGGGTGTTAATGCCGATCGTAGCAATTGTCTATCAGAGCTTTTGTGCCTTCTATTCCCAAACACGTTTAATGCTTGGAAAATACATGGAAAACTTCGATGTTACGAAGAAAATCGTGGCAAAGAAAAAGTAGTTTAAGAATTTTTCTCGATTAACTTTCTTGCATTCTCATTTGTTGGTTTTAAATCCAACTCTTTAAAAAGCTTTTTATTTTTTCTAGCAAAAGTTGATTCTTCTTCTGAATAAACGCATCCGCAATATTTTTGCATATAAAGTCCAGCCGCTCTAGCCTCGTCTTGTCCTTCGCGCCAGCCTTCTCGAAAATCTCTGTACAGAAAATTGATGCCATATTCTTTCGATAATTCTTCCATTAGCTTCGCGATATAATCATGTTTTTGGTAAATGCTATAAAGCAGAGTAGTGGATACGGTATCGAATCCATTGGCCTTTGCATATTCAAAAACTTTTCGAAAACGCAGTGGGTAACAATAAGTTTCGCAACGTTTTGATAAATCGTTTAACGTGGACTTGTTGACATTACATACAAAATCGTCAAGTCCATATTCATCTTCAATGATCAATTTTAAATTTTCAGATTTTGCACGTTCAACCAAGCAATCCCGCCTTAAAATATATTCATTCATCGGGTGGATGTTGGGATTATACCAGAAAAGAGTCGGCTCAATACCTTCTTTTCGGAGGGTTTTTACTGGATAAACGCTACATGGTGCGCAACAAGTATGTAATAATAACTTCATATTATTCCTCTAGCGGACGGGTACGTTTAATCGGTCCGCTCCAAATTTCAACAGCCTTTTTGGCGAGATCGCGACTACGATTCTCGATGGACTCGGTAGTCCATTTACCGTCAATTTTATACTTCCCGGCCTCTCGTGTAATTAACCAATCTGACTTTTCTAGATTAACTTCTTTTTTATCCAATCCACTATTTGCATTACTAACATTATCTTTTTTATTCATCGGTACAAGGTTTCCAATTCGGTCAACAAATTTAGCATGATTAACTTCAGAAATATCTGGCCACTTCTTCGGATCGAAACTTTTAGGTAAAATATGCTCTACTGTTTCAAGCACGAGATGCGTATCATTGCTAAAACTTTCAGCTAGTTTTTCTTGAACGTAGCGAGTATAGTTTTTATAGAAATTAAAACGGGAGAAAGCCTCTTCAAAATCTTTGTCTGATGCGTAAATGTCACGAGCTCTAAAGTTTGAAAGCTCAAACTTTAGATATTGGGAAAGGCGCTCTTTACTGGTTTTAGCTTTTATAATGTCTAAAATACCGCTAGTGAGTAAGTTGACAATCTCTCCACTATCAATAATGTTTGAAATACGCGCCCGAAAACTCCAATCTAGAATAATACGAATTGTAGCATTTATCTCTGCAGGATCATTTTCTAGCTCATTTAGAAGATAGAGAAAAAGTGGAGTCGCAGAAGTTAATTTTAAGAGATTAGCTTCGCGCAAAAGGGAAGCAGTTTTCTGTAATTTTAGTGGTAAAGTTTCAGGATTTTTTAACCATTTATAATATTCGGAGTATTTTCTCAGTTCTTTTAACGCCTCGAGTCCATTTTCAAAAAGATTTTCATAGTTTTCCGTAAAAGTTTTATATTCAACTTCAAGCTTTACCTCTTTTCCTAGTCGCATAATTAAATAACGTCTCAAAAAATCCGGCATCCGTTCGTTCGGAATATTTTGTTCAACTTTTAGCCAATATTCTTTATAATAAAGTTCTTGTTTGTCTGGACTAATATGATAAATGAGGAAGTTTCTTAAAAGATCAGTATCGGTTAATGGAATACCTGTTGCATTAAGACTTTCAAAGATAACTTGTGGCGATTCCGCGCCTGGCAGACGTGATTCAAGATCGATTAAAATTACTTGAAGGGAACGCAGACCAAGAATTAGTTTTTCGGAAGAATAAGTCTTTTTTGCTTTATGGACAAGTTCGCGAAAATAGAGGTAATTTGTATAGATTAGTGAATCTTCGTTAATGTTTGTAAGGTCGTTATTAACAATTTTAAAATAGGCTTCGCGATCGACTTCGGTTCGGAGTTTTAGTTTTAACTCTTCCGGAGTATTTGAGTTTTTTAGATAGGTCGATTCAAGACACTTTTTTGCGGTTTCGTTTTTTTCTTCGTCGCGGATAGCGGCAAGGAGAAGCATAGTCGAGGTAATACGCTGTTGTCCGTCGATTAGAACGTATTTTGTGTAGTTAGTAAAAGGATCGTGTTCCGAACCGTCGTAAACAATATTGCCGAAATAATGTTCCTTTTTAATATTACAATTTTCGTCGGGGATACCATTTATGACGTCATTAAAAAGCTTAAGGCAATTTTCTTTTTGCCAAGAGTAAGTACGCTGAAAAACAGGGACAATAAAAGTAAGTTGTCCACTCCCGCCAGAAGTAATAAAATCAACAATTGGATTAGGTTGACTAACCTTCATAAATATATTATACCATAAAAATAGGTATTTTTAAAATATGGTTAGACTCTTAGAGCGCGGTCTGGTTTTTCCGGAAGATATTTAATCTTTAAGGAGTCGCCTTCTTTTAAATTCATTTTAGGGTTAATTAGTTTTGCTTCGACTTCTTCGCCATTCTCAGTTCTATATTTAACGTAATAAGTTTCGTTAGTGTCGGTGTCGACCATTCCAGTGTCTTCGTGAATAACTTCGCGAATCTCTTTTTCGATTTTTGAAACAACAGCATCGGCTTCAAGGCCATTCTTTTTAATTTTATTAGTCGAGATGACCGAAATTACCGCGATAACTATAATAAATATAGCGATAGCGGCGATGATTAAAATTGTAGTTAAATCCATGAACCTCCTTTTTTAGACATTATAACATATAAGGAACTAATTTTCGGGGAAGGAAATTTCTTTGGTTTTTGATTTTTTGAAGGTTTGGACGATATTTTTGCTATCTTTAATAGCGTCGCTTAAAGCGTGATCTTTTAGGGCGTGAATAATTTCAATTATACCGGCGATAGTCGTGGTTGAACCCATGATGAGATAGCCGTTTGAGGTGATGGTGTTTGAGGCAATGATGAAATAAGAGCCTAATGTAAATTCGAGAACGGTCAGAACGATGCGAAATTTCCAACTAAAATTTTTGTCCTCGCGGTTTTTATGGAGCCAAAGCAGACTCATAATACCGTTAAAAATTGTAAAACCACCACAAATAAGGTTAAGCAGGGCGTTTGTAAAGCTTCTGTTGATAAAGAGATAGACGCCGAGGGCGATAATGATAAGGTAAACGACGGTTTCAAAAATCTGAGGATAGAGAAAACTGCGTTCGATCGCACGGTTTTCTTCGGTTCTAGCTTTATCGATATTAGATTTTATGTAGCCTAAACGATAGATGCTCCAGAATCCAAGGATTGCTCCAGCTAAAGCAATTACGGCCGGAAGCGTTTTCGTGTCGTTTCCGTTGCCAGAAAAACCAGCAATCGCCATCATTACTCCAGACACAAACATCATAATCGCACCAGCTAGACGATTTTTAATAAAGATAAGCCAAGCGCTTAAGCCTCGTTTTAATAATTTATTCATTACGACTCGCTTATAAGAAGATTATATCACTATTTTCCAGTAAAATGAAAGGCGGGGATATTAGCTTCTTTTAGCGTTTTTATAGTGTCTTCACGATCGTCGATAAAAAGTATCTCGTTAATGTTACAGTTTACGAGTTTTGAAATTAAAATTACACCCTCAACTTTTAATGATTGGTTCGCTACACCGAATACTTCAATATCTGGGCCATAGTGATAGCTAACAAAGTCTTGCTTTGCTTTAATAGCAAAAGAAGAACGCATCCCGGAGAGAACGAACATTTTAATGCCTTTTTTGCGAAGTTCTAAAGTTAGATTATAAAGCTCTTCAGAACGAACGCAAGGCTCAATTTTCTCAAAGAAAATATGAGGGTATTTATAAGCATTTAAAAAATAATTGTAAAAATGATCCGCTGATTTTTCTCGAGTTTCAAAGAAGTTACGATCCTGATGTAGCGCAAGAGTATTATCGAAATCAAAAATAACAACTTTAAAATTGTCGAGATTTATATCGCTTATGTTCATTAGGGATATTATAACATAAAAATAAAGCCCAAAAGGCTTTCTTTTTTATAATGGCGGATCCGTTTGCCCCTTGGGACGCTCCGGAGACGACAAAAAAGATGCGAAGCATCTTAGTTTTGGCGGATCCGACGAGACTCGAACTCGCGACCTCTGCCGTGACAGGGCAGCGCTCTAACCAACTGAGCTACGAATCCACAACATACTGCCTTTATATTAACATAAAAGACGATAAAAAACAAGTAGCAAGGAGATAATTTTTTAAATATTTATGTTTGAAAATACCCTCCGAGGTTTTCGGAGGGTATTGTATGCGTTTTCTAGATAAATCTGGTCTGGGTACGTCTTCCTTGCTCGCTGGCTCGCAAGTTTACCGTTCCATTTGAGCCACTGGCTCAAATGGTAAGCCGACTTCGTCGTCTTCCCAGCAGGCGCAAATAAAATAGAAGAAAGTAAACTTTCTTCTGCTTTATTTGCTGGTCTGGGTGATCGGACTTGAACCGACGACCTCAGCGTCCCGAACGCTGCGCGCTACCAACTGCGCCACACCCAGATATAGACCTATTTTATAACAGGGAAGACAAAAATTCAAGATAGACTTAAAAAAGCCAACGTATTATAATAGAATCATGAAAAAAGAGAGGGTTTTATCAATATTTGTTCCAATTATAGCAGGGATTCTATTCTTGATTTTTTCAATCATTAACCTAAATAGCTCAATTTGGTTTGATGAAGCCTATTCAGCCTATCTTGTTCGAGGCGATTTTAGCGAAATCTGGCATGAAACCTCTATGGATGTCCATCCGCCATTTTTCTATTTTGCGCTTAAAATATGGTCTTCAATTTTTGGAACAACAGATATTTCAATGCGTTTCATGTCTATTTTCTTTGGACTAATCGCCATTATCTTTATCTATCAATTACTAAAACGATATTTCGGAGTTAAAACCGCCAGTATTTCGATTTTAGCCGTATCAATCTCACCTATGTTAATTAGGTATGGCCAAGAAATGCGAATGTATACAATGGTACTCGCAATTGTCTTTGCCGCGGCATATTTTCTTTCACTAGCTCTCAACCATGCACGAGAAAAACAGGGACAAAAATATTGGATTATCTATGCAATTTTAATTTCAATAGGGATGTGGACGCACTATTTTTCGGCCTTTATGTGGCTAACTCATGTAGTGATAATTTTAGTCCATTTCGGCGGTATAAAAAAAGTATTCAAAGACAAAAAAGTTTTAAAAACTTTAATTTTAACTTACGGACTGGCGGTTCTATTGTATCTCCCTTGGATTCCGTCTTTCTTTAACCAAATTAAAACTGTTCAAAGTGGTTTTTGGATTCCAGCAATTTCGCTAGCGACGCCAGCTGATTATCTCTCGAATACCATGTTCTTCAAAGACGCAGAAGACGTTACGAGCTGGGTTGCAATCTTAGGAATTATTACACTTATAGCCTTTATCTATGGATTCTCTAAAATTAAAAATAATATTAAAACGAAAGAACAGAACGGCCTGAAAATAATCTTAATTATGGCTAGCGTGCCGGTCTTAATTATGACGCTTCTAAGTCTGCCGCCATTAACAAGCTCTTTTGTAGATAGATACGTTTTGTATAGCGTCGTTTCAATTTGGATTTTGTTTGGGCTAATTGTCGCTCTGAACAAAGGTAAGATGCAGATTATTTTAGCAGTACTTCTAGTTATAACAGCTAGTATCGGTATTATTAATGTTGAAAAAAGGGAACCAAAAGGCTATGTAAAAGATATTATGGCTGAGGTTTTTGCAGTAGCAGAAGATGGAGAGCCGATTGTTGCGGGAGATGTTTGGACTTATTATGATGGGGTATTTTATACTAGCGAACAACACCCAGTTTATATCTTTAATGAAATTATCAAATATGAATATGGTTCACTAGAACCAATTCGAGATTATCGAGTAAACCTCGTAGATGATGCAACAGATTTCCTTAAAAAACACGAAAAAGTATGGTATGTAACAGGTAGACCAGAAGAGGGAAAAACGCTAGAAATCCCAAAGAATTTTGATGGATACCGAACTGTTTCGGATATCTCTTTAGATAAACATATAGCGGTAGAACTAGTAAAAGAATAAAAACTTAAACCAGAGAGCATGTAACATCTTTATCCCTAAAAGTCAATGTGGTAAAGGGGTGACGCTTATGATAAAATAAGAATAATATGAGTAGATTATTTAAAAGAACAAAAATTCTGGCTACGATTGGCCCGTCCGTCTTTTCCGGAGAAAAAATCGAAGAACTAATTATGGCGGGAGTTAACGGATGCCGTTTAAACTTCTCGCACGGAGATTATACAGAGCGCGATCAGCAAATTAAATGGATCCGTGATGCAGCCGCTAAAAAAGGTCGCTCAGTAGCGATTTTACAAGATCTTCAGGGACCAAAAATTCGTCTTGGCGAGCTAAAAGATAATCATTTCGACGTAAAAGCAGGCGATGAATTGATTTTGGATTCAAGCGTCGAGACTCATGACGGATCAAACATTTTGCCAGTTCAATACAACCTAGCAGAACGCATGAAAAAAGGCGAACCGCTATTTATGTTTGATGGAAAAATTAAATCTGAAGTAGTCGAAATTGTTTCAAAAACCGCAATTAAGGTAAAAGTCGAAAATGACGGTTTCTTGATGAGTAAAAAAGGCTTGAATTTACCGGAAACAGATTTTGGCGGAGATGTTATTACTGAAAAAGATATGGCAGATATTGAGTTCGGAGCGAGTAGAGATTTTGATTATGTTGCAATGAGTTTTGTCCAGAGCGCAGAAGATATTGAAAAATTACGTCAGATTTTATTATCACATGGCTCGAATGCTCAAATTATCGCAAAAATCGAGACGAAGAAAGCGATTGAAAGCGATGAAAAAATGGAAGCTATCGTTAAGGCAACCGACGGAATTATGGTTGCGCGTGGCGATATGGCGGTTGAAGCAGGGAACGAAGTTGTTCCGATTGTCCAGAGAAAACTAATTGCATTGTGCCGTCAGTATGGAAAAATTGTTATCGTTGCAACACAGATGATGGGCTCTATGGTAGATAATCCAGAGCCATCTCGTGCAGAAGTTTCGGATGTCGCTAACGCAGTTATTCAAGGTGCAGATGCAGTGATGTTGTCTGACGAAACTGCAAACGGTAAATATCCAGTTGAAGCAGTAAAAGAGATGAAGAAGGTTATCCTCTATACTCAAAATCATTCAAAGATGCTTCCGCTTAAACATGAAACAACTGGTATTTATAAAGGTTATGACGCTGTTGCAGAAGCCGCAGTAAGATTAGCTGAAAAGATTGAGGCAGATATTATAGTTTGCGAAACAAGCTCTGGCGCAACAGCGGCGGCAATCGCAGCTCAACGTCCAAATGTACCGATTATCTCTGTTACTTCAAACGCTCGTGTTGCTGGACAGCTAGCTCTTACTTATGCAAACTCCGCATTCGTCAGACCATTCTCCGAAACTTATGGGCTTGATTTAGCGCAGGAACTTTCTGGCACGGATTATCTTAAAAAGCGTGAAGATAGAGATTATATTTTAGCAGTAATTGTTTCTGGACAGCCGAATATGGTTGGTGGAACAGATACAATTCGTATTCGTCAGGTAATTGGAGCCTAGTTTATGTTTAACAAACAAACAATCAAAGATATAAAATTCAAAGGTAAAACCGTCTTAGTCCGAGTTGACTATAACGTCCCGCTTAAAGACGGAAAAATTACATCAGATTTAAGAATTAAAGCTAGCCTTCCAACTCTAGAATATTTAATTTCTGGTGGAGCTAAAAAGATTATTTTGATTTCTCATCTGGGCAGACCAGAGGGAACTAAAGTTTCTGAATTATCTTTAAAACCAGTAGCAGGGGCTCTAGCTAATCTAGTTTCGGTACCGGTAACGTTTATCTCTGATGTTTCTGGGCCGGATGTTGAAGAAGGAATCAAGAAAGCCCCGAAAGGCTCAATTGTCCTTCTAGAGAATTTAAGATTTTGGCCGGGAGAAGAGAAAAATTCTTCTGATTTTGCGAGAGAAATTGTTGAATCGGTTAATGCGGACTTTTTTGTCCAAGATGGATTTGCAGTTATTCATAGGGCGCACGCTTCGACGGATGCGATTACGCGTGAATTGCCAAGTGTAGCGGGGCTTTTAGTCGAGAAAGAGGTTTCGGTTCTATCTTCGGCGATTTCTAATCCAAAGAAGCCAGTTTTAGTGATTATTGGCGGAGCAAAAGTCGAGGATAAACAGCCTCTTATAGATAAGTTTCTACCGATTGCGGATAAGATTTATGTCGGGGGGAAGATTGCGTCGGATGGATATAAGCCAAATTCAGAGAAGATTGTGGTCGCTGCGGATTTTAAGACGGATAGCGAAGGGAATAAACTCGATATTAGCGATTCAGATACGGAAAAACTACTGGAACTAGTCGCGGGAGCGAAGACGATAGTATGGAACGGAGTTTTAGGAAAGGTGGAAGATAAGCCTTTTGACGAGGCCTCTTTGAAGTTAGCGGAAGCGATTGGCGTTAGAGACGATTTAACCTCGGTAATTTGTGGGGGGGATACAGCGGGATATGTCGAGAACTTAATTGAAACGCGACCGGAGCTTAAATATTCATTAGTTTCGACGGGGGGAGGAGCGAGCCTTGAACTGCTATCTGGGTTAGAGCTTCCTGGTCTTGAAGCGTTAGAAGATAAATAATTACATTTTTAATAAAAAAGTTGTATAATAAATTTAATATAACTTAAAGGAGTTTAAAATGGATCGCGTAGCGATTAAAGCTCATGCTAAGGAATCAATTTCTGGAAAGATTTTTATTCTTCTAGCTATTACTATTATTACATCAATTGTAGGCGGAGTCTTAGGATTTATCCCAGTTGTTGGGGTCTTGGCTGCTATTGTGATTGCCGGACCGATTGAACTTTCGATGACAATGATTTATCTTGGGATTGTCGATAAAAACCGTGCTCCAAAAATCGAGGACATTATTAACGGTTTCAAGGAAAATAACTTTACACGTGCCTTCGTAGCATATCTTCGATATACTATCTTTACTGCTCTATGGAGCTTACTCTTTGTAATCCCGGGGATTATTAAAGGAATCTCCTATTCTCAGATGTTCTATCTTATGGCGGAAGATAAGAAAATGGATGCTGCGGAAGCGCAGAGAAAATCAATGGAAATGATGGAAGGACATAAGTGGGAATATTTCATGCTTAATCTTTCATTTATCCTTTGGTATATGCTGGTTGGTATTACATTCGGAATTGCGATGATTTATGTCGGGCCGTATGTAGAGGCTTCAAAAGCAGAGTTTTATCGCAAACTTAAGAAATAAAACGAATAAAAATTTTAATCGCGCCTCTTTATGGGGCGTGATTTTTGTGATATAATGGTTTAGTTATGTTTAAAATGGTGAGGTATTTAAAGCCGTACTGGAAGCAGGTGATTTTGCTTCTTCTTTCGGTAGCGTTTCAGGTCTATGGAACACTTAAGCTTCCGACGTTTATGTCTGAAATTGTAAATAAGGGGATAGTTGAGAAAGATATTTCGTTTATACTTTTAACTGGCGGGAAGATGGTGCTTTGGGCGCTTGGTTCGGCAGTAGGTGCATATTCGGCGTCCTACTTTTCGGCGAGGCTAGGAGCGGCAGTAGGTAGAGATATTAGGGAAGAGTTATTTAAGAAAATATTATCATTTTCAATTTCTGAAATTGATAATTTTTCTACAGCGTCGCTTATTACAAGAACGACAAATGATATTTCGACGGTTCAGAATACACTTATTATGATGCTTTCTATGATGCTTCGGGCGCCTTTAATGGCGATAGGGGCAATTTATGAGGCGGTTAATTTAGCACCAGATATGACTTGGATTATCGGTCTTTCGGTAGCGATTTTATTATTCCTAGTAATTATGATTTTGTCGATTGTGATGCCGAAGTTTATGCTTTATCAGAAATTAGTCGATAAAGTAAACCTTTTGACACGGGAGAATTTAACGGGGATGAGAGTGATTCGAGCTTTTAATAATGAGGCTTATGAAGAAAAGAAATTTGAACGAACAAATACAAAAATCAAGAAGACAGATTTCTTTATCGGTTCGGTCATGGGGCTAACTTCGCCGCTAATGATGTTGCTATTTAATGGAACTGGACTTTTATGTATCTGGATAGGAGTTTCACTCCTTGAGGCGGATGGTAGCTATCTTGGAAAAATGATGGCGTTCATGCAGTATGCGACACAGGTAATTATGTCGTTCTTGTTTCTTGCGGTGATTTTCGTGATGATACCGAGAGCTTCAGTTTCGGCAAAACGTATAAATGAGGTTCTAAAGACTAATCCGAAGATCTCATGGAAAGAAAAGGGTGGGGGAGATAGGGTTTCTGAACCTTCAGTTGAATTTAAGAAAGTTAGTTTTAGATATAATGGAGCAGAGGAAGACGTGTTAACTGACGTATCGTTTAAGGCGGTTTCAGGCGAAACGACGGCGTTTATTGGTTCGACTGGTTCCGGAAAATCGACTCTAATTAACTTAGTGCCAAGGTTCTTTGACGCGTCGAGCGGAGAAGTTTTAGTCGATGGGATGAACGTGAAGGAGTATTCGGAAAAAGGTTTAATGAAAAAGATCGGTCATGTTCCACAGAAAGGATTTTTATTCTCAGGGACAGTTAAATCGAATATCTTATTCGGGGTAGATTCGGATGATGAGAAGAGAATGAAGAAAGCGGCGGAAATTGCACAAGCTTCTGAGTTTATTTCAAAACTTCCAGATGGATTTAATTCGAAAATCGTTGAGGCGGGGACAAACGTTTCAGGCGGACAGAGGCAGAGATTGTCGATTGCGCGAGTAGTAGCGAAGAGTCCAGAAATTTATATATTTGATGATGCATTTTCAGCGCTTGATATGAAAACGGATAAGAAATTAAGAGAGGCGCTAAAGTCAGTAACGAAGAACTCGGTAGTTTTAATTGTAGCGCAGAGAGTTTCGACAATTCGTGATGCAGAACAGATTATAGTTTTAGATAAAGGAAAAGTAGTTGGAAAAGGAAAACATAAGGATTTAATAAAGAAATGTAAGGTTTATCGAGAAATCTGTAAGTCGCAGCTTTCGGATGATGAATATGAGAAGGAGTTAAAAGATGCCAGGGCCTAAGAGAGATGCAGGAAATAAGCCAAAGAACTTCAAGAAGACTTTAGAGCGATTTATTGTTGAGGTAAAGCCATATAGAATAGCGATTATTGTCGCGGTAGTTTTATCGGTAATTTCTGTGCTCCTAACGGTGTTTGGACCGATGTTGCTCGGGATGATTACGACGAGTGCGACAACCTCGATTGCAGAGGGAAAGGGGATTTTATGGGATGAAATTATGCGCCTAATCGTGATTTTGATTACGCTTTATGTTGTTTCAGGAATAATTAGTTATATTAAAGAGGTGATGCTGATGAGGGTTTCGGCAAAATTCTCAAAGTCGATGCGAGAGAAAATTCTTGCAAAGATTTCAAGATTGCCGATGAGCTATTTTGATAAAGTGAAAATTGGGGATATTATGAGCCGAATGACGAATGATGTCGATTCGGTGTCGATGGAACTGGCTTCGACGATTTCCGATATTGTGACTTCGGTCGTAATGATTGTCGGAATTCTTCTGATGATGTTATTGATTTCGGTGCCATTATCTCTAATAGCAGTGGTGGCGATTCCGTTATCGACGACACTTGTAAAGAAGATTGCGGACAAGTCCCAAAGATACTTTAAAAAGCAGAGAGTTTATCTAGGAGAATTAAACTCAAGGATTGAGGAAGATTATACTGGACAACTAATTATTAAGGCGAATACACATGAGGCGAGGACGTTGACGGAATTTAAAGAGGCGAATGATAGACTCTATGAAGCGTCATGGAAAAGCCAATTCTTTGGATCTTTACCATTCCCGATTACGCATATTTTTACGAATCTTGCATATATATTAATTTGTATGCTTGGAGGGTATTTTGCGGTTATTGGGGCGATTACGATCGGGAACGTTCAGGCATTTATTCAATATGTAAACCAATTTAACCGACCGATTACGGAGGTTGCACAGCTTTCGGCAACAATTCAGCAAATTATGTCGGCGGCAGAGAGAGTGTTTGAGTTTCTTGATGCGGAAGAAGAACCGGATGATGCTGGGGCTCGAGAAATAAAGATGGATGCAACTCTAGGAGAGGTAGAATTTCATGACGTGAGCTTTAGCTATGACAAAAAGAAACCAGTAATTTCGAACTTTTCGTGTAAGATTTCTCCAGGGATGCAGGTAGCGATTGTCGGGCCAACGGGAGCAGGGAAGACGACGATTGTAAATCTTTTAATGCGCTTTTATGAGCCGGACTCAGGATATATCACGATTGATGGAATACCGATTGGTGAGGTTAAACGTGCTAGTGTGCGTTCGCTTTTTGGGATGGTTTTACAAGATACATGGTTATTCTCGGGAACGATTTTAAATAATTTGAAATATGGAGCGGGAAGAAATATTCCAGATGAACAAGTGCATGATGCGATAGAGACAGTCGGAGTAGGGCATTTTATTGACTCTCTACCACAGGGGTTAAATACGATGATTGATGAGGATTCAGATAATATTTCGGCTGGAGAGAAACAGCTTCTTACGATTACGCGAGCGATGGTGGCGAATCCGCCGATGATGATTTTAGATGAGGCGACTTCAAACGTTGATACTAGGACGGAACAGCTAATTCAAGATGCGTTTTCGAAGTTAACGCGCGGGCGAACATCGTTTGTGATTGCGCATAGGTTATCGACAATTCGAAATGCGGATTTAATCCTTGTTATGAAAGACGGGAATATTATTGAGCAAGGTCGTCATGAGGATTTGTTAGCGCTGAATGGATTTTATGCAGAGTTATATAATTCGCAGTTCTCGAATGATGTATAATTAAGATATGGCGAAGTTATATTTTAGGTATGGAGCGATGGGGTGCGGAAAAACGATGCAATTACTCCAAGTTGCATTTAATTATGAAGAGCGTGGGCATAAAGTCTTTGTGATGAAACCGAAGACGGATACGAGGCGAGAGACGAAACTTTGGACAAGGATTGGGCCGGAGAGAGAAGTAAATTTTTGTTTTTCGAAGACTGATGATCTATTTTCGATAGTCTCTAAAGCGTTTAAGAAAAGTAAATTTTCTTGTGTTCTAGTGGATGAGGCACAGTTTTTAACTTCGGTTCAAGCAGATGAGCTAATGGAAGTTGTAACGGAGATGGATATTCCAGTGATGGCGTATGGATTACGTTTAAATTTTAGATTAACGGACGGAGGATTTGAAGGGGCGACGAGGCTTTTACAGATTGCGCATGATATTGATGAAATTAAGACTATCTGTGAATGTGGCAGGAAAGCGACTTGTAATTCTAGGTTTCTAAATGGAAAATTTGTTGCGGACGGACCGGATATTTTAATTGATGACGGTTCTTCTAAGATAGAGTATCGGGCGCTTTGTCCGAAGTGTTATGCGGAATATAAGGCGGGGAAGAAGTGAGTTTATGTATGAGGATTTTAAGAGTCGATTAATTTCGTTTTCGGATGATGAATATCGCGAGTTTACAATGAAGGGGGTACCTTGCGATAGGCCATTTCTAGGGGTGCGGATTCCAAAAATTCGAGAATTAGTTTATCAGGTTTCACCGGATGATTTCGAAGAGTTTTTAAAAGCTGTTCCTGTGAGTTTTGAAGAAGTAATTGCGAGAGGGTTTTTAATATCGAGATTGCCTTATATAGAGATGTTAAAAGTTTTTGATTCGCAGGTTTTACTTCTTGATAACTGGTGCGCGGTGGATACATTTTGTGCGAGTTTGAGAAAAGCAGTTAAGGGTAATGAAGAAGATTTTTTGGAGAGAAAAGTTGAGAAGTTACTAGCTTCGAAAGACGAGTTTGCAGTAAGAGCGGGGCTAGTGTTTTTGCTTGATTTTTATGTGAGATTTGAATACTTGTTTTTGATTTTTGATAGAATCGAGAGCTTAGCTTCCCGAGATGAGTATTATATTAAAATGGCGACGGCATGGCTGATTGCGGAATGTTTTATAAAGTTTCCGGAAGAGGCACTGGTTTTTATGAGAAAAGCGGAGCTTTCGGAATTTGTGCTTCGAAAAGCGATTTCGAAGATTTGTGATTCAAGGAGAGTTGATTTAAGCCTGAAAGAAGAAGTAAAGAAATTAAGGAAAGTCGGGAGGAAAAATGGTTAATAAAGAGATTAAGGAATATATTGAAAATGAAATTTTGCCGAAATACGCTGCTTTAGCTGGGCATACAGGAGAGCATATTGAAGAGGTAATTTTGAGAAGTTTAGAATTCGCGAAACAAGCGCCGGAAGCGAAGGTGGATATGGTTTATGTGATAGCGGCTTATCATGATTTAGGAAGATTAGTTGATAACGAAACACATAATATCGAGTCGGCGAAGATGCTACTTGCTGATAAATTTTTGTCCTCGAGATTTTCGCCAGAGGAAATGAAGGTAATGGCTGAAGCGGTTGAGGATCATAGGGCATCGCTCGGTAGGGAACCAAGGAGTGTTTATGGGAGGATTGTTTCTTCGGCGGATAGAAATCCGAATTTTGAATCGATGCTGGGGAGATGCTTTGATTATAATCGAATGCTCTATCCGGAGAATTCTGTTTTAGAGACGGTTGAGGAGGAAAGGCAGATTATTCGTCGAAAATACTCGCCAGATGGGTATGCGGCAAAGACAATGTATTTTAGAGATCCTAGTTTTGAGAAAATGTTAGTAGAGGTGGAGGAGAAAACAAGAACTTCAGAGAGGTTTTTAGAAGTTATGAAGGAGTATTTTAAGAAAGTTGGTAGGGGAGAGCTGGAGGAGTGTGAGTAAGTTTACAAGTCAGTATGGACGAGAAGTAATCTTGTGAGCCGGCGCGGAGTACCCAAGTCGGTTCGTAGCTCTTTTCAAAAAATGATTTTTATGTTACAATAGTAGGTGTTAATCAGATGATTAATAGTTGGTTTGGTAGATTATAATCTTTCGAGCCTTGAAAGACGGTCCGGTAGACTCTTCGAGTCTTCCGTCCCTCGTTCGCGATAAAATCTAAAATAAATTTTAGATTTTCCGCTCACTCGGTCCGGTAGCTCAGCTGGTTAGAGCACGAGCCTCTTAAGCTTGGTGTCG
>JAFVCN010000022.1 GCA_017479205.1 Candidatus Saccharimonadota bacterium
GCGAATTTATGCAAAGTCCCGCAAACAAAGCTTTTATACTCTCTCTCTTAATATCCTCGTGTTTATTTAATGTTTGCCAATAAGTTTGGCAAACTTTTTTTTGCTTGTCTTGGATTTCTTCCACGCTCGTTGCTGTCGTTGACTTCACAACGTTGCCGTCAACTTCGAACTTATTAGAAAACTTCTGCAAATTCGCACGTACAGAGTTTTTGAAGGCAAACGGCAAGAAAAAACGTGCAATCTTAAAAATGTTAGGTTCGAACTTTATTTATAAAGACAAAAAAGTAAGCGTAGAGCTTAGTTCAGTCTTTGACTTATTGATAAATTCGTCATTTTCTAAAAATGGAGCGGGAGACGAGGCTCGTCTTGGATTTGCTCCATGCTCACAGAGTTTCGCATTAGTGCCTTTGGCACAGTATGCTCAATCTGTTCGCTATCCGGATTTCACTTCGTTTCATCCGTCCGCAAATCCGCCGAACTCGATAACCGAGCTTCTCGCCACTATCTACACACAATTAAAAAGACCCACCAAATGGTGAGTCTTTTTAATTAGCGGGAGACGAGGCTCGAACTCGCGACATCCTCCTTGGCAAGGAGGCATTCTACCACTGAATTACCCCCGCATATTTCTTGCTGTATCTAAATTATACATGACAAATTTTAAATTGCAAGTCCTTTTGAAAATTTTTTTTACAATCTTTGTTTTTCATGTTTTTTATAAAACTTTTGTGTGTATAATTTTATTGAGAGGATTTATCGTCATGCCTTCTAAAAAAAATAATTCAACTACCGAAATAAATACTGCTCTTATGCCGCAAGATATTGCTGCTGAAGAAGCGGTTCTTGGTGCTATTCTTGTTAATCCGGCTTCTGTTATGACTAAAGTCGTTGAACTTTTAAAACCGGAAAGTTTTTATAAACCCGCTCACAGGTACGTCTTTGAAGCCATGCTTCAACTCTTTAACCAAAATCAAATGATTGATATTGTATCTGTTTCTGATGTATTGAGTTATTCTTCTAAGCTTGAAATGGTCGGAGGACGGGCTTTTATCAATGATCTGGCTTTCAAGACTGTTACTACCGCCAATGTTGCTTATTATGCAAAAATTATTCAGGAAAAAGCTATAAAAAGAGCTCTGATTAATGCCGGAGGCGAAATTATTTCTTCCGGATATAATCTGGATAACGTTGATGTATCTCTGGAAAACGCCGAAAAATTGATTTTTGATATATCCTCACAAAAATCTACTAAAGATTTTATTCCAGTTAGGGATGACGTTTTAAACGTTTATAATAAAATAGAATTCCGCTACCAACACAGGGATGAATGCACAGGTGTTCAGACTCATTTCTATGATTTAGATACAATGACAAACGGTCTGCAAAAATCTGATTTGATTATTCTTGCAGCTAGACCATCTATGGGTAAAACCGCATTTGCTCTCAATATTATTGCAAATGTTGCCATGAAATCTAAAGTTCCTGTTGCAATGTTTTCTCTTGAAATGTCACGCGAACAACTTGTTCAGCGTATGATGTGTTCAGAAGCAGAAATCGATTCTCAACGCTTGAGAAGCGGAAATATGCAGAGTAAAGACTGGGAAAAACTCGCAAATGTCATGAATGAATTTGCCGAAGCTCCAATTTACATTGACGATACCGCCGGATGTACGCTTACCGATATTCGTGCAAAGTGCAGACGTCTTGCTATGGAAGAAAAAGATTTAGGGCTCGTTGTTATTGACTATCTGCAACTTATTGCGTCTTCCAGCAATAACGATAGAAATCAGGAAATTTCTGCTATTTCAAGAGGCTTAAAAATTCTCGCAAGAGAATTAAATGTTCCTATTATTGCTCTTTCTCAACTTTCACGTAAAGTTGAAGATAGAGGTGATAAACGTCCTATGCTTTCCGATTTACGTGATTCGGGTGCTATTGAA
>JAFVCN010000023.1 GCA_017479205.1 Candidatus Saccharimonadota bacterium
CTTCTGCAAAATAATTTTCTAAGGTTAGCCCAGAGTAACGATGGAATTTTCCGGCCGAAATCTTTTGAACTTTAATATAAGGATTTTTCTTTGAACCTAGTTTATCTTCGTCGCCCCAATGAACGCCAATTTCTGTTGTAATCTTTACAACGTTTTTATAGTATTTTTTATCCGTCCAAAATTCAATTTTTGTTCTTGGGCGTTTTTCTAAAATCTCTCGAACGACCGCTACCGCTGGCGTAATGTGCCCACCTGAGCCACCACCCACAACTAGAATTTTCATCGTCTCCTCCTATAAGTATAATTAGTTTGTTCGATTGGTTTTTTATAGACTGGTTTTTCTTCAGATTCTCGTTCGGAATCAATGATAATTTCCCTCGAAGTGTATTGAGAGATTTGATAAACTAAACCGAGTGCGCCAGCTACTGCCATCATACTAGTTCCACCATAAGAGAGTAGCGGTAGAGTAATTCCGGTTAGCGGAGTGATTCCCGTCATCGACATAATATTTACAACTAAGTGAGTCATAATCCAGGCAAAAACCCCAACCGCAATTAAGCTCTTTTGGATGTCGCTCGAATAATCCGAGACCTTTAAGACTCTAAATAAAAGCCAAGCGAATAAGAATAATAAGCCTAGAAGACCAACGAAGCCGAACATCTCCCCAAGGATCGCAAAAACGGAATCGTTGATTGATTCTGGAAGATATCCTGTCGCCTGAACAGAGTTTCCGATTCCTACACCGAATAATCCTCCAGTTCCGATTGCGATTAGTGCATTTTCAATATGATAGGCATCGCCATCCTCTTCTTCTTTTTCAGCACTCGCCGCCGAAAAACCAAGATAAGTCCAAAGCCTTTCGCGCCTATGTGATGAAGTCATAATTGCGCCGACGCCAAGAATCAGAACAGCCAAAAGAACTAGGGCGAAACTCTTAAAAGAAATACCGGAAACAAAGAGAATGGCCAGAGCTATTACAACAATTGGTAAACCAGATCCAAGATCCTTTTGAATTACGACGACAAACAAGAGAGATAATCCAACCGCTAGAACGAATCTTGTTAAGAACTGCATATTTTTTAGCAGTTCCCCACTCTCGGCTTTATATTTTGCAAAAATTGAAGCTAGATATAAAACAATTGAAAATTTCAAAAACTCTGCCGGCTGGATTGAAATGCCAGAAACTGAAAACCAGCGACATGCTCCAAGCTCACATTTTGCGATTGGTAAATGAGAAAACTGTGCGATTGCTAGAATTAGACATAGGCCTAATGATGCAAAAAAGAGAGCGTTTGTATATTTTGCGATTTTTTTATACTCAATTTTATTAAATAAATAAAATGCAAAAATCGCTAATCCTACCGATAATAACTGATGCAAGAAAAAGTAACTATCTGAATACTCCGAGCCATAGGTAGCGTTCAAAAAGTTCGCCCTGGTCGGACCGATTGTATACATAACTAGAAGACCAACAATCATTAAAATAACCGTTAGCACAATGATTGATAAATCTCCTTTATGTCTTCGCAATTTTACCTCCTACTTTTGGACAATTCCGCTCGTCATTGCGACAAAAATGCCGATAATCGCAAACACTCCCGCAATAATCCAAAATCTCATGACAATTTTAGCTTCGCCCCAACCAGTTGCTTCGAGATGATGATGAATTGGTGCTGAAATAAAAATCTTGCGGTGAAAATATTTTTTAGAAATCATTTGGAGTAGACTAGAGCCAGCTTCTATGACTAGTAGAACGCCAATAATCGGTAAAAGAAAGAGCGAATTCGTCATCATAGCGACTACACCAAGTCCCGAACCAAGCGCAAAGGAGCCGACATCCCCCATCATAAAACGAGCTGGCGGAACATTAAACCAAACATAGGAAAGTAGCCAGCCTACGACCGTCATACAAAAGGCAAAGAGCTGAACCTGACCGCGGAAAAGCGCAATAATTCCGAAAGCACCGTAGGCAATCATCATAAGTCCTCCGGCCAGTCCGTCTAGACCGTCCGAAATGTTTGTTGCGTTAGAAGTTGCTACGACAGCAAATGCAAAAATTAACATCATTAGCGCTCCGCCAATGTTAATATCCCCTAGATAAGGAATGTGGATTTCCGTCCAACCTAATTTATAGACAAAATACCAGCCTAGTCCCAGCCCAATCATTGTAATCATAAAGAATTTAACAGGGGCACGTAAGCCTGCGGCGCCTTTTCCTGTTCCAAAAACGTTAATTAAATCATCGATAAATCCAACTACTCCGCCTCCGAGAAAGCCAGCTAGAGGCAACCATGTTTCTGCCCTATCCCAGTTACAAGTAAATGTCACAACAAAAACTACGATAATTCCAATAAGCCCCGCCATTGTTGGAAAAACGCGTTTAAATTTATGAGCGTGTAGTTTCGTCATAATCGGCAGCGCATCGCCAGTTACTGTAGTTTGTTTCTGCTTCTTCCACCATTTATTTTTGTATGCAAAATGCGTATAAACTGGCGTCAAAAACATTGCTAAAAGAAATGCTCCGAGCGCCAAAATTAGCCCGAAGAATGCTTCCTGAGAGATAGATCCATTTCCTAACATTCTATTAAACATTGTACCACTTTTTCCCTATTTAGTCATCCTTAGATAATCTATCATATAGCTAGACAATTCATCGAAAATCGGTTTTGCGTGAGCAGCGCCATCCATCGCTTTTCCGTCTTCCCAGAGTTTTGTAACGATAACGTATTCTGGGTCATCATTTTCTGATACTGCACCAAAACCAGCATAAGTAGCAATTGTTTCGTCCATCACATAGGCGCCATCTCGAATCGCCTGCGCTGTTCCAGTTTTTCCGCCGATATAAAGGCCTTTATCGTAAGGTTTTGCAGAGCTAAAAAGACTTCTAGCTTTTACTAGCATTTGTCGCATAGTTTTTGAAGTGGCTGCGGAAATTGCTTCGTGATCAGCGGCAGCATATTCGTTAGCCTTAAACTCGCCGTCAACAATTTCTCCGCGCACAACCGTCGGCTTAAAATATTCACCGCCATTAACCACTGCAGAATATGCAACCGCGATTTGCATAGCCGTAATATTCATACCCTGCCCGAAAGTCATATTTGCGTATCGAGCGTCCGTTCCATTTTCACTATCTGGGGGGATTATAATACCAGAGCTTTCAGCGATTTCAATTCCAGTACTCTTCCCCAGCCAAAACTTGTTGTAATAATAGTCGAATAGTCTTTCTTTTCCTACTCCAGTAATGTCTGTTTCGGAATCTCCAAGCAGCCTCAAGGCCTGTGTTGAACCAGTATTAAGCGAGTATGACAAAGCTGTCTGCATCGAAATATTTCCAGTATGGCCTTTAGTTAAGTTGTTAATCGGCCAACCATCTACTATAGTCTGGTCGGTATTATAATAAGTTGTGTCAGGAGTCATTTTATCCATATCGATAGCGGCCGCCATCGCAAAAGTCTTACAAACCGAAGCCGGCTCATAAGCATCCATCGTAGCATTAGTTTGAAAAACCTTCGCATCTTCAACCTTACCGTAATTTTCAGCATCGTAGTTAGGAGTACTGGCTATCGCCCAAATCTCTCCGTTTTTTGGATCCATTACAATAACCGTACCGTTATTAACTTTGTATTCCTTGGTTTTTGCTTCCAAAATCTGCTCAGCTTTATTCTGAATATTTCGATCAATCGAAAGAACAATATTTTTTCCGTCTTTTGCGGGGATTTTTACATTATCGTCACCGATTGTAAGCGGAATGTTGTTCACGTCTTTGACGGTTTTCAATACGCCATTTTCGCCAGAGAGTTCTTCATTTAAAGCGCCCTCAACGCCATATTGCCCTTTTCCTTCCGCATTAACAAATCCAATTAGCCCACTAGCCATTGTGCCTTCAGGATAGACTCGTTTAGTATTTCCCTGCATCCAAACGCCAGGCAGGCTAGCATCTTTTATCTTCTGCGCAACTTTATATGGGACATTTCTAGCAATAACATAATATCTTGTGAAATTATCAGAAAAAACATCTTTAAAGTCAGCTACGATATAATCGCTAGCTTCCGTACGTAAAGTTTTTTCAATTTCATCTTTTGAACTTTTTGAAACCTGCGGATCTAAAATTACACTCCAGACTTTTTCATTTAAAACAATCGGTACGGGCTCGTCGCCATCCATAACATAAATCTCGCCACGTTTTGCTACAATTGTATTTTGCATAACGTGCTGGGTTTCTGCTTTTGCAACATATTCATCGTGTTTAATAACTTGAATTTTAAATAACTGCACAACTATTAACGTAAGCGCAGCAACAAAAACAACTCTCAGCCAATTTGAACGAAGCTTCAAAAAGTCTTTCATATCTATATTATAGCACAAGCGGTATTTCTAAGCGATAGAACATAAAGCTCTATCATTTAGAAATCCGCTAATGCCGAATTAAAATTATTCTTCCGTAGAATTTAATAGGTCTTGGTTTTGAGAATAATAGAGAACGTAGTATTGATTCATAAGCTCGTTATATTCGGCTAATTTTTTAGTGTAGTTATCGCCTGGATCAACTGCCATGATAATGAATTTGAGCGGAGAATTTGTACCGCCACAAATCTCCTTCGTTTCTCCATAAGCAAGTTCGCCAGGAATCGAGATCTCGCGAACTCCGCCAATCTTCATTCCGACTACACCATCTTCCCAGCCCTGAACAAACTGGCTCTCTCCGTTTGTATAAGCAATCGGATCGATTAAAGTCGTTGGATTTTCCCAGCTATCAAAGGACGAATCAAAAACGCTTTCATCCGCGCACCAACCGATGTAGTAGCTATAGTATGAGCTTTCAGCTGTAATTTCTTCCCCACTTCCAGTTTCTAAATCGGAAGTAGTTAGGCCGGCATTATTAACTGTAGCAGCGTTATAAGAACGAACCTTCGAGCGATAGTTGCTCATTTTTTCATAATACTGCCCAGAAAGTTCAGTAACAATAGCCTCGAGTTCGGAGCGTTTTGCAGTTAGTTCTTCTTCGACTTTCGCCAGCTCTTTCGATGCCTGTTCGTTAGTTTTCTTTGAGTTCTGGTTTGATAGTACGATTAAGGCATAAACCGCAACTGTTGAGAATAACAAAAGGAACGCGATAATCCCGATTACAATTCGTTGCTGCCAACTTGTTTTTAACTGTTTGCTTTCCATATTACCTCCTTAAACTTCCAGATTTAAACCGTCAAAGCGCCAAGTCCTGAAGTTTCCTTTTCAATATTTTCCATTATATCAGAGATTTCGTTCGACTCCAAAGTTTTCTCTGTATTTGAGAATGAAAGGTGGAACGAAATATTTTTCGACGTTTTATCGTCGCCCTGATAAATCGAAACTGGATTAAGCTTATAGACTAAATTGTCGCTGCTCATAAGACTCTTAATAATTGCTTCTTCAAGATCGCCATATTTCATTTCAGATTTAACTTTTAAAGTTAAATCACGTTCTACGAATGGATATTTTGAGAGTTTTAGATTTGCCGAGATACTACTAGGAACGTTTACAACTTTGCCAAGATTAAGCTCGAAACCCGAAGCCTTTTTAATCTTAAAGTTCTTTAAAATTCGTCCTTTAATTTCTCCAACAACACCTATCGTTTTACCATCCAAAGTAATTTTTGCCGAACGGACTTTTTCAAAATATGGGAACTCTTTAACGTTATTTTCTTCAAGTTTAAATTCAAGATGTAATCTTCTACCGAGTTCAAGCAGCTTATTTTTAACGTCGTAGAAATCTCCGGTCGAGACTAGCGCGAGATGATTCTCGATTTCCGGAACCTGCTCGGCGGTTTCGCCTAGGGATTTTCTGGTAATTTGATTAAATTCGTAGAGTGAAAAATCTTTATAGCCGCTACGGATATTTTCATACATTTTGTCGATTAAACTTGGGCAGATTGACTGTCTAAAAACTTGTAGCTCTGGAGAAATCGAATTGACAATTTCATAAGAATCGTTAAAGTCTTCGCCAACTTTTTCCTGTAAATCTTTTGAGACAAAAGAGTAAGTTAAGACTTCGTGCGCGCCAATTCTATCCGACAAAACCCCTCGTATCTCGCGCTTCAAATCAAATAGCTGATTTCTGTCAGCGCCGATAAATGGGCGCATCGGTAAGCTCATCGGGATATTATCATATCCTCTTAATCTTCCGACTTCTTCGATAATATCTTCTTTAATATGAATATCAGTTCTCCATTTTGGAGCAATTACACTAAGGTTATCATCTTCTCCAAACGCAACTTTAAAGCCGACATTTTCTAGAGTTTCTTTAACTTCTGAAGTGGTATATTTTGTTCCGAGTAAATTATTTATATCACTAAGCGAAAGTTCGATTAAAATATCTTCATCAGCATAGCTTTCAGAGATTTCAAAATCGACGATCTTTTTCGGATCATCCACTAACATAGCTGCACAGCGTGCTAGAGCCGGAATCGTTCCAATCTTTGGTTGTCCTTTTGTGAATCTTGTGATTGCTTCACTAAAAATGCCGTGAGCCATTTGCATTTTTCGCTCATTATAGAGGCTAAACGTCGCCGATTCGATAATGACTTTTTTCGTATGCTCGTCAATTTCGGTCGATTCCCCACCCATCGCACCAGCGAGCGCTACCGGAGTTTCATTCGAGCAGATTACAATATCTGATTCGAGAAGTTCAATCTCTTTATCGTCTAATAACTTTAATTTTTCGCCTCTTTTCGCAGCTCGCACGATAATTTTTGGATCGCTACTGCCGCCAACTTTAATAAATTTATCATAGTCGAAAGCGTGTAAAGGCTGTCCGGTCAAAAGCATTGTAATATTTGTAGCATCAACAATTTTTGAGATTTTCTTCATGCCAGCTTTTGCAAGAAAAACGTCATTTAGAGTTAAATAATTATTTTTATCTAGCGCGGTTTCTAGATTTGAGTTTTTAACTTCAAAAACTCCAGCCGTGTATAACGGACAGAGATTTGTATCTTCTACTTCAATCCAGATTTTTTCCTCGTCGGAAACATGTTCAGCAAAATCAGACGAAGATAAGGTCGTTGTAATATCTAAGTCCTTAAATTTTAATTCTGGCTCCTCGAATTTAAGGCCTAGAATACCTGCCACTTCCCTAGCAAAACCAATTAGCCCAAAAGTGTCTGGACGATGAGTTAAAGATTTATTTTCAATATCAAGAATAATATCGTTTAGCTCAAATTTTTCAGCAAAATCGTCTCCTGCTTTTGCAAAATCAGGATCGATTTCGACAATTCCAGAATGGTCATCGCCAAGATCGATTTCATCAAGACCGGCCAACATACCGTTGGACTCGTATCCGCGCATTTTACGAACACCAAGTTCAAAATTTTCGCCACCATAAGTTTGAGGAACGATACAACCAGGTTTTAGCCAAACTGCGAGCATACCTTTTTTAACATTAGGCGCGCCACAAACAACCTGGATTAGTTCTTTTTCGCCGGCGTTAATCTGACATAAATGAAGATGAGTTTCTGGGATAGCTTCACAGGAGACAACCTCAACAATTTTAATTCCCTTATATTTTTTCGATAAATCAATTGTACCTTCAACTTCAACTAATCTTGAGCCAATTAACTTTACTAATTCTTCCGTACTAACTTCCGACGGAATTTTAACTAACTTTTTAATTTCATTTAAACTAACTAACATTAAAATTCCTCCAAGAAGTTTAATTTTCCGCTTTCAAAATATCGAACATCATTTAGCATATATTTCATCATAACTAGACGATCGATTCCGCCACCCCACGCAAAACCTTTATATTTATCAGGATCAATTCCGGCGGCCTTTAGAACATTTGGATGAATCATTCCGCAACCTAAAAGTTCAAGCCAACCATCACCTTTTCCGCTAAGAGTTTTTGGTTTTTCAACTAAAAGCTCGAAGCTAGGTTCAGTAAACGGAAAGTAACCTGGCTGGGTTTTAATTTTAAGGCTCTGGCCATAATAAGTTTCAAAGAAGTTCTTAAAGATTCCGAGCAGCTCTCCCATAGTTGCTTCTTTTGCAACATAGACACCCTCACATTGATAAAATGTGTGTTCATGAGTCGGGTCGACATCTTCATTTCTAAAAACTCGGCCCGGAATAACTACAGCAATTTGTCCGCCTTTTTCAAGACGTTCTTTATAAGTCGAAAGCGCACGATTCTGCATCGCAGAAGTATGGGCAATCGGAATAAAGCCTTCGCTCGTTCTAAAAGTATCATATCCATCTCGAGCCGGATGACCTTTTGAGAAGTTTAAAGAATCAAACATATGAAATTCGTCATCAAGCTGTCTTGGCTCCATAACATTAAAGCCCATTGCCTGATAAATGTCGACAACATGATCAAGCTCGGTCATAAGCGGATGTTTTGAGCCGGTATTTTTAAACTCTGTTTTTTTCGCGTTAATATCAAAAGGAGCGGTTATATCGAGCGGTTCAACTTTAGCATCTTCCGCCGCCTCTTCTAACGCTTTAATTTTAGCAAGAATTTCCTGCTTCTTTTTATTCATCTCAATACCAAAAGCTTTACGTTCCTCGACTGGAATCGTTTTTATTTTGGCATACTCTTTATTGAGCTCATTCAAGCTCTTCTTTAACTTCTCAATTTCCATTAAAATAATTATACTCTTTTCCCCTTAAAATTACAATAAATTTATAGCTCTCCCCAGTTTTTTCCAGTTGTGACTTCTACGGCAAGCTTAACAGAAATGGATGGCGCAATATTTTCCATTTCGTGTGTTAAAATATCTGAAACTTCTCCCGCTAAGTTTTCATCACATTCCACAATTAACGAATCGTGAATTTGCAAAATCAAATCTGCTCCGTCCGGCAGAGCTCGATCAACTTTTATCATGGCCTGTTTCATTAAATCGGCTTCAGTTCCCTGTATCGGCATATTTTCCGCCGCGCGCTCCGCGGCATTACGAATGATAAAATTAGAAGAATGGACATCTGGAGTCGGGCGGCGACGACCATAAAATGTTTCAACATAGCCAAGCGTTTTTGCCTGCTCTAAAACATTATCAAGATAATTTTTAATCGGACTGCGAACTTTAAAATAATCTTCAATAAACTGTTTTGCTTCGTAAAAGCTCATATTGGCTGCGTCGGAAAGACCTTTTGGACTCATACCATACATAACGCCAAAATTAATCACTTTCGCCGCTCGACGCTGATTTTTTGTGACTGCGTCAAAAGGTACATTAAATACTTCTGAAGCAGTTTTTGTATGAATATCAACGCCAGAATTAAAATTATCCATTAACTTTTGGTCGTTCGCTAAGAATGCCGCTAGACGCAATTCGAACTGAGCATAGTCAGCCGAAACAAATATTTTGCCCGGCCTTGCAACAAAACCTTTTCGGATTTCTTTGCCAATTTCCGTTCGGACTGGAATATTTTGTAAATTTGGATTTACAGAAGAAAGGCGACCTGTCGCAGTTACATCTTGAGTAAAAGTAGTATGGATTACATCTTCTTTATCGGCAAGCGTCGGCAGGGGTAAGATATAAGTCGAGAGTAATTTGGCGTTTTCTCGATACTCTTGAATAAGCGGGATAATTTCATGTTCGTCTTTTAACTTATCTAGCTCTTTCGCTCCGGTCGAGAATCCTCTAGAAGTTTTTTTAATTCCCTTCGTAGGAAGGTTTAATTTTTCAAAAAGAATACTAGACAGTTGAATCGGCGAGTTTAAGTTAAATTCGGTTCCCGCTACTTCGAAAATTTTTCTTTCGACTTTTGAAACTTTTTGTTCAAATTCAACTTTTAGTTTTTCAAAATGTTTTCTATCGATTTTAATACCGCGTTTTTCCATCTTATACAAAACTGGAATCATTGGTAGATCTTCTTCATGATAGACTTTTGCCAATTTTGCGTTTTCTGGCTTCAAGGAAAGTTCATACTTTTGTTTTTTATATTTCTTCTCGAGCTCTTCATCAAAAGATAGTCCTAGCTGAGAATCGTCAGTTTTCTTTCGCAGAGGATTAAGTAAAAATTCCGCCTGATTTAAATCCCAAAAATTGCCATTTGAATCTAATATTTTCTGCGCAAATTCTGCATCAGAATGCATTTTAGTTTTAATATCTTGCGCAATGATTAAATCTTTCGGGACTTCGATTTTTGAAAGATTAAATTGTTCGTTTTTAGTATCAGGTTCTTCCGCTTTAGGCGCTTTTTTATTATCCATAATTTTATTGATTCGCTCTACTACATCCTGATGCGCACCCTCTGGATCTAATTTATCTAGCTCGTCGTTATATTTTCGAACTAATGAGAAAAACTCTAAATTCTTTAGTGCGCTGACAATTCTCTTTTTGTCTATTATTAAATCTGGAATATCATCTATCTTAACTGGAGCGTCGGTCATAATTTTTGCGAGCTGATAAGACATATATGCCGAATCCTTACCCTCAATTAGTTTCTTCTGTGTTGCTCCGGTAATTTCATCAATATGCTGGTAAATTCCATCAAGACTACCGTATTCTGCTAATAATTTTACAGCACCTTTTTCGCCAATACCTGGCACGCCTGGAATATTATCCGAATTATCGCCTTTAATCGATTTTAAATCCAAGAATTGTTTTTTATTAATTCCATATTTTTCTTCTACGGCCGGAACGTCCATTTCCTCGAGCTTCGAGAAGCCCTTTAAGAGCCGGTACATTCTGACGTTTTCATCTACGACTTGTAGCATATCTAAATCTGAAGATACAATATATACATCCCAGTCTTTTGCTTGACGAGCGAGAGTACCGATAATATCATCCGCTTCATAGTCGTCGCATTCCATAAATCCCCAACCAAGCGCATAAATCAAATCTTTAAGTAACGGTATCTGCGCAAAGAAATCTTCTGGCGGTTTTACGCGTCCCGCCTTATACTCTCCATAAATCGCTAAACGTTTTCTGGTAGAAGTTTTTGCCTTATCCCAAGCTACAACCACTTTATTAGGAGAGAGTTTTCGCACAATCTCCATAGCGATTGTCGCAAATCCGTATACTCCAGAAGTAGGCGTTCCGTCAGCACGGGAAAGATTCCCCATCGCGTAATATCCACGATAGAAGACGCTTTTACCGTCTATGATTACCAACTTCTTCATAAAACTCCTAGAATTCTATTTTCTTTAAAACTTCATCTACGTTTAGATTTAAATCTTCTACACTCGAATTATTCAGAACATAGTAATCCGCCATCGCGATCGGTCCGCCTTTTTCAAGATTTTCAATCTCTGAGCGATCTCGTTCTTGGATTTCTTCTGTATTAAACGGTCTTTCAACACGCTTTCCGACGCGTTTATGTCTTAATCCTTTATCTACGACTACGGCAAGTACACTAACCTGTCCAGGAAATTCATGTTTTAGGGTTTTATATTCAGTCCAAGTGTAAAGACCATCTAGGATAATTCTCTTTTGTCCTGCTAAAATTAGATCTTTAGTTTCGGCAATTACCTGATTTACTACCCAATCTTTTCCTTCAGTTTCTCGAATCATCTCACGGAACTTCTTTTCGCTTTCGCCGTCCGGAGTACGTTCAATTCCCCGTCGCTCCATTTCCTTATAAATCATTCCACCAAAATAAACTTTCGGAAAACCTTTTGAAGTTAGATGATCTACTACGACCGACTTTCCCGATCCGCTCATTCCGACGATTGCCAAAATTTTAATATCTTTCTCTTTCGTATCCATACCTATAGTATAACACAACTCACTCCACTTTAATCTTGTATCGACCAATTCCGCAGCTATAGGCATTTCCGCGGATATTTCTCATGGATCTATTCTCACAAAGTTTCATGTTAAATAGCATCATCTGGACTTCGTCATAACCCATGATCCTAATAAAAGAAAAACCGCGACCAGACATTTTAGCTAATGGTCTTGAGAGAATATATAAGAATTTATCATCTATAACAACATATCTATTTGAAAAACGATTCGTTTCAATAACACTTAAGCCTTTTCTAAAAACTTTACGCCTGCGATAATTCCGCATACTTGAGATTTTTGGCTTGTTTCTTGAATAAATTTTTACCTCAGCACTCGTTTCCGCAAAAATAAACAAATTCAAAGTTTCGTCTGTTACTGAATCATCGACTAACCGAATTGTATTTTCCGCGCTGTGCAAAATACCCAGAATGTTCGGCATTTTTCCTCCATAACATTTGGGTATTTTAGTTTTTATCTTTCTTAAAAATCCTCTTTATTTTAACAAATTCATCTCTGTTTTTCAAGCTTAAGCGTTTTTCTTATAATTCGCTCCAGGCTTCTGTAAAGGTTGTTCTTGCTCCCAAGGTCTTTTCATATTATTATGCTCAACCTGCGCAAGAGCCTGCTGTTCTTCAAAGGCTCTTTTATTCTTTTTATTCTTACTTAAGATAATAAACACTATAATTAGAGCAATAACAAACGCAACGCCAGCTGCTCCAAGTAACCAATAAAGCCAAGTTTTATCTTCTTTGACTTCTACTTCCGCCTCTGTTTCAGATTCGCTATCACGAGTATATTCTGGAGGAGTATCCTGGTTAATTGTAGCCTCCGTACCGCCGACATAGAGCTTATGTCCGTTTGCATAGATGTTTGAATTTTCCGCATCTTCATTAGTTAAACTCGAAATGTAACTATCTCCAGTTAGAACAACGATTGAAGTTTTGTCCATGACCAGATTAATTTCCTTCGCGGTTTTCGCTCTATTAATCGTTCCCATAAGATAGGCTTTTTCGGTTAGATTGGCGGTTAAAGTCGAAACATCGTCAATGACGAAATCTCCAAAAATGCCATCGTTTTTAGCATATAGAGTTACATTACCACCGTTTTTACCGCTAGTTCCCCATTTTCCGCTAGTCGCTTTTAAGAACGCCCCGTCTGTATCGTTATTAACATAGGTATTATTTTCAAGTGTAATAATTGCGGAAGTGTTCGTTACAAAGAAAATCTCCCCCTTGTTATTGGTAACTTTTGAATTTGTCATTGTAAAGTTACCGGTTCCCTCGTCAGCATCTCCAGACATTGACTGGTAAATGAAAAAGGCTTTATAAGTTTCGGAGTTTCCGTTAAGTTTTGTATTTGTAACTGTTATATCATCATTATCAAGAGTTACAGAATTTTTACCTTCAATTACAGCGCCTTCACTAGCTGTCGAAATTAAAGTTGCATTAGAGACTGTAACATTAGCAGTTGAGTAGATGACTGGCGAACCAGTACCAGAAACTTCGTAATTTCCGCCTTTTACAGTCATGGTTCCGCCACCTCGATCTGAACGAATTGCTGCCGAAGAATTCCCGGAAGTAGAGATATTAAGGTTTGTTGCGGTCAAGGTTCCTCCGCCGGTTACCATGATTCCGCCAGAGTTATTCGCGCTAGTTTTAATTGCAGTATCAGCAATATCAATTGTGGAATCGCCATAGGCAAAAACTGCATTTGCGTGGGCTCCATTAGTCGTAATGGTTCCGCCGTTAATTTTAATTTTTGAAGAATCATAGGAGAGTGCTGCTGCGTTTGTACCGTAAAAATCTGCGTTATCGCCACTATTATCGTCACCGGATTTTACGATTGTTGGATTACTGAGGTTAACTGTTCCACCCGAAACTAAAACTGCATTTTCTCCTGCAGTTGTAGAAGTATAAGAGCCATCAGCCTCCGAGGCAGTTTCCGAGAAAGTAACTGCTCCTTTATAAGATTTTGTATCAAACGAACTGCTTGAGCCACCTGGCTTATTAGAAGAACTGCTGTTTGGCTTTGTTGGCGGTTCGGCATAGACTAGATTACTCGTAAGAAAACCTGCCGTGATTGACGCCATAAGCGCACTCGAAATAAGCGCACATCTTACAATAACTTTTTTTCTCATATTCCTCCTATTTGTTCTATTATAACAGATAGCCATAAGAATTACAAAAAATTGGAATAAAAAATGGAGCCATTGACTGGGATCGAACCAGCGACCTGCTCGTTACGAATGAGCTGCTCTACCAACTGAGCTACAATGGCATTTCCCTTATCTTATCATATTTTCGAGAATCGGTCTAGTTATTAACTCGGTGATGGACGGTTGGAGAATTTTCATCAAGCGTTTTAAATTCATAGCCATTTTTTAAGCCATATTGAATAATCTTTTCAACTGCATTGACCGAAAAATCTTTTGTGTCATGTTGTAAGACTACCGAAAAACTGCCATCTCCACGTCCATTAACAGCATTAACGACATTTCGATAAACTGCGTCCGTTGTCGAAACATTATTACTAGCATCTCCGCTCGAAACGTTCCAGTCAAAATATCTATATCCTCGTTTTTCGACTTCAGAAGTTAAAGCCGTCATAATTCCTTTATTATAGCGCGCACTGATTGAATTTGAGGCTCCGCCTGGAAAACGAATTATTTTTGGACTCTTTCCAGTTATTCTTGCGACTCTCGCCGAGACCGTATTAAGATCATTAAAATAAGTATCCATGCTACGATAAATTTCATAGTTATGGGAACAGGTATGGAGGGCGACCGTATGACCTTCGTTCGCTTCCCTTAAAATCATTTCATCCGAGCCTTTACAAGTTACGAAGAAGGTTGCCTTAACATTATATTTCTTTAAAACGTCTAGCAATTTTGGAGTATAGCCGCTCGGCCCATCGTCAAAAGTTAAATAAACTATTCTCTTTCCACTAACTGACGGGATTTCGGACGGCTGCGCTGTTTCATTAGAAACTGGTGGAGTCTCCTCAATTTCAAGCTTGTGTCCTTCTGATACGGAGCTTAATTCAACAAAATCTGAAACTTCGGTTTCAATTCCGTCAACAATTTTAACTTTCGAATCGGTCTTACTACTCCTATCTCCGCCAATATATTGCACGCTTGAAATAATTAAAGCGGTAAAAAGCGCCGACATGAAAAAGGTAAAAACTGGCTGAAGACTGAGTCTTCGTCGTCGAGCTCTACCCTGTTCAATGATATAATCGACGTCTTTCTTCATCTACTTTTATTATATCACGCTAGTTTTTCAAGTAATTTTTTGAGTTCTTCGTCGTTCTTACAGGTAATCTTAACCGATCTGCCAGAAATTTTTACTTTCGCTGCATATTTTTTAGATAAATTATCTTCTTGCTTTGTGTAAATTGAAGTTTTAATCGCTCTTACTGAAGATTTCTTCTTCTGCTCGCTCATTACTTTTTCAACTTTTCGAGCCGTCCAGCCCTCTTCAATAATTAGAGGTAAGTATTTCGAAATTAGTTCTGGATCTGCGTTAATTAAAGGCCTCATTACACCTTCGGTTAATTTATGTTCAACCATTGCCTTTTTAGCATCTTCTGGCAGATTTAAGAGCCTCATTGTATTTATAACCGAACTTTCACTTTTTCCGACTCGATTTGCGATTTCTTTAGGCTCTAAGTTAAACTGAGTTTTTAATTTTGCGTAGGCGGTCGCCATTTCAATCGCGTTTAAGTCTTCCCTTTGAGCATTTTCGATAATTGAAAGCTCTAAACGGTTTTGAGTATCGAGAGTTCTAATAATAGCCGGAATAGTAGAGAGCCCCGCTTTCTTCGAAGCGCGCCACCTTCTTTCACCAGCAACAATCTTATATTTCTCCCCCTCTTTAACAACTACAATCGGCTGGAGTACTCCATGTTCCTTAATCGAGCTTGCTAGAGCTTCTAGGGCTTCCTCGGAAAATTCTTTTCGAGGCTGCTCCTCGTCGCGAATTACGTCCGAAATAGGTAGCTCTTTTAAACTACTTTCTTTTGCGTCTTCGTTCGCCGTAACATCAAAATCAGTATTAACAAAATCTGTTGGGATTAAACTTTCAAACCCTCTTCCTAGTCCTGCCATTTTACCTCCTTTTTGTTTCCACCCGTTTAATTATTATTTTGTTCTTTCAATTACTTCTCTAGCTAGGTTTCGATAAGCTTTCGCACCCTTACTAAACTTATCGTAGGCTCCAACTGGTACACCGTGACTTGGAGCTTCTGCAACGCGGACATTTCTTGGGATAGTAGTTTTGAAGACTTTATCTTTGAAGTATTTTTCAACTTCTTCTAGTACCTGAATCGAGAGAGATGTTCTCTTATCATACATGGTCGCAAGGACGCCAAGCAGCTTCAGGTTTGGGTTCATGCGTTCTCGGATTAGTTTCATAGTTTCGAGAAGCTGAGAAACTCCTTCCATTGCATAAAACTCTGTTTGTACTGGCAATAAGAGATAGTCAGCGGTAATCATACCGTTAACCGTCAAAAGCGATAAACTTGGAGGAGAGTCAATAATAATATAATCATAATTTCCCTCAATCATCTTTACAGCCTCTTTCAGGCGCATAAAACGACTATTATCTTTTGTAAGTTCTACCTCGGCATTTGCAAGCTGAGGAGTTGTCGGAGCGATATCTAGATTTTTATATTTAGTTTCCTGAATAATCGGAAGTAATCCAATTGTACCGAGCATAACTTCTGTCATCGATGCGCCAGCAACATTGGAGCCAGGTTCATACGCCTTTTCGAGCGCAGCCTTATCAATCCCAAGACCGCTAGTTGCATTTCCCTGCGGATCAAAATCGATCAAAAGAGTTTTAAATTTTTCTTTTGCTAAATAAAATGCTAAGTTGACCGCTGTCGTGGTTTTTCCCACGCCGCCTTTTTGGTTAGTAATACAAATAACCTTCGCCATAATACTTTGATTATACCATAAAAATGCTTATACTAAAACTTTTTCACAAAAACTATCTTAAGCTGACGGCTTTTTGAACTGATAGAAGTTTTTTGTTAGCGACTTCGTTTGCATACTTTTCGCCACTTTCTAAAATTTCGTACACTTTCTCGTCTGAAATTTCTGCAACTTTTGCCTGAAAATCCGCAAGATACCCCGATACACTCGCTGCAACTTTTTTCTTCAAATCACCATAATGGGTTTCGCCCGCCCAAGTCGAAATTACGTCCTGGAGAGGCACGCCAGTTACTAATGATTCAATCTGAAGTAGATTCGAAATACCAGGTTGATTCATCATATCAAATGAAATCTTACCAAGACTGTCTGTCTGAGCCGACATAATTTTCTTCGTAACCTTTGCCGGATCGTCGTTCATCATAATTTTTGAATTTTCCGATTCTGCAGATTTACTCATTTTCTTCTCTGGATTCTGTAAGTCGCGGATTCTAATTCCTGAAGCCTTATCTGATTCCTGCGAGATTTCCATAAATTTAGCCTGATCAGAGGTTTTAGCTGGCAGGATAAATGTTTCACCAAATTTATGATTAAATCTCTCTGCGATATTACGCGTTAATTCTAAATGCTGAAACTGATCTTCTCCGACTGGAACATAAGTAGCATCATAAAGTAGAATATCTGCTGCCATAAGAATTGGATAGTCGAAGATACCGACGTTTGTGCCTAAATCTCCGTTGTGAGACTTTTCTTTATACTGAATCATACGGCTAGTTTCTCCCATAGTCGCAACACAGTTTAGAATCCAACAGAGTTCGCTATGTGCAGGAACATAACTCTGTCTGTAAATATGGACATTTTCATTTAGCTCTAGCCCTGCTGCAAGATAATATTTAATTTCTTTGACTAAATTTTTTTGTAATTCTCCGTCAATGTCAGAAATAATTGTATGTAAATCTGGAATAAAAATATTGATTTGATTATTTTTAGAATATTTATTAGCAAGCCTCGTCATCGGAAGTAGAGCGCCTAAAAAGTTCCCTAGTGTCATTTCCGAGTTTACTCGAATTCCAGTTAGAATTGTCTTATTTTCCATATCTTAATTTTACCTTATCTTTTAGTTAGTTGCAATAAAGAATAATTTTTGATAAAATGGTAGAAACTTTGGGGCTTTCCGGCCTTTTAGGCCTCTCGCCCCGGCATTTGCAGAATTTATATCTACTCATTTGGGGCGTTAGCTCAGTTGATTAGAGCGCTTCAATGGCATTGAAGAGGTCATGAGTTTGAGTCTCATACGCTCCACCATACCAAGAGAATACAAAAAGAGAGTTTTACTCTCATTTTTTGTGGAAGCATATTAACGATACCAATATCTCTTGCCACCCAAGACGTCATAAACGTAAAGATTGTAATCTTTCAAGATATTAGACTCGGCAGGATTATTTGCCCCGAAGTAGATTTGAGTTAGGATCGGTTCAGCTGCGCAAACTTTACTTGCCAGGTTAATAAAGCTGGCTTTCTTAAGCCCTAGTAAATTAAACATAGTCGGGACAAAACAGTTCGGGGTAGTTGTTGGTAGAGTGATTCCCTTAATTCCGCCAAAAGATTGAATCTCCTTGTTCTTAATAGACGAGTCATCAAGGTCGAAGTTTGCCCAGACGAAATAAGGAGTTATCTGTGATAAATCGGAGATTTCTTTTGACTCGGCATCTTTTACTCTATTAAAGATGCCTGGACTATGGTCGCCATAGAACAGAATGACAGTTTTTTCATCTGATTTAGATAAACCATCTAGGAATTCAGATAAATAATAGTCTGAATTATGAAGAGTTTCTAGGAAGACTTCGACTTGGGACTTTTCATCCTCTTCAAAAGGAGATAAGTTCTCGCCTGCTTTTGGGGCGTCTGCGACTCGATAGCTTCTTGTTGTATAGCCATAGGCATCATATCCCATGTGATTCTGCATTGTAATTAGCGAAATCATAGTCTTCTTATCATGTTCAGAGATGGTTTTCAAAACTTCTTTGTAGGCTGAACGGTCATTAATATATGGACGGCTATCATCTACATCTTTAAAATGCATTTCGCTTTCTGTAATAAACTCATCAAATCCTTCACTTACTAACGCGATATTTCGCTTATACATTCCGCCATTAAATGGGTGAATCGCTACGGTATCATAGCCAGCCTCTTTTGCGACTGATGCGATAGATGGAATACTTTTAACATGGGATAGGACATCATTATACGGAACGGTATTCATAAAATAATTGGACATTGCGGTATCTGCTTCAAATTCAATATTCGCTGTTCCTCCACCATAATCCGTCGAATACATTTGTCCGGTAGCAACACGAGAGTTATTCTTGTCGCTAGAGATAAGTTTTTTCAAAGTTGGAGTTATCTCGTCCGTAACCGGAACCCCCATAGAATTAGTTTTTAAATCTGGATTTTTTGAATATGGATAGTAGGCTGAGATTATTTCAGGATCATAGAAAGTTTCGTTTAGAATCATAACGATATTATAATCGCTATCAGACAGGTTCTTCCCTGCGTCGTCGTTGTATTTTTCTTTGATTTCTGAAATCTTTTCTTTCGAATAGCCATCAGGCTCTTCAACTTCAATTTTCTTAAGATTATACAGAAAGCCTAATACTGGGCCATTTAAATCGTAGTTACCTTTTTGGTTCCAAGCGATAAAATACGAGTCAAGATTAGGCAAATCTATATTTTTACTGCCTGGATGATTTCTAACAAAATCAGTCGATATCATAAAACCAGTAATTCCAATTACTACCATCAAAACTCGAACTAGACGGAAATTTTTTGTATATTTATTTCCATTTTCATCTTTAGCCGAGCCAAAAATCTTTCGACTAATGATATTCAACACAATCGCTAGTGTGAAGATTAAAACGCAGGCTAAAATCATTTTAATTAAGCTTGAAACATCAATAAATCTCGTTAATGTTCCTGCTTGGCCGGTTAGGGCAAAATCCTCTGGAAGGAGCGGCTGCATTCGAAAAAGCATCTTTTGAGTAGAGATATAGGATAAAATAACTGCGCCGATAAACGTAATAGCAGGACCAGTCCAAGCAGTTTTAAAAAATGCTGAAATTATCAGTTCGATGAAGAAAACGATCATCGCACTATAAAAGAAAACCTTCATTCTCCAGCCAAAGGCAAAATCTATTGCGGTATCGGTTTCTTTCCAAACATAGCTCCATTCAATGAAAAACATTATTAAGATTGAAGTTATTATCAACAAAAAGAGTCTTAATAAAATTCTGACTGGTTTTTCTTTTAGTAGTGTCCCCACTTTCTCTTTCATTGGGATTATTTTAGCAAATTTTTTCATATTTTACAACTAACCATAAGCATTATGATATAATAAAAATATGAAGATTATTAAGCGACATAGTCGTTTCACTTCAAAATTAATGATAGCGTTAATTTTTGTTGCTCTTGCTGTTGCTGTCGGGGCAGTTGTGATTGCAAACCTTCGCGATAAAAACTTTTTCGTTAACCAAAAATTTGAAGAACTTTCTCGAAATTACTATGAAGAAATACTTTATCCTCAATTTATTGAAGAACATAAGGACGATACTTTAGAAAAAGCGTTCGAGAAATATTTAAATAATGGTTTTACAGTTCATCTTCGCCAAATTCTAAATTATGAATTTTTGAATCATAACAATGATTATCGTGCGGTTTTTGAAGGTGACAATTTCTCGTGCAATACGAATGCTTCCGCTGCGACTTTCATTCCTCGCGCCCCTTATGGTAAAAAAGATTATGAAGCAAAATTCAATCTTCTCTGTACAAACGATTAAAAAATTGTTATAATATTTTTATGCCCGGATGGTGGAACTGGTAGACACGTATGCCTTAGGAGCATATGTCTTACGACGTGCAGGTTCAAGTCCTGTTCCGGGCACCAGTCATTGGAAGGGTGTCCGAGTGGTTTAAGGAGCACGCCTGGAACGCGTGTATAGGGGCAACCCTATCGGAGGTTCGAATCCTCTCCCTTCCGCCAATAAAGACAAGTAAAAAAGCTTGTTTTTTTATAGGCTTTTATGAATTCTAAAAAATTTTATGTATAATAAGGTTATGTTAACGGTTAAAAATATTTCTAAAATTTACGAAACGGAGGGCATAGAGTTAAAAGCTCTTGATAATGTTTCCGTTAGTTTGCGCAAAAATGAATTTGTTTCCATCCTTGGTCCCAGTGGATCTGGAAAAACAACTTTACTTAATATTATCGGAGGTCTTGATCGCTACACAAAAGGCGATATTATAATTGACGGCATTAGTACAAAAAATTATACAGACCGAGATTGGGATACCTACCGTAATCATCGTGTAGGTTTTGTTTTCCAAAGTTATAATTTAATACAACATCAGACAGTTCTTTCAAATGTCGAGCTGGCGTTAACTCTTTCTGGTGTTTCCCCGTCCGAACGTAAAGAACGAGCTAAAAATGCTTTGGATAAAGTCGGGCTCGGAAAACATATTAATAAGCGCCCAAGCCAGCTTTCTGGCGGACAGATGCAACGCGTTGCAATTGCACGCGCGCTCGTAAATAACCCAGATATTGTACTAGCCGATGAACCAACTGGCGCGCTCGATTCTAAAACTAGCGTTCAAATTATGGATCTACTCAAAGAGATCGCAAAGGATAAACTTGTCGTTATGGTAACTCATAACCCTGAACTCGCTAAAGATTATTCTACCAGAATTATCAATGTTAAAGACGGAAAGATTGTTGGCGATACAGATCCGTATGATGATAAGAACGAAGAAAGAGACGAGAGCAAGAGAAAGCGTACCTCTATTAGTCTTCTCACGGCTTTTCAGCTCAGTACAAATAATCTCCTAACTAAATGTGGTCGTACAATATTAACAGCGATTGCTGGTAGTGTCGGTATTATCGGAATTGCCCTAATTCTTGCACTAGCTAATGGTGTTAATCAATACGTAAATAATCTTGCGGGTCTAGGTTCTGTTCCATCGCCGATTACTGTCGACAGGGTTTATCTTCAGTCCGATAGTTTCTCTATAGCAAATGTTAAAACTGACGACTCAAATGCTAATGGCGAGATTGTTGCAGAAGATGACATTAAAGATAATTTAAGCATATCTAAACAAAACCAGGTACGATTTAATGATACTGCTGGTCTAAAGAAATATATTGACGAGAATTCTGAAACTATAAATAATATAACCGATTCGGTTTCTTACAGCTATGATGTAGATGTAAATGTTTACGACAAGGATTAGAACGGCGAGATTATTAAAGTAAATCCTTTTGAAGATAATTCCCTAAGCTCAATATTATCAAGCGGCAGTGATTTAGGAGCAGAAGTCCAGCTAAAAGATTTCTTAAGTTCTTCTATGAAAGAATTTATTTCGGAGACTCCTTATGAAATTCTTTCTGGCAGTTTTCCTAAATCAGCGAACGAACTAGTATTAGTAGTTGACGGCGATAAAAAATTTAAATTAAGTAATGCCTATACTTTGAATCTTGCAGATAGAACAAAGCTCGACACCTTTATTTATAATATTAATCATAATATTGAACTCGTATCTGGAAATGTCGGGTTTTCTTATGATGATATTATCGGAAAAAGTTATCGCGTTAGCTTAAATGGCGAAAGTTATGACGATGCGTTCGAGGCTAAGATTGTTGGCGTTGTAAAAGCTAAAAAGGCCGATGACGAAAGCGGTTTTCTAGCTTATACACACGGACTCATAGAAAAGATTTTACAGGCGTCAGGAAAAGATAATGGCACTCCAGAAAAAATCAGTCTTTATCCAAAAACTGAAGACAAAAAGAAAGAAGTGATCGCGTTCTTGGATAAATACAATGAAGGAAAAGAGGAGAAGATTTATTATCAGGATGCGACAGCCGAGATAATAAAGACTATTAAAACTGCGGTTAATTTAATTTCTTATGTACTGATCGCTTTTGTTGCTATTTCCCTGATTGTATCTAGCATTATGATCGGAATTATTACTTATATTTCAGTCCTTGAGCGCACGAAAGAAATCGGAATTCTGCGCGCAATTGGAGCTAGTAAGCGCGATGTTGTACGCGTCTTTAGAGCTGAAACTATTATCGAAGGATTAGTTGCGGGATTGATTGGGGTAATTGTCGCTTATTCACTTTGCCTTTCAGTCAACACCATTGTTTCTGCACTTGCAAAAATTGACAACATTACTCAGTTCTCTATTGTTCAAGCAATCATATTAATTCTAATTAGTATAGGGTTAACGGTTTTCGCGGGAGCTATACCAGCGAGCCGCGCAAGTAAAAAAGACCCTGTTGAGGCCTTACGTAGCGAATAATCACTACAACAAAAATTCCTCTCTTAGGAGAGGAATTTTTTAATTATTTAATCGAGGTGATTTCGATTACGCTATATTTCTGGCGATGGCCAGTTTCTTTATGAACGCGTTTCTTCGAATGATAACGAATTACGCGAACTTTGTCTCCAGCGATTTTTTCTTCAACGACTTTAGCTGAAACTTTTACGCCTTTGACTTCCGGAGTACCAACGGTAGTTTTATCGCCGTCAATCACAAGTAAAGCACCAGTTTCGAGCGTCTTCGTTCCTGCCGGGAGGAGGTCCACCCGTAGGGTCTCTTTCTCAGCGACGACATACTGTTTTCCGCCGATGAGTACAACTGCTTTCTTCATTATAATTTCCTTGTATTAAAAAATTAATAAACTATGAACAATTTTATCACACTTCTTTCAAAAAATCAAGACAGCTTCGAGCGAACGGCAAGGTAATATGTTGTTCTCTCAAGAGATTCTTCAAGCGAGCCAGAGTCTTTACCGATAAAGTTTCCGAACCTTGAGATTTCATACTCTTCAATTGAAGACAGTAGGTCTTGAATTTTTACTTTATCAACCCAAGTAGTTTTTCCGAGAGAAATTAAGGTATAGGCACCCTGCAATTTCCCCTCTAGAGCTACTCCTGACGATTCTAGTAAAACCCTAGCTTCGGATTCAGACATTTTGGATTTTTCTTCAAAAGAAATTATTCGCTGATATTTTTCTTTACTCTCCTTTAGTAAAAATCTTAATCGTCTTTCGACATAAGTTTTTACAGCATTATAAACTGATTGTTCGTAGAGCATGGCTCGATCCGAGAACCAATTAACAAATTCTTGAGACACGCTAACTCCAGTCGATTCGAAAAATCCATTTTGCCATCCCGCAGCGATATTAGTTTCAAGCAAAATATATTTTCCAGTTTCATCATCACGCACAATGTCCATTCCAGCATATTCAAGTCCTGAAATTTTTGCTGCTCGAACAGCCAACTCATTAATTTCTTTTAATACTTCCGGATCTTCTTCGCCCCAATGTTGTAGGCCTCCAGAACGAGATCTAAAATTCGAAGCATCCTGCATATCGCCTTGCTTTCGCATTGCTCCAAGCGCAACTCCACCTAGAACAAAGACTCTCCAGTCATACGACGATTTAACATAGGTTTCCGTAGAGAACTCATAGTAATTTTGATCAAATTTTTCAATATCTTCTGCGGATTTAATTAGTAAAATTCCCTCGCCACGAGTACCTAAATCTGGCTTCAAAAGAAATGGGTATTGAAGTCTTCCCCGCTCTAGTAAATCATAAAGATTGACTTTGGAAAGAGCCATGTGCATTTCTAGAGTATGTTCCCTAAGGACTGGATCTAGCTGAAATAATCCATGCTGAAAGAACTTATTTGAAGTACAAATTCTTCCGCCGGTCGGATTAGCATTAATTAGTAGCTTTCCAGATTCATGGAGATATGAGATTACGCGTTCGGTTTCATACATACTCTTCATATCTACTGGTCCACGCCAAATTACACAATCCCCAAAAACTCGGTCGAGCGTTCCGTTTGCGATATCAACAGAACTAATAGTTTTTAAAATATTCGCTTTAAAACCGCTTTTTATCGCCGTATCGCGAATCTCCTCCGCTATCGGCTGGTTACAATCTCTACCCTCAATAATAGTTAGCGTCTTTTCTATTTTCTCACCCATATTATTCTTATTATAGCATAAGGACTTTAAAATAAAAAGAAGCACAGGATGCGGTTTTTCCTCATCCTGTACTCCTTTAAGCAGTTTTTGAAAGGAGTAATTAGTTAGCGTCTAATTATTTAGAAAGTTTTTTGAGTTGACGACGAGAAGCGATATAATATGCACCCCCAATACCGATTCCAGCGACAACAATAGTTCCCATTACGATTTCCGTCGGGCCCGTTTTTGGAAGCTCGCCCGGAGCACAATCACGATGAACTGTAATTTCTACTTTGTCATAACCTGTACCGTTCGCCGTAGCGACCGAAGCATTATTGTAGACTTTAGTATCTCCACATGGGAAGATATTTTTATCATCTGCAACTTCAACTTTATAAGTTAGATACATTGATTCGTCTGGTCTATAATCGCCAAGATTAATTCCGCCATCAAATAATTTGTCCGAGACAAAGTTGCCGTTTTCATTAAATGAGGCTTTGAAGAATGAAGTACCAGCAACATATTTTAGACCTTCTGGCATATTATCATAAACGATAATAGATTTCTGATTAATTGTACCAGTGTTTTTATAGTCGATACGAAAATCTAATGTATCGCCAGGATTAACTGTGATTTTTTCAGTATAATTCTGTTCTTTTTCTTTCGAAACAGTTTTCGAAATTTCAAAGTTTGGCTGATCGACGACAAAGCGATAAGTAACATAACCAGAATATTCGTTACAACCAGGAAGGGTTCCCCAAAGGTCATTCCAATATCCAAGTTTTGCACCTTGAGAACCAAACATTGCTTCGGAACTTAAAATCTGTCCGTCGATATTACCAAGGCTATGGATAGTTGCTGAGTTAGCAACGTAGCGTGTTAAAACGGTAGATTTAGAATATGCATAGGCGATATCCCAAACTTCGCTCGGATCTGAGTTTGATGCAGAAATGATACCTTTAATAATACCATTTGTTCCAGCATTAACTCTTTCTGGCTGTTCGACACGAAGACGAACGTCAGTAGCGATACCAGCACCGCCGTATTCTGAACCGTTTAATTTAGATTTTGCGTTGTTATGGAACCAGATTGAGACCTCGTATTCTTGACCTACTTCTAGTTCAACTTTATCGACCAATTCGTCAGTTGTACCAGCTTTTCTGATACGGACGAAGTTTCTCTCATCACCGATTTTTGGGTTATCGGTAATTGAGTTAAATGTAACTTTTTCGGCCGGTTCCGCCCAAGTATAAGTTGGACGTTCTGGGCCCCAAGCTGTTGATGCTGCGCTGGCGTTACTTAGGGGCGTGACCGCCGCTACTGCTCCGCCGAACAGCAACAAAGCCGGAAGGAACTGACGGGCTGAACGCCTCATCGTTTCCCAGGTTTTTGTTTTTGTTTTTGTTCGCATTTTCGGGCTCCTTTCTTCCCTTTTAATTTGAACCTATTTTAATTCCCCCTGCGCGTTTTTATTTTATTCTCCGTTATCAAAACGATTCATTGCTTCATTAACATAATTTTGATTTTCTTCTGGAGTATTGTTGTCTGCTGCTGATTCCTGATTTGCTTCAGAATCATTGATAGCATTTACTTCTTCTGGAGTTGAAGGTTCTTCAATATTCTGTGTACCTTCCTCATTCGAGACTTCATCTCTCCAGCCAGAAGTATCTTCGCTGTAAGTTGCATCTGTTGGCTCAGTTGCATCCTCATTTTTTTCTTCTACTGGAATCGTGATATTCTCAGCTGAACTGCCAGGAGTGTTGTCGTTTACATAACCGTTTTCTTCTCCAGCTTCGCTTCTTGGAGTCTCGTCTTCTGGAGTTACCTCTCGCTGCGTCCAACCGTCGCCTTCTTCGCCAGGAAGAATATCGGTTTTACCATCATATTCCGTAGTAGCTTTTTCATTAGTTTCTTTTTCAGAGGTAACTTTTTCGTTAGTAATCTTCTCGTCCGTAATTTTCTCGTTCGTTACTTTCTCGTTTGTCGTTTTTTCATTTGTAGTCTTCTCGTTCGTTGTCTTCTCGTTCGTTGCCTTCTCGTTTGTCTCTTTTTCAGAAGTCTCTTTGGTTGTTTTTTCGTCTGTTTCCTTTGTCGTCTTTTCGTCGGTTTCCTTAGTTGTTTTTTCATCAGTTTCTTTAGTGGTCTTCTCGTCGGTTTCCTTCGTAGTTTTCTCGTCTGTTTCTTTAGTGGTCTTCTCGTCCGTTTCCTTCGTTTCCTTTTCTGACGTTGTTTTTTCATCAGTTTCTTTGGTTTCTTTCTCGGAGGTCTCTTTTGTCGTCTTTTCGTCGCCCGTATCTGGGTTATCGACAGTAATAAGGATTACCTGGCCACATTTTAGAGAAATTTCGATATCGTATTTCTCCATAATCTTTTTAGCTTCATCTTCTGAAGCACCTGCTGGGATAACTCCGACTGCGCGTAGATATCTGTCTTTATATCCGCCAGCTTCGTTAGAATTTAGCTTTTCTGAAGTAACAGCATAGAAATCTTCTTTTGCTGGGTTAGTTTCATCCTGCCAGACATATTGGAGAGAGCCATCAACATCTACGATGTATAATGAACCATGCGACTCGCCCTGTTCGTGCTTAACTAATTTTACTTCTTGTCCATCAAAGAGATCGTTAAGGACATTAACTGACGAACCGTGCATTAACTCTCGTGCGTCTTCGTCGCTCTGCGCGATTTGCATAACGTGGTTCATTTCGTTAAGATTTGTGATTCCGTCGGTATCGCCATTAAGAACGAAGTCCGAACCGGCCATCATCGCAAATTGTCCAGCTTCAGCAAAGTCTGAAGAGCGACCGTAGAGATTCTCAAGTCCCTGCTCGCCGATTTCAGCTTTAGTCATATTACCAGCATTCTGCATATCATAGAGCTTTGAAACGATATTATATTTACCTTGTTTTAAGCCCATTTCATCGCCAACTTCAGTATAGAAGTCGGATTCGCCATCCCAAAGATCAGTAGAGGTGTCAATCTCAAGGTTTTCTCCATCGACAATTACATTAATCGACTTCAAAGTTTCGTCTTCCATATCTGCTTCAAGCGACTGTTCTGAAGCTTTTTGTAAGAGCTGTTCCTGTCTTTGAGCATCAGCATCAGATCCAGTATTAGACTTAGTATCTACGTTATCTGACGCTTCGCTGACAATCGCTTCTTGTGGAGCTGTTGGCTGGTTGACTGGAGGAATTGTAGCGCAACCTGCAAGACCTCTCATGACAGATAGGCCAAGCATAACTGTCATAACTGCCTTTTTCCAGCCATGAAGTCCATATTTTTTCGCAGCGTTCTTCTTACCTTCTTTAGTACGATTTGAGCGATTAAAGAAGCCTTTGAGCTTCGAGAATAAGCCTTTCTTTTCTGGAGCAACGTCTTCTTCGCCGTCTTCCATCATTTTGCCGACATCTTCCGCAGTCTTCTTCTGTTGTTCTGCGAGAATTTTATCTGCATTATCAGCGCTATAATTAAGTTTATCTTCATAAAGTGCGCGTACTGCCTTATCGAAATCTTCCTGAGAACCGAAGTACCTTCGGAAATCTTCATCACTGGCATACTCATCATAGAATTTTTGCCATTCTTCATCGCCAGCTTGTTCTGCGGCTTTATTTAGATTATCCTCACGAGCTTTAATTAATGCATCCATATCTTCTTTGAAAGCTGGATGTTTTTCAAGCCAATCGAGCGCAGCAGGATTGCCCTTTTCAATTTCTGCGGCTAGTTCTTTCTGAGCTAGATCCTGTTTAGCATACCAGTTTGCCATATTAAGTAGGCTTTCTGGATCCATTTTTTCTGGATCAGCGATGTCATTAAATGAACCTTCTAGGGCTTGGGCCTTAGGACTGTTATCTACTTTTGTGCGATATTCAGCAAGATATTTTGCAGGATTATCGATTTTATCTTGTGCCGCTTTTAGAGCTTCCTGATATTCTTCTTCTGTATTATATCCATCATCAATATCATGAAGCCACTTTGCACTCTCAAGTTCCCTCTTTCCATCTTCAATAATCTGATTTAAAACAGTTCCGACTTGTTCAGCATCCTGATCTGCACGGTTCTGAAGTGCATCAAGTCTGCCTTCCGCTGCGGCTTGATGAGCTTTTCTAACTTCTTCAGCATACTCTTCTTCAGAGAATTCGCCATCTAATTTGCGAGTTTGAAGATCATCTAATTTATCTGCTAGAGCTTGTTCAATATTTTGGTCTGCAGCTTCCTGAGCGTTTGCCCCGCCAGAAAGCGCTTCGAGTCTTGCTTCAGCATCGCTTAATTTTGCGTCAAGCTCGGCTTTTTTCTTATCGTATTCTTCACCCCAAATATTGCCGTCATCTTTCTGCATCTCAAGTCCTTCAATCGCCTTCTTAATATCGGCAATTTCAAGCTGGACTGCTTCTCTCTGCTGATCAACTTCGCCAGAAAGAAGTACATTCTCAGCGCTTCTTTCTTCGCCATATTTATTATTAATCTTATCGATTTCTGCCCGATATTCTTCTTCAGCAGTCGTGAAAGTTCCGTTCTCTTTCTGCTCGCCACCAAGCTGTCCATCAAGTTTTCTAGTTTCTAGCTCATCAAGCTTATTCGCGCGTTCCTGATTTCTACGGGTAATATCATTGAAAGTTTCAACAGTCGAGAGGAAGGCTCCGCTTTTCTCTGCCTGAGCTTCGAGTTCTTCATCGTTCATAGAGTTTAAGCTCTCGAGTAGAGAAGTTGCACTTGCTAGTTTCTGCTTTAGTTCAGGGTGCTGATTTAAGTATTCAAGCGCTTCCGGAACATTATTTTTTACGCGTTCTGCGAAAGTTGGCATATCATTCATAGCATCATCCGTATTAATTGATTGTCCTGGCTGAAATTCTGAATTGCTCATTTATTTGTCCTCCTCTAAAGCAAGATATTTTTCACGAAAGGCCGTCATCGCTTCTTCAGTAATCGTCTCCACATCGATTCCTGATTCAGCAATGATACCTTCAATTTCTTCATCACTAGCACCGTTATCAATTGCGCTTTCAAGTTTCTGTGCAGATTCTTCAGGTAAAGCATTTACAAGTTTGCGATTAATTGCATTCTCAAGTTTTTCTAAGAGAACGCCACGCAAAGCATCATTAGGCTCTACACCTTTATCTAGAATCATCTGTTCAACATAAATAGCTGTAAGCTGATCTTGGGTTAGATCCTCGATTATTTCGTCTGGAAGGTCTTGTCCTTCCGGTAGGTTTTTGAGCTGCTCAAAAGCCCTGGTTAGTTTTTCGTCTTCTTGTGGTGTCATAGTGTGGAGAAACCTTTCTTTTTTAGTGTTTTTATATTAATATATGACTTTTTCTGACCTCATTTTAACGCTAATGTTTAATTATGTCAACAAAAAATCGGAATTTTTTCCGATTTTTTGTATAAAGGTTAAATTTTTAGCTAATTATCGTAGCAAGATGTCCTAATCTTTTAGCTATTCTAGCTTTTGCTTCAGGAGAGATCTCTTGCTTCGATATATAATTGGCCTCGTTTTCATAAAATTCGAAACCCATATTTATTATTCTCCTTATTTACCTATTTTTATTTTTATTATTTTAATGTTTACTTTTTATATAATGTGCGTATTACTATTTTATTTTTGTTGATGTAATATTTTTATATATTGAATACATTTTTTATAGTTCTTATCTGTTCTATCTTATCTATAATGGTTGAATAATTTTTGTATTCAATTCTCTGTTATCTTTTCTTTTTTGCCTGAACATTTTTCGATTCGTTTCAAACCGATATATTGTCATCGCCCAGGACGGTTGTTGCTATCCCGACCAAGATTTTAAGATTGTCTTACATTGGTATCTCCTTTTGCCTTAAAGTTTGTATTTTTACCTCAGACTTATATTCTTCTCCTTTCGTTAATCTTTTGGTATTTTTGTCTTTCGTATAGGCGTTTTTCCTTTCTTTTTATTTTTATTATTTTCGACTCGTTCTTTGTCTTTGTTTAGGTTCGACCGTTTTTATTTATATTTGGGTTAGATTTGATTTATTTTTTGTTTTCTTTTCTAACTTGTTTTAAGTGTATCATACTTATGCTTATTTGTCAACACTTTTTATGAAACATTTTTCATTTTTAGCAAATTAACAGAGGTAGAAAATCCTCAAAAAGTCCAGAAAAAACGCCTGGTTTAGTTTTTCTTCGACTTAAAATACTTCGCTAGTAAAGTAATAAACCGAGAAGATACACTAAAATAGGCGTTTAGTTTTTAGGCTTTTTCTAGAGAGATAGTAATATTATCGTCGCCAATCTTAACGATTTCGTCGTATTCAAAGTTCTCTGCTGAAGCGTCCGTAGTAAACTCTTCTGCTAAGACTTCGTTCATGATCATTGGTTTTAGATCGTCTGAAACGAAGCAAGAAACCGAAAGTTTAATTCTATCATCAACATTAAGTCCAGCTTTTTTCCTTGCCGACTGAATAAAGCGGATTAGCTCACGCGCGAATCCTTCCGCCCTTAGTTCTTCCGTTAATTCTTTATCGAGTTTCATGGCGGAACCGTTTGTAACATGTTTAACGTTTACTTCTTCCGCAATAATCGCCTCATAGAACTCTTCAAGTTTATCTCCGTCGTAAACAAGCTCGGAAAGCGGCTGACGAACTTTTATTTGTTCTTCAGTATCAGATTTTTGCATTCTAAGCGCTAGGCCTTCGGTAATAATCTCACGTGTTCTACTCATCTCGCTTAAGATTTCATCATCAATCTTACCAGCTTCAGGCCAATCTAGAAGATGGACTGAAGAATTAGAACCAGTCATCTTCTGGTATAGCTCTTCCGATAGGAACGGTACAAACGGAGCAAGAATCTGCGCAAGATAGACTAGTACGAAATATAGGGTCGAGTAAGCCTCAAGCTTGTCGCCATCATCTTCTGACTTCCAGAAACGACGACGTGAGCGTCTAACAAACCAGTTAGAGAGGTCGTCAATAAACGGTAGAACTCCTGAAATTGCGCTTGGTATATTATATACTCTCATACCAGCGTCAATCTGGTTTCGAAGCTGATAGACTCTAGATACAATCCATTTATCTAAAATATTTTCAAACTTATCCGGACTGATTGCTCGATCCGAGTCGAATTTATCTACCTCGGCATAGGTTGTAAAGAAGTCATAGACGTTCCAAACCATCGAAAGCTTTCTTGCAACATCACTAACATCTTTATCGAGCAAAGCAAAGTCTTCTCCAGCGAGTACTGGCGAGCCTAGCAATAAGAATCTTAGCGAATCAGCCGAGAACTTGTCCATCAACTCGTTTGGATCAGTATAGTTTCCGAGCGATTTACTCATTTTTCTGCCGTCATTACCAGCGAGCGTACCGGTTGTAATAACGTTTTTATAAGCGTTATGACCGAAGAGCGCCGTATTTACGACATGAACATAATAGAACCATGCTCGAACCTGTCCAACATATTCTACAATGAAATCAGCTGGATAATTCTTTTCGAACTTTTCTTTATTCTCGAACGGATAATGTAACTGTGCAAATGGCATAGAGCCAGATTCAAACCAACAGTCTAGCACCTTCTCGATTCTCTTAAAATGCTCTCCGTCGATATCAAATTCGATTTCATCAACCCAAGGCCTATGATAATCCTCTAGTCTAACGCCAGATAACTCATATAGTTCATCATAAGAGCCTACAACCTTAACGGTTCCCTTGTCGCCCTTCCAAACTGGCATTGCTGTCGCCCAGAAACGATCGCGAGAAAGATTCCAATCTGGCGCCGCTTCGATATTCTTTGCGAAGCGTCCATGCTTTAGGTGTTCCGGGAACCAGTTTACATTTTCATTCTCGTCGAGCATTAACGTTTTTGAACCAGTTACATCAAAGAACCAGCTCGGAAATGCACGATACATAATTCTCTGTTTCGAGCGAGGGTTAAACGGATATTCGTGCTTAATATATTCGATTTTATAAACGATTCCTTTTTCTTCGAGAATCTTAGCAATGAATTTATTAGCTGCCCAAATCTCCATACCGTTTTCATCCGTATCACGGACTCCAAGCTCATGAAGTTTCTCGCTCATCTCTGGCAGATAATAGCCGTTTTCATCAAGTACATCAACAAAATCGACATCCTCGCTAGTTGCAAGAGCATAATCGTCTTCGCCATAGGCCGGAGCGATATGAACAATTCCGGTACCCTCTTCGCTTGAAACAAAATCCGCCCCATGAACCTTGTAGGTACCCTGATTTCGTTTATCTAAACCATTGTCGCCACCAGTTAAGATTTTACCTTTTTCATCAACTGTTTCAATAATTGGCTCATACTCTAATCCAACAAGCTTTGAACCTTTAAATTTTTGTTCAGGCACGATATCACTAAATAATTTTGTTGCTAATTTTACGGCCAAGATTAATTTTTTACCATCAACCTCATAGATTCCGTACTCCATTTTTGGATTAACTGCAAGAGCTAAGTTTGCGGGTAGTGTCCAAGGAGTAGTTGTCCACGCTAGTAAGGCGATTTTGTCATTTGCGTTAGTTTGAGCTTTATTCAAAGGAGCAGCGGAAGGAGACGTATTAGAGATACGTTGACTAAGCAGCGTATCTGCTGACGCAGAAGAAAGCCAAAATAACGTAAATGCCGACGGGTCTGTTACGGTCTGATATGCATCATTATCCATCGTAACTTCCGCTTTTGAAACTGGAGTACAGAATTTAGTGTCGTACATTAAGACCTTACGACCTTCGTAGATTTTTCCCTTTTTATATAGAGTCTTAAACGCCCACCAAACCGATTCCATAAAATCTTTATCCATCGTACGATAAGCGCCTTTAAAGTTTACCCAGCGCCCAACTCTAGCGATTGTCGACTCCCAAGTTTCTGAATTTGCTACCATAGATTCTCGAGCCTTAGTAATATAAGTTTCGAGTGGCCATTTTGTACCAATTTCACGCCTGTCTGTAATTCCAAGCTGTTTCTCAACAAAATTCTCTGCTGGAAGACCATGACAGTCCCAACCCCATCTTCTCTCAACTCGATAGCCGTTCATAGTCCAAAACCTAGGAACAGCGTCTTTAACGATTGAAGAAAGTAAGGTTCCATGATGTGGATTTCCAGTAATAAATGGAGGTCCATCATAGAAGACATAACTTCTGTCCACATCTCTATTTTCAACGGATTTTTCAAATGTATGATCTTTTTGCCAAAAATCCAAAACTGCTTTTTCATATTCTAGGGCTCTACGCCTCTCGCCTGCTTTATATTTCATATTTTCTCCACTAATTATTAATAAAATTTCTGGGGTTCTGGCCTACGCTTCTTGAAAGTTTACTTTTCGCGTAGGCTCCATAATTGCAGTTTTTATAATTTCATCTTTAAATATCTCGTAAATATTTCCGTTGATTTTTTCGTCAAAATAATCTTTTAGGGCATAGAGTTTTATAAGTCCAGATTGAGGATTAGAAACTGGATGGCGAAGTAAAATATCACAAAATCTGTCATCAATTGTCATAACGCCTTTCCAGCTAACCATATTATCTGCAAGCTGGACTAGTTTATCGTAATCGTCATATTCATTTTCAGAAAGAAAATCTAATAATAACTTTTTATCTTCAGGACGCAGCCTATCATCAAAACCACCTTTTTCAACCTCTTCAATATTATAAAAAGTATGAGTTAGGGCAGTTCGCGCCGCTTCAGGAAAGCCTTTTTCCATCAAGAGATGATAGCCGTCGAAAGGATGAGTCATTCCCTCGGTTTTTCTACCATTAATTTCGATTTTAATCTCTGCATCTCTTTCGATTGATTTATAAAAATCATGCAAAAGACCCTTTGCATAAGCAAGGTCAGAATCCATATTTGCTCTTTTAGCTATTTCCTCGCAAACTCTCGCTACATCCTTTGAATGCCTCTGCCAATCCTCAGATGCGCGAGGTTGATTTAACGCCCAAGAAAACAGCTCGTCTGCTTTTTTCCTGTACTCCATTAGATCTATTATATCACATTTTCAAAAAAGTATCAGGCATCTCTTAAGGTATAGGTTACCTCTTCAAATTGAGGGAGTTTCCCGGCCCATTTTTGAACAATTTTAGAGTCATCTTCTCTTAAAACGCAGACACAAGGATATTGAATAATCTCGTGATGTGTAGCGAACATCTCTCCAGAAATTGTTTCTGGATCTTCAATTGTGACTTCTATGCCAGTTTCCCTCTGAAATTCCGAGACCCAATCCATTGATTCTCTTGTATATTCAGTATTCTGGCGAGTTACCATTACCACCCTCATAATATCCTTTCTAGCTAGCCGAAACTTCGGTTTTCATTTCGCGCTGGCGTCTAATTATGTTTTCAAAGTCTTCGAGCGTTTTAAATTCGAGAAAAACTGAAGCAAACCGTACATAAGCTACCTCATTTACCTCCGCTAAGACATCTAAAATTGCTTGTCCAATTTCTTTCGACTTAATTTCATCTCGTCCGAGAGCATACACCCTTTCGACAACTTTATTGACGACATCTTCAACTTCCATATCTGAATTGAAGAATTTTCCGACACTTCTTCTAACCGCCGTGAGGAGTTTATCGCGGTCAAACTGTTCCCTATTTCCACTACTTTTAAGGACTACTAGGGCCGGCATCTCAATTCGCTCATAAGTTGTAAATCTTCGCCCTTCTGGCGTTACGCGACGACGACGAATCATAGTTCCATCAGGCGTCTCACGGCTTTCGAGGACTTTACTGTCTCCGATACTAATTTTTTCAGCCATGTTACTCCTTTTTTTCTTATTTATTTTTTACCGCGTAAACGAGCGCGCAAAGATGGAGGAATATCAAGATCATCTTCATCTTCTACTGGCTTATTGACATTTTCCCAAGAGCTAGGAGCCGGTTCTTCATGCTTTTCTGGAGCCGAATCTTCACGATTTACATTATTCTCCGAAGAAACACCATAAGTACTACTGGTTTCACGCGCAAGCGATTCGCGTTCTGCCATAATAGCTTCTTCAGCGCGTTTCTGGCGATAGTAGTCGGAATCAAATCCGGTAGCGACAACAGTAATGACAATTTCATCATTAAGTTCTGGACGAATTGATGCACCAAAGATAATGTTTGCGTCTGGAGAAACTGCACCGGTAATTTCTTCTGCAGCTTCCTGAATCTCGCTCATAGACATATCGTAGCCACCAGCAACCGAGAAGAGAACGCCTCTTGCACCGTCAATTTTAACCTCAATAAGCGGAGATTCAATCGCCTGACGAGCAGCTTCTTTAGCACGATTCTCGCCGCTTGCACGACCGATACCCATTAAAGCAGAACCAGCGTTCTTCATAATTGCTTTAACATCGGCAAAGTCGAGGTTAATTAGAGCGTGTTCGGTAATAAGTTCGGAGATTCCTTGGACACCCTGTCGTAGAACATCGTCCGCAATCTTAAAGGTTTCAAGAAGCGGAGTTCTTGGATCAATTGTTTGAAGCAAACGATCGTTCGGGATAGTAATTAGAGCATCTACTTCCCCAGAAAGCTCGCTAACGGCAACATCAGCATTATTTTTTCGCTGTGCACCTTCAAAGGTAAATGGTTTTGTAACAACGCCAACAGTTAGAATATCTCTATCTTTCGCTTCTTTAGCAACAATCGGACCAGCACCAGAACCAGTTCCACCACCAGCGCCGAGAGTAATGAAGACCATATCTGCGCCTTCAAGCGCTTTTCCGATATTTTCACGACTTTCTTCAGCCGCTTCACGGCCTTTATCAGGATCCCCGCCTGCGCCAAGTCCCTGTCCGATATGGACTTTTGTGTCCGCTTCAGAATGTTTTAGGGCTTGAGCATCGGTATTAATGGCTACGAACTCAACTCCGTTTAACCCGACCTCTTTCATTCGGTTAATCGCAGAGCCACCGGCTCCACCAACGCCCACAACTTTAATGCTTGCTGTACTTTCCACCTCTGTAGGTTTTATCTCAGGCATCTTATTTTCCTCACTTTAATATAAAACTACTTCTAGTTTAACACAAATAAAATTTGTATTCAAGAGTTTTCTCTATACACTGGCTACTTCTTATGTTTCTTGAATAGACCAAATAGCGAGAAAGGCTTTTTATCTTCATCTTCTATGCCAGAGAATTTTCCATCATCGGCCATCGAAAGAGCTAGACCAATTGCGGTAGCATATTCTGGCTTCTCAATATCTTCAACAACGCCAGTTAACCCCATGCCTGGGACGCCGATTCTAGTCGCCATTTTTAGGGTTTCTTTCGCAAAACCTGCTAGGCCCTTCATTTTAGCCCCCGCACCAACAATAACAGCTCCTTCTGGCAATTTTCCAGCGTAGCCAGCCCGAGATAGATGTTCTATGACGTGTTCAAAAATATCGACTAGTCTATCTCTAACAATTTCATTAACTTCAGACTTAGAGAATGTGATGCTCTCTCCGCCTACCTTCATAGTAATTTCTTTAGCGGTAGGGATAAAATCAGCTGTAACATGTTTTAGTTTAATTTCTTCTGCTGCATCAGTGTTAATTTCTAACGAAATTGCTAGGTCTTTCGTAATATTATTCGCTCCGGCAGAAATTACTCCGATATATTGTAAATCTCCCTCCTCGTAAACGGAAACTGAGGTTGTCGAAGCGCCAAGATCGATAACAGCAACACCATTTTCCATCTGTTTTTCAGTTAAGACTGCTCTTGCGGCCGCCATTGAAGTCGGCATAAATCTAAGAACTCTTAAATTCGCCGAGGACATAGCTCTACCTAGAGCATCTACGCTCGGCTTCAATCCAGAAATAACATTAGCGATAATCTCAATTTTATTCGCAGTCATACCAAGCGGACTTCTAATTCCGCCTTGTCCATCTAAAATATAATTCAGCGGTACAACATCTAGAACTTCTCTGTTATTGGTAATTTTTCCGCTCATAGCGGTATCTTCAAGTCTATCTAAATCGCCGTTTGTAATCGGAGCAGTAGCAGAAACAGCAATCATTCCACTGACTTTTTCTGAAGAGATGTGAGCTCCGTTAATCGAAACGTATGCCGAATCAACATTTACTCCGCTCATACTCTCGACCGACTTTAAGGCTTTATCAGTCGCTTCTGCTGGGCCAGCTAGGTTAGTTACGATTCCCTTATGCATTCCGCGTTCGTTTTTTGCTTCACCATAACCAATCACAGAAACAGAATCCTCGCCCTTTAACTCGAGAGCGACGGCTCGAACAGTCTCAGTACCAACATCAATCCCGAAGGCATATTTCGATTGTTCTTCCATATTTCTAATATACCACAAGCGTTTTAGTTTCGCAAATCTATGTGATATAATATTTTTATGGATCAAGAAAAAATTTCTGCAATGCGCGAAGGCGGTAAGATTTTAGGTGAGATTCTCGCTGAACTTAGAGAATACGCCGATGTTGGTATGACAAAACGTGAATTAGATCGCTGGACTAGAAAAAAGATAGAATCTCGTGGTGCAACTTGTTCTTATGATGAACTGGAGGAGAACTTCCCTGGTTGTATCTGTATTTCGGTTAATGAAGAACTTGTGCATGGCGCGCCAGATAGTGATTACGTTTTAGAAGACGGAGATAAAGTTAGTTTTGATTTAGTTATTAAATATAAAGGCTATCATACTGATGCGGCCTTTACGAAGATTGTCGGACACGCTAATCCGGCGGTAAAACAGATGGTAAAAACGACCGAAGCGGCGCTTTGGGCTGGTATTGACGCTGTTGCTCCTGGAGTACATCTTGGGGATGTCGGTTTTGCGGTAGAAAGAGTGCTTAGAAGGGGTAAATTAGGCGTAATTGAAAATTACATCGGCCATGGTATCGGAAAAGAAATGCATATGCCGCCTGAAGTTCCAAATTACGGAAAACGCGGTAAGGGTTATGTCTTAAAACCTGGCGATTGTATCTGTATCGAGCCAATGTCTTCGCTCGGAAAACCGAATAATTTTGTCGATAAAGATGATGGTTGGAGTGTAATTATCGCTGATGGCTCTGTTGGGTGCCACTGCGAGCATACCATCTTAGTAACTGAAGATGGTCATGAAGTTCTAACTCTACCAAATTGTCCAGACAAAAGATAAAAATTATTGAACAAATTTTTTATACAAAGTATAGATTCTCTCTGTTATTTCGGGGATTTCTCCAACGCCATTAACGTGATAAATCGGTATATTTTTTGATTTTAAGAGCTCCTCGTATTCTGGCATTCGCTCTTCATACATATCTAATTTTTTATTCCAATTTTCAAGCTGATCGTCGTCTCTTCCTCTAGAAGATAAGCGCTTTATCGACTCCTCTCTTGGAACATCAATAATGATTACACCGCCAGTTTCGTTCGATAAAATCTCTGAACCCTTACTATCTCGAGTCCATGGCTGTCCATCTAAAATTACTGGTATTCCCTGTTTTTCATATATAGCGACTTCTTCTAGAGTAGCTAGAGCTAGTTCATCTTCTGGAACCATCGCCGCAGTTTTAGTATATTCATAAAACTTTTCTCGACAAATCTGGCCGAGCGAAAGCGCCTTTCCGCCGATTTTTTCGGCTAAAAGATTCCCTTGAGTGGATTTCCCTGAACCTGCTGGTCCATAAATCATAATCATTTTGGAATTACTCCTGAAATCGCCTGTGCGACACGCTTATAGACCTCGTCTGGAGAGCCTACACCATCTACCGTCACGATTTTTGCGCCATTACCGATTAGATAAGCCATAATTTCCGCCTTTGTCTGCTCATACATAGCGTAACGCTCTTCTATTATCTCTTTTGTATCCTGATCGCGTCCACGCATAAAGAGGCGTTTTTGGACTTCTTCCATCGGGACGGTTAGCTCGACGATTAAATCTACTTTTTCTCCGCGGGATAACATAATCTCCGCCTGCTTAAGGGTTCTCGGAAAACCGTCTAGAATCGCGTTAGGAACGCCTGAAAGACGCGAAAAAACTAATCCGGCAACCATCTCATCATCAAATAATTGTGCCGTTTTAAGACGTTCTACAACCCAAGGTTCCCTACTTTGTCTTAAAATTTCGCCTGACGAAATCCACGGCCAACCTAAATCGCCAGCCAGTCTATTCCCGACTGTTGATTTTCCTGAACCTGGACCTCCGATAAAAATTATTCTCATTTCTTCCCTTACGCTAGCTTAAAAATTGAGTTTAAAATTAACATAATTAGAGGAATAATACTAATCGCCGTAAAAACTAAATCTAAAATCGCGTATTTTTTAATCTTGTCGTTCATCGAGCTGAGCGATCTTGTTGCGAAGAAAACGCTGACTACAGAGCCAAAGAAAAGAATTCCGTAAATCCACCCCATAAACCAATTCGTACGATATAATGTCGTGATTAGAGTAATCATATAGATTACCGAGAAAGCCGCCGAGACAGCGGAAATGCCAAAAAATATCTTTGTTGTACTTCCGGAAACTGGCCTTTTCATAATTGAACCTTTTTTAGCCGTTTCTCCGTTCGAGAAGAAGCCGGTTATATTCATATCTGGGCGAATAGCAGATTCTGAACCTACTGCTTCCGTAGAAGATTCAGCAGCTCCTGAAGCAGTCTGTTTCGCCTGTAGTTCAGCCTGTTTTTTCTGCATCAAGGCGTCCTGCTCCAGAGGATCAACATAATAATCTTCCTTCTGTTCTTTTAGCGCCGCTGAAGCTGTTTGTACTGCGGCAGCATTAACTGATTTAACTGCATTCTCACCTTGCCCACTTAAAGTTGTCGGGGCTATTTCTGGAGCTTCTTTATCCATAAGTTAAGTATCACACAAGCACTATGATTTTGTCGATTTTTCAGATATAATAATGTTATGTCAGAGATAAAATGCCCAAAATGTGGAACAACTTTTAAGATTGATGAAAATTCGTACGCAGAGATTGTTAAACAGGTACGAGATGCGGAATTTTCTAACGATATTGAGCAGAAAGTTCACGATGCTACCGAAGTTTTGCATGCTAAATCTGCCGCGGAATACTTAAAATTAAAAAACGAGAAAGATGCTGAAATTTCAAGACTTGAAGCGAAGATTTCCAGTTTTGAAACTGAGAAAAAACTAGCCGTGTCTGAAGCGGTTTCTAAAATTAAGAAAGAAAATAATGAGTTGAAAAGTCGATTTGACCTTGAGAAGGCCGAGAATAAATCGAAAGAAGTCATCTTAAAAGAAAAGTACGAAGGGGCGTTAAAACTTAAGGACGAACAGATTGAACAGCTGAAGGATTTTAAGTCAAAACAATCAACAAAAATGGTTGGAGAAAGCCTTGAACAGTTTTGCCATGATGAGTTTGATAAAATTCGTGCAACTGCCTTTCCGAATGCTTATTTTGAAAAAGATAATGATGCAAAAAGTGGTTCAAAGGGCGATTTTATCTTTCGTGAATCTGAAGACGGAGTTGAATTTATCTCTATTATGTTTGAGATGAAGAATGAGATGGACACCACGGCGACAAAACATAAAAACGAGGATTTCTTCAAAGAACTCGACAAGGATAGACGTGAAAAAGGCTGTGAGTATGCAGTTTTAGTCAGTATGCTTGAAGCCGATTCTGAACTTTATAATACGGGTATTGTTGATGTTTCACATCGTTATCCAAAGATGTATGTAATTCGGCCACAATTCTTTATTCTAATGATTACATTGCTTCGAAATTCCGCAAGAAATAGCCTATCCGCAAAGAAAGAATTAGTCCTTGCTAAGGAACAAAATATTGACATTACTCATTTTGAAGAGAATATCGAGGCTTTCAAAGAAGGATTTGCGCGTAATTTTACGCTTGCTTCAAAAAAGTTTCAAAGTGCAATTGCTGAAATTGATAAAACTATTGATCACCTTCAGAAAACTAAAGAAGCGTTGTTATCATCTGAAAATAATTTAAGATTAGCAAACAATAAGGCCGACGATTTAACAATTAAGCGTCTAACGCGCGGCAATCCAACTATGAAGGCAAAGTTCGACGCTTTAAAGAAATAAAGTTAGACCGACAAAAAATTTCCCCTAAGGGGAAATTTTTTATTTAAGTCCGAGCTTAATTCGTTCGGTTTTCTCCGCCTTACGAATCTCGCGAAGAATAGCCTTGCGACGGCGCTCTCGCTTCGAAATTGGCTTCGAGAAGCGAAGCTGAGACTTAGCAAGCGGCATAACTCCGCTCTGTAGAACCTTACGATTAAA
>JAFVCN010000024.1 GCA_017479205.1 Candidatus Saccharimonadota bacterium
GAACTGTATGGGCTTAAAACAATGACAATGAAGAAAATGAAAGAAATACAATATCAATGGTATAATTATAATAAGTAAACAAAGGATCTTTTATGGAACAAACTATTTGCCAAAGCTGTGCAATGCCACTAACTTCAGAAGATATGTACTCTACTGAAAAAGATGGCCGTATTAATAAAGATTATTGTAAGTGGTGCTACAAAGATGGTGAATTTGTAGATAAAGTTTCCATGGAAGAATATATCGAGATGTGCTCGAAGTTTGGCGAACAGGCCGGTATGACTAATGAACAAATGAAAGAGTATTGCGCTAAGGTTTTTCCAACTCTCAAAAGATGGAAAAAAGTGTAATATGACAAGCACCAAAGAATATCGCGATTTTATCTTAGAGCAACTGTCGGAAGCGCTGAATATTACCTACTGGCCAATGATGGGCGAGTTCTTGCTCTATTCCAATAACGTCCTATTTGGCGGCATTAAGTGCGTTATTCCAATGAGTTGTCGACATGAAACTATAGAAGAAGATATTCCGCCGATGTTAAACCGTGGGGCGAGCAACCAATCGTCCATAAAAATGAATGCCCAGGCTGTAAATATGGCGATTTAACGCAGCATAATGGTAAGCAAGTTTATATTATGGACTGGGCGAAGAATAAGAAAATTAAATTTAATAGCTCAATAAACTAAGGAGAATATCGCATGAAGCCAGATGCAACATCCATACTATCATTCATAAATAGTGCAGACAAAACATTCGTCATTCCGGTATATCAGCGTAATTATTCATGGCGTGCAGAAGAATGTGAAAAATTGTTCGAAGACTTATTGGAATCTCTTAAAACTAACAAGCGCCACTACTTTGGTAATATCGTATACTATGTTTTAGACTCAGTTATCTGGCAAGGCTATTCCGAACTAGCTTTAATTGACGGACAGCAACGCGTCACTACGATTATGTTACTACTTGCCGCAATACGCGACACGGAACTAGATGAAACAAAAAGAAAAACCATCACGGAAACATATCTATTGAATAGAAATAGCACGACCAAGGAGCGTGTAAAACTAAAGCAGATTGAGTCAGATCGCGATATTTACGAGTCTATCATTAATGGCACATTCGATGAATCCTCAGACAGTAATGCTGGTCGAAATTATAAAGTATTCAAGCGCCTTATCAAAAATTCTGGTATATCTACGGATGATTTATTGAAGGCTATCAATAACCTTGAAGTCGTAGCCTTAGATTTAAATCTAAATGAAAACAAGGAGAGATCAGAATCGCCACAGATCATCTTTGAGAGTATAAATGCGACCGGGAAATCGTTGTCGACTGCTGATCTCTTAAGGAATTATCTACTCATGGGCATTGAGGATTCCAAACAAGAATCCTACTACAAAGACTATTGGTTGGTAGTCGAAAAGGGCATTGGCAACGATAATATTAGCGACTTTATAAACAAATATTTAATTATGAAGATAGGAGATTCGGTCAATAAGAATACAGAGTATGCCGAATTCAAGAAATATCTCACAAAGAATCATGTTACAGTAATTGAGGCCTTAAAGGACTTAGCTCACTATTCAAAATACTATGCCTGGATTCAACAACCAGACACATCAAAGTCTTTGGATGCCAAAACGGCCGAACGCTTGACCGACCTAAAGGAATTAAAAACGTCATCGATGGCTCCTCTTCTTCTCTTTTTGTTAGAAAAAGCTGATGACAACAACGTGCCTTCATTTGGCGCATCTGAGTTAAACAATGCATTAGTGGCGCTTGAATCATGGGGCTTTAGGGCTCGCATTACTGGCGTTCTTACCAGTGGTGCATTTAATACAATTAGCTCCACGAGCCTACTTAATGTTTTAAAGAAATCGGATAAAACTAATTACGACGAACAGCTAATCTTTGAGCTTTCTAACTATCGCACCCAAGACATCTGGCCGACCGACCAGGAATTTATGTCTGCATTTAAAAAGTATAATTTCTACAAAACCTATAAAGATTATGTCCAAAGGAAGCTAGAAAACCATATATCTAATGATCATCATAATTGGAAGCCTGATTCAATTGAGCATATTATGCCAGAAACGCTAAGCGCCGATTGGAAGCGAAGGCTGGGAGATAATTATGCCGAAATTCACGGCGAATACCTACATACAATCGGTAACCTATCTCCGTTAAATATGAAGGACAATATTATTAACTCAAACGATCCTTTCACAATAAAGTTGCCACAATACAAAGCTTCAAGCTGGAAATTAACTCGCGATATTTATGATAACTATAGTAATGTGGAAAACTGGGGCGTAAACGAGATTTCTAATCGAGCAGATTCACTAGCATATGAAGCAGTTAAAATCTGGAGCGGGCCAGATAATCGTGTACGACAGATCGAAGCCAGCACAAAAGAAAAAGATAACGACTACCGTCGTATTATTCCGGGCGGACGTACTTGCGATACGGTCTTCCACTTAATTTGGAAAAATTACAAAATGAATAATGGCTTCGAATTTAATATTGACGCTAAGATGAGAATCGAGTTTATTAATGAAAAGCCGCACTTTATTGTTATGGCCGGCTCAAAGATTTTTCCATACATAGATGGCGGCAAAACGCTAAATAAGAGAGAACAAGAAATCCGAAAGGTTGGCTGGAATGACGATGTTATATTGAGGCAAGACATAAATATTTTTACGTCCCCATCTGGTGCTTCAGACTTTGTCACGAGTTACTCCACCAATGGATGGACCGAATGGAAAACTAGTGATGGTGAAACCCTGGACGATATTGTCGCTTCAGATATTGAAAAAAGCTACGAAAACTTATCTGACTAGTAACTAAATGTTACGCTGATTCACAAGATACGCATCTATAGCTTCCCTCTTACCGCACTCTGGACATATTTCCGTCTCGTTATCTTCACGAGATATCACCGGATATTCCGTAAACTCTTTGCCACATTTCGGACAACGCTGAATCTCAAATATCTTACACGTAACGCTTCCATGCAATAAACCCAAATCATCACGCAGAAGATCCATATCGTCATAACGTTTAGCGTCGGCAAGAAACGACGAATACTTTTGACGCAGTTCAAGCTTCTTCCCGTCCGTGCCATATTCCCCGACATAATACCAAATATCCTTATCGTGAATTACGCCAATAACGTATTCGCAAATTCCAATATTACTCATAAAACTACTAACTCCCTGCGAGGAAAAGTTTAAGTAATCAATCGCGGCCATCCTCGCAGAGTGTTCGTATTTAAACTTACCTTCGCGACAATTGCAAGTTCGAACTCACCGAATAACAGATACACGAGGCACCAAATACATATCTCCCCACACTTCCAAAACGCTTATGCTTGGTGTTTTCGAACCTATGTAATATACTTATGTTAATTGCGGTGCAGAGTTCTGCGCTTTTCGGAAGACGAGAGGGGGTAGCCCCTCATATTTTATGCGCAGATTCTGCACTACAAGTGATACTTGCCAATCGGCAACACCTCGGGTGGAGAAAGTATGTACCTTAAATGTAAAAGGAACAACCGGTCATAGAAGACCGAAAAGAAGCCGTCAAAAATCTAGTGCAATTACTTTGCGCAATAGACGACATAGACGATTCGCCAGAGCGCGAGTCCAACAAAGAGAAAGGAGTGTGCGACGACTTCGTTCCTGTCGTGTTCTAAAGCTATGAATAGAGCGCTAATTAATGCGAGTAGCGGCATAGTTCAGAAGCCATTACGCTACGTACTCTACGTGCGTAAATCTTCCGAAGATGCCGAAGCGTTAGGCCAAATCATTACCAGACCAAATCACAGATTGCAAAGAATATGCGAATAATCATGGTTTGCTTCTAGTTGGCGAACCGATCCAGGAATCTAAGTCGGCAAAGAAATCCGGCAACCGCCCGCTTTTCTCACAAATGCTAAAAGATATCGAGAAAGGCAAATACGATGCCATTCTCGCCTGGCACCCAGAC
>JAFVCN010000025.1 GCA_017479205.1 Candidatus Saccharimonadota bacterium
GCCTGCAGATATGAACCAGCCTTTTTCGTCATTTCCAACAATCTTACCGCCTTCATAGTCCTGCCATTTTATACCAGTTTCTTTATTCTCGTAGAAATCGCTAGTCGGAAATCCTAAAATACCAAACTCCCAATTATTTCGTACCCAAACTTCACGCGATTTACCCATCGAGATAAACCAACCCTTCTTATCATTCCCAACAATCTTACCACCTTCATAGTCCTGCCATTCTATTCCACTCGTGGCATTTTTTTGAAGATCGCTTGTTGGCCAGCCTAGAATACCCTTTACACCATCATATTTCTGCCATACTTCGCGGGACTTGCCTACAGAAACAAACCAGCCTTTTTCATCATTCCCAACAATCTTACCACCTTCATAGTCCTGCCATTTTAGCCCAGTCTCCCTATCTTCCTGAATATCACTAGTAGGAAAACCTAAAATGCCAGATTCCCAGTTATTTCGGACCCAAACTTCACGCGATTTACCCATCGAGATAAACCAGCCTTTTTCATCGTTCCCAACAATCTTACCACCTTCATAGTCCTGCCATTTTATGCCAGTCCATTTGTTCTCTTGAAAATCACTCGTCGGAAAACCTAATACACCAGATTCAAAACCATTTCTCTGCCATACTTCGCGTGATTTGCCCATCGATACGAACCAACCTTTTGTATCATTTCCAACAATCGCACCGTTTTCATAGTACTGGAACGAAATACCAGTCTGGGTATTTGTTAGAATATCGCTCGTCGGCCAACCTAAATCGCCAAATTCAAAGTTATGATCTTGCCAAACTCTACGCGATTTACCCATCGAGATAAACCAGCCCTTCGTATCACTTCCTACAATCGCACCGTTTGCAAAATATTGCCATTCAATTCCAGTTTCTGCATTATATTCCCAACTTGAGATTGGATTACCAATCAAACTACGATTTTGTTTCCATTTGTTAAAGACTGCATTTTTAGTTGAGAAGTAACCGATATAGTCATTTCCAAACTTAACGCCATATTGATATTGTGTGACTTTAATACTGTTATCTTCTTCTAATGCAACTTGTTCAGAAACTTTCGATCCAAGCTGAAGCAAATCTCTAACATTTGATTTAGCTACCTGCGTGGAGCCAAACCAATCTGAGAAATAAATATAGAAATTACGGTTTCCATAAGCCCCACAAGCCGCAGTACCAGTTCCGGCTGCAAGCGCACCAGCATTCGGCTGATACGGAGTATAACGATAAAGCGCCGATGTCGCAAGATTTTCAACATAGACCCTAGAGCTACCACAAGCCGCATTCGGCGAATACCTAATCTCATTCCATCCTACAGGATAGTTAGTCCAACCACCGGAAAGAACAGTATTAAAGAGGCTAGCAGCATTTCTAACCTGGTTTTTAAAACCATAATAAGTCGATGAACATTTAGCAGTATCCGGGCAACCATAACCAGTCGCAGAACGATATTGGAAACTATTTGGAAGACCATCAGTAATTAGACCTTGCTCTTTCTGGAGCAAAACAATCAAAACCTGCGGATTAATATGATAATCCTGCGCAGCTTGATAAATAATATGTGCCGCAGATTCGCCATTAATATTTTCATCTGCTAGACAAACAAATTTTCCATTTACTACATGCCAAGTATATGGCGGATAGACTTCAGAATAATTACCTACTGGCGAGCCGGCAAGTTTTGATCTCCATGCTGATAGGCTCACATTACATGAACCTTTTGCCTTTAGGAATGCCTGGATATCAGACTCAGACATTGAATTGTAATTTCGCATCACCACATCGCTCATGATGTTACCAGCTTTAAACTGCGAAAGATCAACCGCACTCGCATTTCCCATATTTCTGGTAAAGAAAAAGCTAAAAGTCGCGACCGTCATGAATACAAAAAGACCGAGGATTAGACTTCTTTTGTCTAAACGACGATTCTCACCTTTTCCATTGATGATTCGATAAATAATTTTATCTTTCTTCAATTTCTTATACTCCTTTTGTAAAAAATTCGACCTTTTTTAGATTTTTTTGATTTTAATGTGTATTTTTTATTTTTATTAGAGGTTAAATATATTATATAACAAACTTTTTCAAAAAGTCAAATCTAAATCTTTACATTACCCGTAACAACGCCAGAACGATCACCAACAGTAACCGTCAGAGTAAAATCATAAAGCCCCGAAGCAATCCCCTCAGTTTTAATATCAAACCCATCACAACTCGTAGAATCTGGACCAGCATTAATTGTTTTAGTCGAGCGTTTTACATAATCACCATTACTTGATTTCATCTCAAGTTCGCAAGTTCCAGTTTCAGTTAAAATTTCAAAAATCGTCACACGAACCTGATATTTTCCATCTATAACTTCACTCTTCGAAAGGCTAATATCAAGTTTAGATGGATCCGTCTTACTAGTCGGCTCATCCTCATTCTGCTTTGGAGTCTGGGAAGCTCCACCCTGCTCAATTTTAGTCTCAAGCTCGCTTGAGTTAACTGTTGTAGTCAATGTATTATCATCCGTTTTCTTCGGCGGGATAATTAAAGACAACACTAAAAAGGTAATTCCAATCGAGAATAACAGGACTACAAAGATATAAAGTGGTGTTAGATTCTTTTTAGAATTCTTACTCATTAATTTTATAATATCACTTCCAAGATTTTTTTCAATTAATTTTTATAAAGGCCACTATGTTTACCATTGTCATAAACTAAAGTTGGGATTGATTTTGCATGGATTTTGTTATCAACTGTATCACGGTTTTTTGCGAGTGATTCTTCTACTTCTTCCGATTCAATCAGTTTCTCAATTTCTGCAACTTCAGAGTCATCAACGCCAAAATCTTTAAGCCATCCGCTAAATAGTTCTATAACTTCTTTTTCTTCAAGCTCATTATTTAAAACGCTTTGCCAATTTACATTCTTATTGTTTTTCTCCGTAAATAAACGATTAACTAGTTTTGCAACAAGGAACTTGTCATCATTATTTGACTTATTATTCACATAGACCTGAACCGCAAGGAAATATTTTGTCGCAATTTCAGAATTCTTAAAACGAAGATTACCGTCAGGATTCTTAATCGGATAGAAGACAACATAAGTTAAATGTTCTTTAAAGAAACCTGAATCTAACTGATTCTTGTACGACTGCATACATACGATACATCCAGGATCCATAATATCATAAGCCGTTTTCTTGTTGTCATAGCTGCCATCTTCAAGTTTTTTCATTACCTCAGAGTCCTGAAGATTTAGCATAGAAATATTTCGTGTATCATTAAAATCGCTCTCTCCCCAACTCTTCAATCTGTCTGGAATACCAGCAAAAATTTCACCCCATTGACCTATATTCTGACCAATTTGTTCAAAAATATTACTTGCTTCAGCTTCATCGATTGAACATGATTCGGAGGCGAGAGAACAAGCACTTGGTTTAGAAACATTACAAGTTCCAAAAACCCAAAGCGCCAATAACGATTTAATAGCAATTACAAACGACCAAACCGTAATGACTACAATTAGAACCGAAATAATCTCAATAATAATACTAAGTGGTTTTACTAATTTTGGTTTTTTGAGAATAACCTTCTTCAATATTGTGTTTTTTACATCATCTTTAAAATTTGTATCACATTTCTGAAGACGAACTTTTTTAAAAACACAGTGCCAAGCCTTCTTAAAAACTGCAAGATATTTTTTACCAATCTCGCGTTTAAAAATACTCAGGAAGGCAACAACCACTCCTACTAAACAAAGAATAATAAACGCTGCAATACAAACCATAACTTTTATTATTATACCACAATATCTAAAATATGACCTTCAGCAAATACTCGCCCATTCCACTCGTTTTTCATCAAAGAGATCGTCACATCCAGCAATAGGTTCTCCTCTAAATTTAGCCACTCTTCTGGCGCATAAAATGATACTAATGTCATTTTATTTCCAGCTTTATCAGCAACCGTTAATCGTAAATGGTTTTGGTCCTTGCCTACTTTTCTCACTTCTACAGTTTTTACATTTTTAAGTTTAAACCTAGGTTCTAAATTCCCTTCGCCAAACGGCTCAAGTTGTTTTAGCTCTCCTAAAAGCTCAACCGAAAAATCAGCCAATTCCTCACTATCAAGATCAAAAGCTATTTTCAAAAACCTCTCCTGATTTTTCAGCTTCAAACTATCATAATAGTCATTTACGTCCTTTTCAAAAAACTGCAGTTTTTCTGGTAATAACGACAACCCGCAAGCTCCAGCATGACCGCCACCGCCAAGAAGATCTTTTTTGCATTTCCTAATCGCTTCCGCAAGGTTAAATTCTCCAAAACTACGACCAGAACCTTTATATATATTTAAAACACCATCTCCATTTTTATCTTTTGCTTCAACTTTTGAAAGCGCAAAAGCAGGCTTATGATATTTTTCAACTAACCTTCCTGCTATAATCCCTAACACCCCCTCGTGCCATTCGCCAGCAACTACAATAACTGGTTTTTTCAAATTATCAGCACCAGTGTCAGCAATCTCTTTTAACGCAGATTGTTGTTCTTCTCGTCTTTTTGCATTTAGCCGGTCAAGCTCTTCCGCAAGCTTAACGGCTTCAGTTTTTGATTCAGTCATCAAAAGTTTCAACGAAATCTCAGCCGATTTAATCCTTCCTCCCGCATTAAGCCGCGGGCCAATTTGAAAACCAATCGTTTCGGCATTTATTTTTGATATTTTTACTACTCGCATCAGCTCTTTTAAGCCCGGTCGTCGAGTTTTCTCTAGCACTTTCAAACCATAAAAAGTCAACTCGCGATTTATTTTTGAAATTGTCATTGAATCACACAACGTTCCAATTAAAACTAAATCAAGCAACCATTTTTCCTGCCCATTTTTAATCTTATTAGCTTTAACAAGCGCACAAGCCACCATGAACGCTACGCCAACTCCAGCAAGATCAATTAGTCCAGTCTTTTTAACTTTCTCTCGTTCAGTTTTATTCACATCCGTTCTTTTTGGATTAACAATCGCTTCAGCTTCCGGAAGTTCCCCCAATACTTCGTGATGATCCGTTACAATCGTCTTAATACCGGCTTCTTTTAGCTTTGAAATTACTTCGGAATTATTGCTACCGCAATCTACCGTAATAATTAAACCAACCCCTTCCGATTGCGCACGCTCAACACATCTTTCGCTCATCCCGTAACCGTCAACAAATCGATCTGGTAACATCGTAACAATATCATTTGCGCCAGCCATTTTCAGTGCATCTACCATTACTGTAGTAGCAGTAACTCCATCAACGTCATAATCGCCATAAACCATGATTTTTACATCATTTTCTATCGCTTCAATTATTTTTGAAATAGCGCAGTCCATATCTGGCAAGTATTCAAAAATATTTTCATCCGATAGATATTTTGGATTCAAAAAATCAGAATCTAACCCACGTTTTTCTACGAGCATATCAAAGATTTTAGACATTTTATCCAATAGTTTTATTTGGTTTTGATTTATTTGAAAGTTGTTGACTCTTAATCACCATAGATTGAAGCTCTTTTAAAATCGGAAACTGCTTATTAGTCTGATAAATAGTAATATTCCCTTTTTTTGTCGCAATTAAAAAGTCTCCTTTTTCAAGTCGTTTTAATTCTCTCTGAATATTTCCCGGATCTTCACGGATAAGCTTAGACAGCGCGCGAACATGCGTCTTAAAGTCAGGATATTTTGCAAAGACTACTAAAATCTTCCTTCTCACCCTAGAAGTGATAAATACATCTAACATTTTTCCTCCAATTTAAATCAATTATAGACCAAAAATGTTAAAAATACAACACTACTAACTAATGGATATCTCTAACGTCTTCGTACTTCTGTTTCAAAAGGAATAGTTGCCCTGCAAGAGAAAACGGAAGCATAAATGTTCCAATATATTCCTTAAGCTGCCCATGATATCCGCGTTTAAATTCGTACACCCCATCACTTTTTTTCGGTTCCGTACCATAAAAATTATATTCCGGAATCTTCTTACGAATAGCTTCCTTAATCATTTCATATTGCAGAAAATGTGGACCGCCAAGTTTTCTATAATCATCCGCTTGCCCAGAAAATAGATATACGATTTCATTTGGCCAAATCACAAACATCGCTCCAGCAATCGGAATAAATTCATCCGTCTCTTTTGCTTCATTAGCAACTTTCTTCACAAATTCTAGTTCTTCTCCATTTGAAACAGCATCAAGCACTTTCTTCGGAACCTCCGCAACGAGAAAACGTACTTTCTTTCCATAAGCCCTTTTCATTTCTTCATAATATTGAATCTCTGGAGTAATAAAACCGTGTCGTTTAGCCGAATCATCAGTCAGCTTCTTCAAAGTTTTTAGTTCCCCAATTTTCAATTCTCTCAAACGCATTCCATAGCGTTCAGTCGCAAGTCTAGTCGTTCGTCGATGATCATTACGAAAATGTTTTAAAAGATTTTCTTCGGTCAAATCTTTTGTTGGCAAAACGTAAACCCATTTTACAAATTCATATTCGCCTAAATCTTTATATCCATATTTTTCGAACAACTTTGTTTCTTTTGATGTTCTAAAGTTGTCTTTCGGAACACCATCATCATCAACTTCAGGCACTCTTGAAATATTTGGAGAGATTTCAAGTAACCCGCCACCTTTAGCTTTCAAAAACTTCTTTACACCAGCTGTAACAGTCTTTAGAATTTCTTCAAAATCATCCGCCTCAAAATCCGCTAAAAAGCCACGTGGAGAAATAAAGACTTTTTTATTCAAAACTTTTGTTTTTGACACTAAAAGTGAAACGGCTTTTATCTCATCATTCTTCTTTACGCCAACAAGATATACTCCATTTCCTCTAGTTTTATATCTCTGATACATCTCAAAACTTTGTAAAAAATTCGACGCTTTCGCATTTTCAGAAAAATCTTTAAATTCCTGTTCCGATACCTCGCAAAATTTCATAATCTTATTCTATCATAAAGTAGGTTATAATTAAATTATGTATTTAGAGGTCCTACCAGCAAAACTTTTCCGAAAATCCCCGATCTTTTCTGATGGAATCCTAACCTATTCTTATCATAAGGATCTAAAACCAGGCACAATCGTCTCTATTCCACTAGGAAAACGTGAAGTTGTCGGCATTGTCTATCGAAAAACCAGAAAACCAGATTTTCAAACTAAGGACATTTTAAAAGTACTATATGAAAAACCCATGCCTGAATACCTCTTAAAATCCATCATTTGGCTTTCATCATACTACTTATCTCCTTTACCACAAGTAGTAAGTCTTTTTCTACCAAATACACTCGAAAAACGACACAAATTACCTGCTATAAGTACGCAAAATGAGCTACTATGTCAGAACGACGCTGAAGTCCCGCTCAACCCAGCGCAAAAACGCGCGCTCGAGGCCCTAAAAGCCTCTGGAACAAACACAAAACTTCTACATGGCGTAACTGGCTCCGGAAAAACAAACATCTATCTTACGCTCGCTAAAGAGGCTTTTTCGCGAGGCGAATCGACGATTTTGCTTGTTCCAGAAATTGCCCTTACGTCCCAATTAGTACAGATTTTCGAAAAAACTTTTAAAGATGACGTCGTTCTAATCCACTCTAAACAGACCGAGAAAACGAGGCGAGAAACTTGGGAAAAAAACTTACTTTCGGATCGCCCAAAAATCGTCGTAGGGCCTCGTTCTGCGCTTTTTGCGCCACTTCATAATCTTGGCTTAATTATCATTGACGAAGCTCATGAAAATGCTTATTTCCAAGAACAAACTCCAAAGTATTCTGCGCTTCGACTAGCTTCATTTATCGCTAGTTCCAAGAAAATATCTTGTATTTTTGGTACAGCAACACCTTTAGTTTCAGATTATTATCTTGCAAAATCAAGAGGCAGTCTTGTTACTCTGAAAGAAAAGGCCAAAAAGACAGCGATCTTACCTAATACAACTATCATTGATTTTAGGGACCGTAAAAATTTTTCCAAGAATCGTTTCTTCTCGAACCAACTACTAGAACAGATCAAGCAAAATCTTAAAAACGGTCATCAAACTCTGATTTATCATAATAGGCGTGGCTCAGCGCCAATCACAATCTGCGAAAACTGCGGCTGGCAAGCCTTATGTCCAAACTGTTTTCTACCATTAACTCTACATTCAGACTCGTTTACTCTCATCTGCCACACTTGTGGTTATCAAGACAAGATTCCAACTTCCTGCCCAGAATGTAGCCATACGGATATTATTCATAAAGGATTTGGCACAAAATTACTCGAAAATGAACTGAAAAAACTTTTCAAAACTGCTAGAATTGCGCGATTCGATGCAGACAATGAAAAAGATAAAACACTCGACAATCTCTACGATGAAGTTAAAAACGGCGAAATTGACATCATTATCGGAACCCAAACCATTGCTCGTGGCCTTGATCTACCACATTTAGCTACCGTTGGCATTGTTCAGGCTGACTCTGGACTTAGTCTACCAGATTATTCATCCGAAGAACGAACTTTCCATCTCTTAACTCAGGTACTCGGACGCGTTGGACGAGGTCATCTAACTGAAGCTAATGCTTTTATCCAGACCTACCACCCAGAGAATCCAATTATAACCTGCGCGGTCAATTCGGATTACGATAAATTTTATAGTTATTTAATTAAAGTTCGTCAAAAATCACATTTTCCTCCTTTCTTCTTCATAGCAAAAATCTCAGTCGTCTTTAAGACGGAAAAAATTGCACTTCGAGAAATTAAAAAAGTTTATAATGAATTAAAGACAAAGGATAAAATCTATCTTTCCGCACCAACTCCAGCATTTCACGAATATACTAGCTCCGGCTACGTTTGGCAACTCGTTCTAAAATCTAGTAATCGCAAAAATCTAGTCGATGCAATACAAAATCTACAAAATTTTAGCGAATTAAGAATATCTCTCGATCCACCTTCCCTGTTATAGCCGCACTAACAAAGTTTTAGCCGAGTAACTGGAAGAAGGAGAGAATCTTGGTTTTTGGACAAAAACGAAAACCCCAGATGTTTTAATGTAATAAAGTAGATTTTTAAGAAAGATTTTGAAGTAGAATAAACTAACAACTTTTTTTCTATCCTTCCCCCAGTTACTCTTCTAAGATGTTCATGCTTACCTCCTTTTCTTAAATAAGTCTCTTTCATTTTATCTTAAAAATAACCTTATTTTTCCGCAAAAACCTTTTAAGCACTACCATTTATCAACTTTTTAAGAGAAAGCCTGAAAGCATAAGTAACAAAAAAACAAATGAAAAACCGTCTTTCAATCACTCAAAAAAACAAGCCCCGAGATAAGGGCTTGTCCATTTTCTATTCAACCTTAGTGATTTCACCGTCTTTCAGATGAAGCAAGCGCTGATTTTTTGAGCCTCTAAATTTGAGTGTCAAATCTCGCTGTGACAAGATAAAAGGCCCATCTATTAACGCATCGAGCTCCTTTAGAAACTCCCATTGTTTCCCACCGCGTTTTTTAATTTTTTCATATGTAAAGCCGGAAAAGCTCCAAACATTCCATCCCAATTCTTTTTTTACGTAACGAGCAATCTCAAGACAAGCTTCTGGCTGATTAAATGGCTCGCCACCGCAGAATGTTAAACCAGTTTGACCTTTTAAACCCGCCAACTCTTTCTTCACATCCTCAACTGACACTAGTACACCAGCCTCTGGATCCCATGTTTCAGGATTCTGACAGCCTGGGCAATGAGTAAAACAGCCCTGAGTCCAAATTACCGCACGCAAACCGTAGCCATTGACGATATTATCGGACTCAGTCGGTCCGGACAAGCGAATATGCTCCTTGTCCGAACCTAAAACTGGGCTTTTATATTCTTCCATTAACGCGCCCCTAACGCAGCTTTAGCATTCTTTTTTGCCTTCTCGCGAGCAGCTTTCTGAGCTTTGTTATAAACACCATTTTTATCATTCAGACAAACATCATGTTTCACGCGAGCAGCTTCTTCAGCTTTTTTACCATCGTTCCAGCGTTCAAGACTACCAACAAGATATCCAGTAATGCGACGAAGTCTTTCGAAAGGAACATCATCTTCAAGGCGTCCACAGCTTGGACAACGATCGCCCTTGATGATTCCCGCAAAGCCACAGACTGGGTCACGATCAACTGGGTGGTTAACCGAACCATAACCTACGCCTTTATCGTGCATGTGACGAATTACTGCCTCAAAGGCTTCAATGTTATCAGACGGATCGCCATCTAGCTCAATATAGCTAATATGTCCAGCATTACAAAGATTGTGATATGGCGCTTCAATGTCAATTTTATCAAAGGCCGAAATCGGGTAATATACTGGAACATGGAATGAGTTTGTATAGAATTCCCTGTCAGTAACACCTTTAATTTTTCCGTATTCCTTACGATCCATCTTCGTAAAGCGTCCCGCTAAGCCCTCTGCCGGAGTAGCAAGAAGCGTAAAGTTCAATTTATACTTCTTTGCATAATCATCACAGCGTTCACGCATATGAGTAATAATATCAAGACCAAGCTCGCGAGATTCTTCGGATTCTCCATGGTGTTTACCAGTCATAGCAACAAGACATTCAGCTAAGCCAATAAATCCAATCGATAACGAACCGTGTTTAATTACATCACGAAGTTTATCGTTCCAACCAAGTTTTTCCGAACCAAACCAGTTCTTCTGACCCATGAGGAATGGGAAATTACGAACATGCTGATTTCCCTGGAATTCAAAGCGCTCTAATAACTGATCCCTTACAAGATCCATCATATCATCAAGATTCTTGTAGAAACCAGACCAATCTGCCTCTTTACGTTCTTTCAAAGCAATTCCGTGTTTAATGCCAAGTCGAACTAGGTTAATCGTTGTAAAGGAAGTATTTCCACGTCCAGTAACAATACCATCTGACTCTGGGAATACCGAGCTAAAGACACGTGTACGACATCCCATAGTCGCAATTTCGGTACGATAATCTCCTGGCTTATAATATTTTAGATTACACGGAGCATCGATAAAGCAGAAGTTCGGGAAAAGACGTTTTGCAGAAACTTCCATACTGCGCTTAAAGAGATCGTAGTTTGGATCTTCTGGATTATAGTTTACGCCTTCCTTAACCTTAAAGATACTGATTGGGAAGATTGGAGTTTCTCCCTTACCTAACCCATTCATAGTCGCTTCAAGTAAGTATTTACTGACAAGACGTCCAGAAGCAGTAGTATCAGTACCAAAGTTAATCGAGGTAAACGGAACCTGCGCACCAGCACGAGAATGCATGGTGTTAAGATTATGGATAAATCCTTCCATTGCCTGGAATGTCTGTTTTTCAGTATCTTCATTTGAGAATTTAATAACTTTCTCTGGAACTTTTATTTTCTTTAGTTTATCATCATCGCCGAATTTGATATCCTCAGGAATAGTAACTTTAATCGGCTTATCTGCAAATGCATTATATTTTTCAAGATTACGTTTTAGAGCTTTTCTAAAGGTTTTATCAACTCCTGGAGCCATTGCATAATCAAAGTTCGGAATTGACTGACCGCCATGTTGCTCGTTCTGGTTTGCCTGGAGGATAATCGCAGCAAGCGCAGCATAAGAACCAATCGAATTTGGAGTACGAAGATGACCATGTCCAGTATTAAAACCGCCATCCGCAAAGAGATTTAACGGATCGGTTTGACAACAAGTCAAAGTTCCAGTTGCATAGAAATCAAGATCATGAATATGAATATCGCCATTATCATGAGCCGCTGCAAAACGTGGATCCATTAAAACTGTCTTAGCGAATTCTTTAGAACCTTCAGCGCCAAACTGTAGCATCTTACCCATCGCAGAGTTGCCATCAACATTTGCGTTCGAACGTTTGATATCTGAATCTTCAGAAGCATCAGCGAGAGAAATCTTGCGATAAGATTCCATCAAATTTGATTTCGCATCACGCGTACGGTTTCGTTCCTGACGATAAGTGATATAAGCTTTAGCAGTACGCTTAAAGCTAGATTCCATCAAAATCTGCTCGACAATATCCTGGATCTGTTCAACTTTTGGAGTACGACGATCGATAGTTTCTTCCGCACGTTTTAAAACTTTTTCTGTTAGTTGTTTAGCACGATCGTACTTAAACTCCTCTGTTGCACTACCGGCTGCAGCGATAGCATCGGTGATTTTTTCTGGATTGAAGTTAACGATTTTACCGTCTCGCTTCTGGATTTTTTTGAACATAAAAATTACCTCCTAGTTTCGTGTTCAAATTATAATTTTTACGGTTTTTTGTTATTTTTTCTGATACTTGCTGACGCTATATTTAGTGTCTGATATTATTTTATAACGCTATATATAGCGTGTCAATACGTTTTTGGTTAAAAATTGTTGTAATATTTACGACGATTTTTTCCGCTAAAAATCAGAGGTCGAACACAATAAAAAATGAAAAAATCAACCGCTACATTTAGTGTTTAAAAGAAACTCTCAAACACTATTTTAGAGTTACGAGGGGTTTTCTCATTTATAATAAATTTGAGCAAATATTTTAGGTGTAAAGTTCGTAATTTTGGCTAGATTTTTAGCATGATTAGGGATCTCATCAATTAAAAATCGCTCCCTCTTCCATAAAGTTATCTCTATAATAGCATTAGCACAAAACTGCGCAAAAATTTTTTCATCAACTCTTATACCGTAACTATTCCATTTTTCAGTGATAATCGGTTTTAAAATTCTCATAATTTTCATCAGCGTTCCTACATTCTCGGTTTCAATGCAAACATCCAAAACTTCACGATACTGATACAAATAGATCAATATATTACGATAACTACTCTCAAGCGTTCGATGTTTTCTCTTTAATATTCTCCGAACTTCTTTATTTAAACCAGTTAAAATTTTAGATTCATTTTCTTCAATTAAATCTGGGAGTGAATGATAATGTAGATAAAAAGCTGAACTAGAGATCTTTGCTTCCCTAGAAATCTCTCTCGCATAAACACTAATTGATTTTTTCCGCCTCAACACTTTTGTAAGAGCACACAATATCCTCTTCTCAGTTGAAAAGTATGTTTTATTTTTACCAGACTTTTTCACCTACTCCCCACCTCTTTTTTCATGTTTATCATAATACTACACTATATTATTCTCGTCCAGTGTTCCCATATTCTTATAACCTTTACACCTCTCTAGAAAAATTGTATAATTTTTAAGATGAGAAAACAGATAAGAACTGGAATATATGAACCAAAACGTTGCTGGGTTGGAGAAACGCAGAAAATTTCTTATGATACTCGAGAAGAGGCTGAAGTCGCCGCAAAAGTTGCCGCCTACGACCACGGCGCTCCTGCTCTATCTGTTTATAAGTGCGAATATGGCGATCATTGGCATCTATCTTCAAAGACTAACTAGCATTGCTACAATCTGGAACCTTCACTAAATTAGGCGCAAAATTATAAACTCTTTTTGAAGTTCTCTGTCCAACGGCATTATATCCAATTAGAACAACTGAGTTATCCAAAGATTCATCTAATCCTAAAATAGTAATTTCTTTATCTCTTGAAATACCATAAACAACATCGTTTACAATCACTAATGTTACATCGTCAGAAAGTTCAAACTTTTTTGAAAAAATCTTAGACGCAATGTCGTAAGAACTATTATTTTTAGAATATCTTACTTTCGACAAATCTTTTCCAACAGGCATTCCCCCTGTTCCCTGGATTAACGTCTTACTGACAAAAGTAGCTTCTTCTCCTTTTTCGCTAATTACCGAAAGTCTGACCTTTTTCTCTCGCATCTCATTCAATGCTTTTTCATAATTCGTTCCATCAAAACTAGTCTTGTCCGCATCATGACAAACATTCGTAATTAGATAAATATTTTTCTCAGCATTTCCCCGCCATCTAGCCTCATTTGAAATCTTAGATAAAGCATAATAAATATTATCCGAAGCTGTAGCAAAATTATATTTTCTAAAATCCCGATTTAGATAATTCATCTTATCAATCACTTTATCTATATCATCGGCAGTAAAATCTGCTACTAATTCAAGCAGTTCTGCTCGATTTGTTACCGAATATACATTATAAAATGCTACCCTCGCACCACTTCTACCTAGCTCGACTAGTTTTTGTTTTAGTTCAGAAGAAATAGAATATTGTTTTAAATCTGCCACCGAAACCCCAAATTGTGCAAAGTCAAATAATACCGCCACATCTTTCAGCTTCTTCTCGGAATAAGTTGCTGTAGTTTTAACAGAGCTTGAACTATTTTTTCTTTCTTTAATCTTATCTGCAACAATTTCCGCAAATTTCTGATAACCATTTACAGAATCATAAGAAAGATGACCTTTTAGCGGGTTTAATAAATTCAAATTAGAGCCACACATAAAATCATTCATATTACAAAATGCACCAAGCTTATCCCGAAAACCTGCTTCTTGATACGGATTTAGCGCCGTTAAAACTCCCTCATCAACATCGCAATCTGGAACATACACTCGATAATTCGATAGCCCAATATTTTTACAAGCAGTATTTTTAGAATCCTTCCCCTCTGGTAAATATAATTTCGGATCACCAAAAGTCCCAGCATACAAAATTTTCTCCGCATTTAAACTCGGCAAAGACTTTGAAACAACCATCGCGCCTTGTGAATACCCTGCAAGAATAAATTTCTTTTCTGGACATTTTTTCGATTCTATCTTAATATGATTCTTTAATTTTTCTATCCCATTCTCGACAGAACTTTTAAATTTATAAGATTCTCCAGCTGAAAGATAAGTGCTAAGAGCCATCGAAAAATTTGAAACAGAAACCGCTGGATAATCTAAATCTAAAAATTCAATTTTAGAAGAAACATTTTGTTCTTCTAAAGCTTTTTGAAATGCTTTAAAATCACTATCTTCTATTTTTTGGCCAGAACCTCTTAAAAAGATTGCCTCAAAATCACTACAATCACCATCCCCAGTCGAATTAACCGGGACAGATACAATAACAGACATTAAGAATAATAAACAAAACGGCAACAACCGAAAAAGAGACTTCATAAAAACTCCTAATTTTATTAGCCTCTTTGATTTTGCAAGTGTCTATATCGTAGCAAAACTTTTTTCATTATACAAGCATAAGCGGATTGCTTTCTTAAAAAATTCGTACAACAAAATATATGCTATACTAAAGAAAATAAAGGAGATGTCAAAATGTCTTGGGATGAATATTTTATGGGCATTGCAGAAGAAGTGGCAAAAAAATCAAAAGATCCGTCGTCTAAAAACGGATGCGTAATTATTGACGAACGAAAACGACCAGTTTCATTTGGCTATAACGGCACAATTCAAGGCGCAGATGAGTCTAAAATGACCTTAACAGAACGCCCGATGAAATATTATTTCGCTATTCATTCTGAAATGAATGCTCTAATTTTTGCTGGGCGAGATTTAACTGGCTGTACACTTTATAATAAAATGGCAACCTGTGAAAACTGCCTAAAATATTGCCTCCAAGCTGGTATTAAGCGCTTCGTCTATAAAGAATTACGCGTTCATTCTCACGGTAAAGCTAAATCAATGACTACAATCGACACAGACGAAGCCATTATCCGTCTACTTGCATCTTGCCCAGAAGTTGAAACCCTAAACATCAGCAACGGCAAAACTTACATTGAGGACATTCTCGATTCTTACGACAAAAAATCTGAAGAATACAAACGCCTTGCTAAATGGGTTTAAAGATTTTCTTCTATTGTTTTAGCTAGTACAATCGGACACTCATAGTTAATTAAATGTCCAGACTTTTTCAAGAATGTCGGTTTCGAATTAAACTGTTTAGCGACTTCCTTAATCTGTTTTTGGCTATTTAGTTTATCGCTTTCTCCAGCAATAAAGACTGCTTTTTTATCAAATTTAAAATCAGAGATTGCATAAGAAATACTAAACTTTGCCGCTTTTGCAGTATCTCCTTTACTAGTAAATTTTTCAGCACATTTATAAGTAATATCTAAAACTTCTCTCAAAGTTTCCTTATCTTTCGGCACTAATAGATATTTTGTCGTAATATAACCAATCAATTTATTCGGAACAATAGCCGTAAGTGGCGCAAGATTGCAAATAAATTTTGGCGGAGTAACGCAAATCGGACTTAAAAATACTATTTTTTCGTTAATTAATTCTGGATATTTTTCTGCCGTAGCCGCACAGATAATCGAACCCATCGAATGGCCAATTAAAATTGGATGATTTAGCTTCTTCTCTAAAATGTAGTCCGCAATCCACTTTGCATAAGCATCCGCCGAGTATCCCTCTAGCTGCGGTATTTTTTCTCGTTTCGTATTAAATGCTGGCGGAATATCTGGAGCAAAACATTCATAGCCTTTAGCTTCGAAATATTTCATTGTATCTAAAAGACCAAGATGATTCCCCCTAAAACCATGCACAAAAAGTAGTTGTGGTTTTTGTTTTGTCATACTGCCAGCTCCTTCAAGGCCTTTTTAATCGCCGGACGGTCAAAACCTAAAATCTCTGTCGTAGAGCCATCAGGCATATCAATTTGCGTTACCGGTACACTCAAAATAGTCGGATCTTCGCTAGCGTTATGTTCCTCAAATTTCACGCCTTGTTCATCTAGCCATTCCATCAAAGCATGACAATAAACGCAAGTATCAGTTGTATAAATTTTAATCATATAACCTATTATAGCATATGCAATCTTAGTTAAAATGCTTACCTAATTTTAGAGGCGCTGCCCACTGGAAAGCTTCTAGCGAAGCAAAAAGCTTATGCTTGCAATAACATTTTTCCTACGCTAGACTTGAATCAGGTATTTCTGCCTTAAGTTCTGAACCAACATATCTTGTACTCAAACTAGATATAACTGGAGGAGAATCACCTAATCTTCATTTTTGAGGTGAAGGATGCTATAATTGACTAAATACTAGGAGGTATAAAATGGCAAAGTCTACTTCGACAGACAAGACTGCAAAGGCAGAAAAAACAGAAAAGAATGATGGAAAAAACGAGGCCCTAAAACTCGCAGTTGCTCAAATTACAAAACAGTTCGGTGAAGGTTCGATTATGAAACTCGGCGAAACTAAAAAAATTGACGTTGAGCTAATTAAAACCGGTTCCCTTTCCCTTGATTTAGCATTGGGCGGTGGTTATCCTAAAGGTCGTATTATCGAAATTTATGGCCCTGAATCTTCTGGTAAAACCACTCTTGCCTTACACGCAATTTCGGAAATCCAGAAAACCGGTGGACAAGCAGCCTTTATCGATGCTGAACACGCGCTCGATCCAGCTTACGCAAAACGCATTGGCGTCGATACAGAAAATCTCTTAATTTCTCAGCCAGACAACGGCGAGCAGGCTCTAGAAATCTGTGAAACTCTAGTCCGCTCTGGCGCAGTCGATTTAATTGTTGTCGACTCAGTTGCAGCGCTCGTTCCGCAAGCTGAAATTGATGGCGATATGGGTGACGCACAGATGGGACTTCAGGCTCGTCTAATGTCTCAGGCAATGCGTAAATTAACTGGTATCATCTCTAAATCTAAAGCAACGGTCATTTTCATTAACCAGATTCGTATGAAAATCGGCGTTATGTTTGGAAACCCAGAAACTACTACCGGTGGTAACGCTCTCAAATTCTACGCTTCAGTCCGCATTGATATCCGCCGTATTGGACAGATTAAAAACGGCGATAACATTTCAGGTAACCGTACAAAAGTTAAAGTTGTTAAAAATAAAATCGCCGCTCCGTTCAGAACTGCTGAATTCGATATTATGTACAATGAGGGAATCTCAAAAACTGGAGATATTCTCGATCTCGCAGTTCAATATGGCGTGGTCGAAAAGGCTGGAGCTTTCTTAAAATATAATGGCGAAACTATTGGTCAAGGACGTGAAGCAGTCAAGAAAATTTTTGCCGAAAATCCAAAACTGATGGCGGAAATTGAAAAACAGGTTCGCGAAAAAGCAGCATTGGAGGAATAAATGCACACAGGAGAAATGTGGCAAGATTATAGCCTTACCGGCGTACCTCTAAAAAATGGCGGCTATGATTCAAGTTTAGGTAATCCTGACCTGAATTTTCAAATGCTTGTTGGTGCAGTTTGTGTTTGGTTTTATCGCAGAACCGCTGCCGGCGGATTAGAGGTCTTGTTTCAGCATCGTTCAGAGTTTGTCGATCGTAATGCTGGAAAATGGGATATTTCGGCCGCAGGACACATGAACTATGGCGAAAACATTTTAGAAACCGCAATACGAGAATCCCAAGAAGAAATCGGTGCAAAGATTTCAGAGCCTGATTTACAATATATTTTTTCAGCTCGATCAACCTGTGGGAAAAATTTAATTAACCATTATCTACTCTGTGATTGGACTGAAAAACCAGATGATTTTCATTTTGATGACCAAGAAGTTTCGGAAGTCAAATGGGTTCCTTTTGAAAACTTTGATCAGTTTATAGATGAAAACGTTAAGGATCCCGTTAAAAAATCTGTTTTTGCCCGCGAGTTATCAAAACTTTGGTTGGAGAAAGCTCGTGGAAATTTTGAATCTTAAAGACGATTCCCTATCTAATTCTGCCGATTCTAGTGGACTAAAGTTTTCTAAAAAAACAAAACGGATTTTAAACCCGCTTCAAGTAACTGATTTACGCGCAGCCGTAAAAGACACCTCTAGAGTTAATGTCTTTTTAGGCGGAAAATTCGCTTTTTCCTTAACTCTTGCGCAAGTTACAGACTTAGGCATTAAAATTGGCAATATTTATACTGAAGCAGAATTAGAAAAAATTAAATCTGCTTCAAATTTTGGAAAGCTTTATCAAAGAGCATTAGAATATGCTTTATCTCGCCCGCATTCCGAAAAGGAAATGCGAGATTACCTAAAACGCAAAAAAATCAAACGTGAAATTGAACAAAAAAGATATGACGATTTTATTTCGCGTTTAGATACTGACTCAGAATATCGAGAAAAAGTAAAAGAACTCCGAAAAAATACTCGCGAAAAAAATAAGAAACTTCGTGAGCGAGATTTTACCGAAGACAACCGTTTTGAATATACTGGACATTTTTCAACCGGGCTACCTAAAAAACCAGGAGCACCTTTTTCTGACGTAGATATTGAGAATATCATCTCCAAATTAATCGAGAATAGATTTATCGACGATAGAAATTTTGCTAGATTTTTCGTCGAAAATCGTAATCGAGCTAAAGGAACCTCCGAGAAAAAATTAAAACTAGAGCTAAAAAATAAGGGAATTTCAGATGAAATTATCTCAGAAGTTTTTGAAAGCGATGAATTTGGCGAAAAAATCCGCGACGATAATACTGAAATAATTAAAATTATCGAGAAAAAACGTCGTCGAGGCTATGATAACCAAAAGCTAACTCAATACCTTCTTCGACAAGGTTTCCCATACGATCTAATCCGTGAAAAATTAGACGATTAGATACCTGCATGAAATGTTTAAACTGTCGGCCCGAGATAAGTGATTTTTGCGTAACCGTTGCCAGAACGTTGATCATTCATCATTGAACCATTTAAAACCCCGCCAATATAGCCAGACCCACCAGCGCCAGGAGCGCATGAAGCCGAACTTCCTCCATACCATCCGCCCCCACCGCCAGAACCAGAATATTGGACTGTCGTGGCATCTCCACCATAGCCAAATCCACCACATCCTAATTCATCAGTATCCCCACCATCCTGCACCGTACCAGCACATCCCGCAGAAGTTTGCGAACCAGGATTCGGAGAACGATTACTATAAGATATATTATGTTCGCCTAAATCAGCTGCGTAACTACCAGACACACCACCACCTCCACCGCCAGTACCGTGGTTCAAAACAGCATCGTGTAAATGACCGCCCCCTCCACCTCCAGCAACAATTAAAACAGCATTTTTATCCGACAACAAGTTCTTCAGTAAACCAGTTGTCGTAGCAATATGAGTTGCACCTCCCCCACCTGCCGCCTGTGCGTTAGCGTAATTACCAGTAATATAGTTGTAATTATAAATACCATTTCCGCCTCCGTTATATCCTCCATTCGCAAAAGCACCAACCTTTCCTATTTCGGACGAACCGCCCATACCGCCTGCATAAACAAATAATCTTGTAGTCTTAGCTAAATATTTAGAACCGATACTGTAACCGCCTTTTCCGCCGACGTAATATTTTGTGTCCCCTCCCTGTGCACCCCAAACCTCCAACTTATAATAGCCATTACAAGGCGCAGTAAAGGTTTGCTCGCCACCTGTATAGTCGTAAGCATAAGGAGTGTTCTTAACCCAACAGGCACTAAGCGTAACCGTAAAGTTATTA
>JAFVCN010000026.1 GCA_017479205.1 Candidatus Saccharimonadota bacterium
AAGCTTTTGTGAGAAAAGCTAAGACTTTAATGTGATGTTGTTCGTAAAATTTTATAATTTTATTATACCACAATCATTTTCATAATTACAAATTTAATATTATGGATTGAAAAAACCGTCCTCTACATACACCGGAAATACTAACCCAAATCCAAGTAATGCTTTTACGGTTACGCTTAAGGCGAAATGGACTTCAAAATGTGCTTCGGCGGCAAGTTGTGAAAACATTACTTTAGCTAAAAACGGAGTGAAAAATTTTGCCTATACAGGAAATTCGCAAGGCGTTGTATTAATGAATGCCGGATATTATAAATTTGAAGTATGGGGCGCGCAAGGGGGTGATGCAGCATTTAATGGTACTGTAATAACTGGAAATAATTATAACTCATACGGTGCATATTCGGCCGGTACAGTATATGTAGATGCCTACAAAGATATATATTTCTATGTTGGCGGTAGAGGAACGAATGGATCTGTTGGGAAAAGTGTTGCCGGAGGATGGAACGGAGGCGGTAATGGATCTTGGGATGGCAGCGACGATGACTCTGGCGGTGGCGGAGGCGGAGCAACAGATGTGCGTACGGTATCGGGCACATACAGCAATATAAATTCACTACGATCAAGAATTATAGTAGCGGCTGGCGGAGGCGGAGCTGGCCATATGGATACAGGAACCGCGGGTTATATGGAGCCTGGAACTCATGGTGGCGGTTTATCATCCACTGCTACAGCGGCAGGCTCGAAGGCTACGCAGACTTCTGGATATCAATTTGGTATTGGTCAGAGTGCGGTAGTTTCAAATAACCGCGATGGCGGAGGCGGCGGTGGAGGCTGGTACGGCGGCCAGACTGCTTGGTATTCTGCCGATGACGGATATCGTTATGGAGGGGCTGGCGGCTCAAGTTATATCTCTGGGCATGCTGGTTCTATTGCCGTAACATCTAGCTCTAGTACTAGCGCAAAATGTACATCTGGTTCTACATCTGTATCATGTTCACAAAGCTGGACTGGTTATACTTTTACAAATACGCTGATGATTGATGGCTATGGATATAAATGGACAACTTCAAGACAAGGTCTTCAACAAATGCCGAACCCGAGCGGTGGATACTATAGTTCAGGAGTAGGACGTTCAGGAAATGGCGCTGCCCGCATAACGTATCTCGGAACTTCGATATAAGATTAAAAAGGCCCTACTAAATGTAGGGCTTTTTGTAAAAACGCTCTTCTCTTTTAAGTCAGTCCGCTGAATAGACTACGTTACCGGCACAAATCGTGTACTCAACTTCTCCGAATAATTTCCAGCCGATATATGGAGAGTTTTTCGACCTGGAAGCAAAATCTTTCGAAACAGTTATCTCCTTGTTTGCATCGAAGACGACAATATCTGCTGGTTTTCCGACCTCAATTACGCCTGCATCGTCTAAGTTATAGGCTCTGGCCGGACCGTAGCTCATTCGACAAATCAGCTGATCCAGAGATAAGTCGCCAGTTTTAACCAACTTCGTAATTCCGAGAGCAAGCGAAGTTTCCAGTCCGATAATTCCGCTCGGAGCAAACTCTAAGCCTTTGGCTTTTTCTTCCGCAGCATGAGGAGCGTGATCTGTAACAATCATATCGATTGTTCCATCCGCTAGACCTTTGATGATGGCTTGTCGGTCTGTTTCCGTACGAATCGGCGGATTGATTTTCGCCAGAGTCCGATATTTAATAACATCTTCTTCAGTGAGCGAAAAATGATTCGGAGTTGCTTCGGCATGGATGTCGAGCCCTTTTATCTTTGCCGTCCGAACTAGGCTTACTACTTCTTCGGTAGAAATATGCTGAATATCGATACGGGCTTTTATCCTGGATGCCAATTCAATATCTCGACTAGCAATGGAAATCTCCGCCAATCTGTCAGCACCGCCGACACCTAAAGCCCTGGAAGCATAACCGTTATTAAAACCCGGACTTAGAATATAAGACGGGTCTTCTTCATGGAAGCTAAGCGGAACTTCCAGTTCCCTTGCGATCTTCATAGCGTCCATAACTAGCTGCTCGTTTAAAATCGAAGCGCCGTCATCAGTAAATCCAACCGCACCAGCCTTATGAAGTGCGACCATATCGGTCAGCTCTTTTCCGTTCATACCCTTTGTAATATTCGCACAGGCTTTAACGTTAATGCCGGTCGTAGCTCCTTTCTTTAAGACATATTCCAGAGTTTCTAAGTTGTCGATTGTCGGATTCGTGTTTGCCATCATTACTACGGTAGTAAAACCACCAGCTTTAGTTGCCTCTGCACCAGTTGTAATACTTTCCTTATAAGTAAAGCCCGGATCCCGAAAATGGACATGGACATCTACTAATCCAGGAGCAACAATTAAGTTCTCCGCATTGATAACTTCTACGTTACTATAGGTAGAAAATAGATTTTCTCGAATCTTAGGTTCTATCGCCACCACCTTTCCGTCTTCAACTAATATGTCAAAATTGCCACTTCTTCCTGCCGGATTAACTAATAATCCGTTCTGAACCAAAAGTATCATTATTCCACCCTCCTATTCGAAAGTCCTCTTAAAAAAGAGAATTTTTAATGTGCTCCCACCAAAGTAACAGGTATTATTATAACACAAAAAATCGCCTTTGGCGATTTTCTCTAGTTTTCTCTGATTTTGTGGTACACCCGACAGGATTCGAACCTACGACCTTTTGCTCCGCAAGCAAACGCTCTATCCAGCTGAGCTACGGGTGCGAAATGAGCGGAAAATCTAAAATTCATTTTAGATTTTATCGCGAATGAGCGCCCGAAAGCGCGAAGCGATTACGGGTGCATATTTTCCTTCAAACATTTAATTATTAAGGTGTGGATATCGCCACAACCTAAGTTTAAAAGCTTAAAATTGTAGCGAATCCACCTAGAAATTAAATGAGCATCTTAGACAAGCTAAGACAATCATATTTTATCATATTTTTCTCTATTTTACAATGGTAAAATTAGAGAAACAGAAAAACGCCCAGAGATTTTGAGCGTTTTTCAATGTGCTAAAGTGGTTTATGCATAGATTGTTTGCGGAACTGCTACTGCAGGAACCTGAGATTTTACTTCCGCTAATGAAGTTGACTGAGAGCCATACCGAAGGCATTTTAACATCTTTTCGATTGCCTTCTGCTGAAGCTTCTTGTCTGGAATAGTAGATTTCTCGACATCTTCTAAATCTGTCAGAGTAATCAGTTTCTCCAGATGGTCTTTTGAAAGAGTTCCGAAGCTTAAGTAATGATTTAAGCCACGCATCCGAAGCTCATTAGCATAGATAAATCCCTCGAAATATGCTCTGTCCTTTGTAAAGGCATATCCTGCAGGATTTGCTGTATCCGTAATGCCGCGAAACGTTCGGTAAGTATATACCCAAGTACTCCTTGCCTTATTTTTCAACTTACTCGGCAGCATATTATAAATCTGGCTAGAAACTTCTGCAAAGCTTTGGCCCTGAAGAGCTAACTCCTCAGCCAGAATATAATACGGCTGTGGACACTTATTGTCCCCCAGATAGAGCTTGTTGAAACGGTTGTCTTTTGTAGTAGCCAGTCCTTCGTAGACTAACTCATCGTCGCCTTTTAAGGCTCCGATCAGCTCTGAATTAACCGAATTTCTCCAGTGACATTCAATTTCATGTCCTAAAAGTTCCGCTAACTTCCAACCGCTAACTTCTCGATCTGCCGGAATCGCAATAATCGGATGACCGAACGAGCTTTTATCTCGGACATCAATAGCCGAACAGTCTTCGATAATCTCGACCGGCCACTTCTTGTTCGAGTTATACTCATTCATCATCCACTCAAACATCCGCTTAATTTCGCCTGCACGGAGTTTTGAACTCTTTAACAGATTAAAGTCCTCTTCGGCAAAAGCGATTTTTTCGCAAGGATCTTTTACTGAGCCTCGCTGCTGAATCGATACTGCAGCTTCGTGAGCTAACCTCAGATTTTTCTCCTCGGTCTTGCCGTATTTTATAGCGACGGCAACTTTTGAAGCAACATCATCTCCTGCAAGCATCGATTCCGCCAAAGCGGTTGTTGCGATAGCATCATTTAAGGCTGAATACATCAAGCCCCAAACAAACTCTTTCGCCGGAGTTTCGCGAGTTAAGCGTAAAAGCTTAATCTGAAGATCTTGAAGCTCTTCGGTCTTGCCTTTAGTGTCTTTTAGTAGCTCCTCATTGTAGCTAAACTGCGGATTTTCAAAAATGCCTTTTTCGGCGCTTTCGATCCAACCGTTTTTAACCTTAGCTACATCTTTCGGAGTAACTAACTCCACCGGATTTAAGGTCGAAATTGTCGACCGAAGTTCCTCGCGAATAGGGCTAAACTCCTCGCTTGCCTTATTCAATTCAGCTATTGTTTTCTTTGTAGTTTCCAATCATACCACCATCCTTCCTGAAATGTGCTTGGCCTACAAAAAACCACTTGTATATCTTATTATTTTATCATATTTTTAGTAAAAAGTCAATCTCCCTGAGGTAGAGAGATTGACTAATCTAAGTATTTTAGCTAAGGGCTAGTACATTTCAGGAGCTTCAGGCTTCTTTGGCTCTGGAACGTCGACTATGAGCGCGCCCATAGTCATAGTAGTAGCAGCGATAGAAATTGCATTTTGTACTGCTTCGCGAGTAACGCGAGCCGGATCGATAATTCCAGCTTTTTTCATATCCTGAATACCTTTTTCTGGGGCCATAACGTTAACGCCAAATCCATCTTTACTATGTTCAACTTCAGATAGAAGAGCCTGCGCATTAAGTCCAGCATTTTCTAAAATATGAATCATCGGAGCTTTAAGCGCATTTTTAACAATCTTAGTGCCGTTATCATCACCCTTCAAAGTGTTAGCAAGATTAACAAGTGTAACGCCACCACCAGCAACAATCCCTTCCGAGAGAGCGGCGCGAGTTGCAGAAACCGCATCGTCAACACGATATTTTTTCTCGTCAATTTCAGGCTCGGTTGCACCACCGACTTTAATTACGGCAACTTTTCCAGAGAGAGCGGCTTTACGTTTTTCAAATTCGCCACGTTCATAATCGGAGTTAGAAACTGCCGCTTGTGACTCAATAAGACTAATACGTTCTTTAACGGCTTTAGCATCTCCAGCGCCTTTAATAATAGTTGAATCATCTTTTGTGGCAATAACTTTTCCAGCGCTACCTAAGACCTCAAGTCCAACTTCCTCAAGCTTCATTCCCTTGTCTTCAGAAACAACGGTTGCGTCGGTAAGGACGGCAATATCCTCCATAATTTCTTTACGGCGATCACCAAAGCTCGGAGCTTTAAGGACGATTGTATTAAAGACGCCTTTTAACTTATTAAGAACGAGAAGCGAAAGAGCCTCGCCAGAAACTTCTTCAGCGATAATTACGAGGTCTTTCTTACCAGACTGTACTAGTTTTTCAAGAAGTGGAAGAATTTCAGACTGGGAAGAAATCTTTTTGTCGGTAACGAGAATAAGTGGCTTGTCCATAATAGCTTCTTGGCGATTTACATCCGTGACGAAGAAAGCTGAAGCGTAGCCTTTGTCATAGTTAAATCCTTCGACGATTTCTTCTTCCATCTCAAGACCCTGTCCAGCTTCAACGGTAACGACACCATCTTTGCCGATTTTACTAATTACATCAGCAATCAATTTACCAATTTCTTCATCTCCAGCAGAAATAGTAGCGACTTCTGCAACTTTCTGATCGTCGCCGTCAATTTTTTCGGAAAGGCTATCAATTTTCTTAACAATTTCAGCGCCAGCTTTTTCAATTCCCTTTCGAAGCTCCATTGGGTTAACGCCAGCAGCGATTAGTTTATTTGCTTCATTTAAAATATTATAAGTTAAGACTGTAACGGTAGTAGTACCATCTCCTGCAACTTTATTGAGTTTTTGGGCGGCAGCTTTAATTAAGTTTGCACCAACTTTTTCACCCATATTCTCTTTTGTAGAGCCGAGATCTACTGCTTCAGCTACTGTAACGCCGTCATGGGTAATAACTGGAGCGCCGTATTCTTTTTCAATAATAACATTCTGACCCTTTGGTCCATAGGTAACTTTTACGGCATCGTAAAGTTTTTTAGCACCTTCTAGAACTTTAGCCCTGGCATCTTGTTCATAATAAATCTCTTTCATGTTCCTCCTTATTTTTCAACCGTCGCAAGGACGTCTTTTTCTTCAACAATAATATAAGTTTCGTCACCAATTTTTACGTTAGTTGTAGAATATTCTTTATAGATAATCTTGTCGGATTTTTTAATATTTTTTACTTCAGGTCCGACTGATTCAACGACTGCATAAGCCGCTTCTTCCTTATTCGTATCAGGAAGAAACAAGCCAGAAGTAGTTTGGCTAGAAGCTTTTTCTTTTTTTGCAACAATATGATTTGTTAGTGGTTTTAATGTCATATTAACTCCTTTTTCTACGGATTTTTCGTAGTCCTTATTTTCATTCTAGCACGAAAATTAGCACTGTCAAGCCTAGAGTGCTAATTTATTGTTTTGCATTTCAAAACATCATCCACGCTATGATATAATATATACAAATATGAGTTTAAAGGATAAAATTACCGATTTAATTCCGGGATATAATAAAATCGTTCTCCCCTATCATTTTTTGAAGGCGGGGGCTGCTGGGCTAAAATATGGTTTTCCTGGAAAAAGATTAACTGTAATTGGCGTAACTGGTACAAATGGAAAAACCTCGACCTCGTTTTTGATTTGGAAAATGCTCAATGAGAACGGATATAAGACAGGGCTAATGACAACTGTTGCTTGGGGAGGAGTTGGCGGCAGTTCAAAAACGCTAAATATGCAGATTGAACACATGACAACTGCGGATTCGTTTACACTGAATAAACGCATAAAAGCAATTGCGGATGCTGGAGCAGAATTTTTAGTGCTTGAGGTAACTTCTCACGCAATGGCGCAATTTAGGACACTTGGGATTCCGATTGAAATTGCAGTAATGACAAATGTAACACACGAGCATCTTGATTATCATAAGACCTTTGAAAACTATCGCATGGCTAAAGTGAAACTCTTTAAGAAAGCTAAATTTGGAATTGCAAATGCAGACGATCCAAGCTCAACTTATTTTATGCAAGCTGTTCAAGATGGCTTAACTTATGGGGTAAAACGCGGAGCGTTAAAAGCAAAAGATATTAAAATGAGTGCGAGCGGAGTTACTTATAGTGTTAAAGGTATTTCTATTAAACGCTCTGAAAAAGCCGTATTAAACCGAGATGACTCCGAATATCGCGCTTCGGATTTTTCAATTGAAACTCAAATTCCAGGAGAATTTACTGTTTATAATTCCCTAGCTGCGACCGCCGTTGGATTACGACTTGGGCTAACTGAAACTGAAATCCATAACGGCATACTATCGTTAGAATCGGTTGAGGGGAGAATGAACCGCGTAAATCTAGGGCAGAAATTTGAGGCGATTGTCGACTACGCACATACGCCAGATGCCTTTCAAAAAGTTTTTGATTCAGTTGCGCCGAATAAAAATGGACGGATTATTTCCTTATTCGGAGGAGCTGGAAGACGGGATGAAACTACTCGAGATGAGCGTGGAGAAATTGCGGCGAAATACTCTGATATTTGTATTATTACAGAAGATGATTCTCGCGACGAGAAACCAGAAACAATTGCAAAGATGTTCCTAGTAGGATGTGAAAGAGCTGGGAAAACTTTAGATAAGGACGTTTTCATTGAAATAGACCGCGCAAAGGCGATCGAAAAAGCGGTTAAGCTGGCTAAAGCTGGAGATATTGTGCTAGTACTTGGAAAAGGACATGAAAAAACAATCTTAAGAAAAGACGGTCCGCATCCGTTTGAGGATCTAAAAGAAACCGAAAAAGCTATTAAAAAACTTCTTAAATAAAAAGTTTATGCTATAATTAAACTAGTAAATTGGGTGGAAAATGAACGAACAAGAAATACAAGAAAAAAGACGTGATAATGAAGAGGCCGCAACTCAAAATCGAGCAAAGATTTTAGGGCTGCCTTATCTTGATACCCGTTCTTTCGAGAATACAATTCCGCTCGTTCCGAACGTTATCGATAAATCTGAAATGCACGATAATTATATTATTCCTCTCCAGAAGGGAGGCAATGAGGAGCATTATCAGTTTATGGTTACAAGCCAAACTCCGCGTTCAGTAATCGATAAAATGATTCAAAATTACGCGAACTACGGCGAAAAAGTTGATTTCTTCTTAATTTCCCTTTCGGGTTATAACGTTTTTATGCTACGTTACGATCCGCCAAGAGAAATCCATTATGATGATATTAAAATCGCTTCTGATGGCGATTCCGAAACGCTAGCTTCCGTTTCACAAACTTTAAATTCCGTAGGAACGGATAAAGTTTTTGATTTCCTACTCGACCAGGCGGATAAACTAGGGGCATCTGATATTCATATTGAGAACCTGCGTGATGCAATCAGGATTCGTATGCGTGTTGATGGAATTTTGCATCCAGTAGCTAATATTAACCGTGATCGTTATCGTATCTTTATGGGCGAGTTATCTTCCCGAGCTGGCGTTTCGACAGCTGCGACGACTCCGCAATCTGGACATATGCAAAAAGATATATTTGTTGATGGTGTTTCCCATCTTCTAAACATCCGCGTTGAAACAATCCCGACGATGTATGGACAAGATGCAGTGCTTCGTCTTTTCAACTTCGACGAATCTTTGCTTAATCTTGATTTGCTTGGTTTAACGGAGGAGGAGCTGACTGAAATTCGCGATGTGGTTTCGCATCCACGCGGGCTAGTTCTGATGGTAGGTCCGACCGGCTCTGGTAAATCGACTACACTATATTCAATTATCAATGCGCTTAACTCAACTGACCGAAAAATTATTACGCTTGAGGACCCAATCGAATATGGAATTACCGGTATTTCCCAGATTCCAATTGATACAACTGGCGGAGGCTCGTTTGCGGATGGCTTGCGTTCTGTTTTGCGTCTTGATCCGGATGTAGTTATGGTGGGCGAGATTCGTGATGGAGATACGGCGAAGACGGCAATTCAAGCTTCGATTACAGGACATCTAGTATTATCTTCTTTCCATGCTAATACAACTGCGGCGGCGTTCTCGCGTATGATTGATTTAATCGGAACAAACCCAATTTTCTCAAGTTCAATTCGTATGGTGATTGCACAAAGATTAGTCCGCCATCTTTCCGACTCAAAACAAGAATATACACCAGACGAAGCGACAAAACGATACGTTTCACGCGTGCTTGAAGGTTTATCCAGAGAAACAATCTCTGAAAAAATCGGTTTTGATTTCGATCCTGATAATTATAAACTTTACAAAGCAGTTCCTGGCGGAGAAGAAGACCCGTTTGGTTATAAAGGCCGTACGGTAATTATGGAACAGCTCTCCGTAACTGAAGATATTCAGAAATATATTCGTGGCGATGTTGAAGATATTAACACAGATGCGATCGAGAAAACTGCAAAAGATATTGGTATGATTACGCTTGAACAGAAAGGCGTGCTAGCTGCGCTACGTGGCGACACGACTTTAGACGAAATAGCTCGCGTCATCTAAAAATTACATTAAAAATCGCCTATTTTAATATCAAGATAGGCGATTTTTGTATAGTTATTCCTTGTTAGTTGAGCTTTCGCTTTCGGCAGCTTCGCCGTTTTGAGCTTTCTCGTATTCTTCCGTTGCTTTATCTATCTCAGAGCGGACATATCTCTGGAACTTTGTATAGTTATAAAGCGAACTTGAGTTTACATCTGCGGTTGCACCAGCTGGGATAACTACGCTCTGTTCGCCGATTCTTCCAGTACCGAATTGTTTTCTTGTATCAATCGAGGTAAGGTCGCCTTTCATTCCGAGTACGAAGTCGATAAC
>JAFVCN010000027.1 GCA_017479205.1 Candidatus Saccharimonadota bacterium
CAAAAAAGCGGAACCGCGAGTACAACGTACTCTTGTTCCACTCGAAATGGCACTCAAAAAAGCAAGCCTTTCGCTTGCAATTTCTCGTTGAGCCGCGAGTCGGACTTGAACCGACGACCTGCCGCTTACAAGGCGGCTGCTCTACCAACTGAGCTATCACGGCATCCATATTTTTTGAATGATTTCATAAGTAAAATCGTTCAGATTAGTAATTTCTCCAAGCGAAGCGCGTCTTATGGACGAGCGAGCGAGGAAAATTGCTGAGATGAGCGATTTTAATATGAAATATGGTGCTGGAAGTAAGCGTTAAAACGCTTTCTTCTGCGCACATTCTAAAATGTCGAAAAGTAAACTTTTCGCCACTTTAGAATGGTGCTGGAAGTAGGACTCGAACCTACGAAGCCCGAAGGCGAGAGATTTACAGTCTCTTGTGATTGCCGCTACACGATTCCAGCGTATCAGAGAGCTCGGCTCGCGCCAACCACACTCTGATTTATTTATTATAGCAAAACCCCTGTTTTTTATCAACCCTAAAAATTTATGTTATGCTTATTGACTAAATATACCGTTTGTGCTATAATTATAAAAATAATGTAATAATCACTCTTGAAGTGGGAGAAATATGGAAGAAATCAATTTTAAAGAGTTGGCGACTTATTTGCTCCAGAAAATCTGGTTAGTTCTGATTATTCTAGCGGCAGTAGTCACTGGCGGTGAGATTTATACAAATCTCTTTAAAACACCAATGTATAATTCAAGCACAAATGTTGTGCTTATATCAGAATCAAATAATAGCAAACAAATTACCTATAATGATGTCACTCTTTCTAATAACCTTGTTAAAACTTATTCCGAAATTGTTAAATCGCGTAACGTCCTTGAAAAAGTAAAAGAAAATCTTGAACTTGAGGAATCTTACGAGCAGTTAGCTGCTAAGGTTTCGGTTTCTTCTGTTACTTCTACCCAGTTAATTACCATTAAAGTTTCCGATAAAGATGCTGGCCGAGCTGAAACTATTACTAATGAAATAGGTTCAGTCTTTAAAGAAGAAATCAAAAATATCTACGGAATTGATAACGTCCAGATTGTCGATAAGGCAGTTGCAGCAAATTCTCCTTACAATATCAGCGTAGTAAAAGAAACCATTATCTATATCGTAGCTGGTTTAATCCTTGGTATTGGTATCGGTACAATTCTTTATATGCTCGATAAAACCGTTAAAGATACGGAAACTGTTGAAAATAAATTAGGACTAACTGTTGTTGGGGTAGTTCCAAAAGTGGAGGCAAAATAATGGAAGATTTAATCGTCGCAACAAACCCGAAATCGTCTTTCGCGGAAGCAATTAAGTTAATTAAGACTAATATTACTTTCTCGTCGGTCGATAAGGACTTCAAAACTATTTTAATGACTTCTCCGGAATCTGGAGATGGTAAATCATTCCTCGTTGCAAACCTCGCTTCGGCGTTTGCACAGGAAGGAAAACGTGTCTTAATTATCGACGCTGATCTTCGCCGTGGTCGTCAGCATAAGATTTTTCACCTAGAAAATGAGAATGCTTTTGGTTATTCAAACTTAATCCTTGCAGTCGGTAAAAATGCTGATTTCTCTAGTAAAATAGATAACCAAATTAAGACTAATATTAAAGAAACTCAAATTAAAGGCGTAAGCCTGCTTCCAGCTGGCCCAACTCCGCCAAACCCGCTAGAGCTTTTATCTTCCGAAAGTAATAAGCAGTTGCTTGATAATCTAAAGAACTACTACGATATTGTATTCTTAGATTGTCCGCCAGCTTTAGGACTTTCAGATGCACTCGTGATGAGTAAATATTCTGATATTAATATTGTAACGATTTCGAACGCTAAAACTAAAATTGATCAGTTAGAAAGCGTAAAAAAGAACTTTGAACGTGTTAATTCAAAGATTTCGGGCGTTATTATCAACAAAGCAAAAGTTAAACAAAGTTCATATTCGAGCTATTACACAAACGATAAATATTATACTGATAACTTAAAGAAATAAGGGAAAAAATGATTGATATCCATTGTCATTTAATGCCAGCAGTCGATGACGGTGCAAAAACGCTTGAAGATTCGCTTAAGATCTTCCGTAGTGCCACTAATGCCGGAATTACGGATATCATTTTAACCCCTCATTATATTAAGGGAACAGATTACGAATTTAATAATCGTTCAAAAAATCAGATTATTGAAATTCTAAAAGAGGCTTTAAGACGAGAAAATATCAAAATCAAAATTTATACTGGAAATGAGGTCTATATCGACCAAAAATTGCCAGAAATGATTAAAAAAGGTAAAGTTGCGACATTAGCAAATTCGCGCTATCTACTGTTAGAGCTTCCGATTAATTCTGAAGATAATTCGGCCGGAAATGTGATTTTTGAACTAAAATCCATGGGAATTACCCCAATTATTGCTCATCCAGAGCGTTATGAATACATAAAAGCCCATCCAGAGCGCGTAAAACGCTATCTAGAGCTAGGATGTTTACTCCAGGGCGATTATCACTCTTTGTTTGGAAAATACGGTAGAAAGGCTCAGAAGACGCTAAAAATGCTAATTAAGAGAGGTCAAATTAGCTTTTTGGCTTCCGATACGCATAAAGCGAGCCAGGCTTATCGCCTAGCAGAAGCTGAAAAAGTAGCGTTAAAACTGACGAAAAGTCGTGAAAAAACCGAAGATTTATTCTATAAAAATCCAATGAAGATTATAAAAGATAAAGAAGTGAAGTTATAGAAAGGAGAAAAAATGGCTAAACAGACGAAGATTACAACTAAAAATATTAAAACTGAGAATAAAATTAATCTAATTTCGAGGATTTTTCTAGGTATTTTTGCGCTGATTTTTGCGATTTTTATCTTTAGAATTGCGCTTTCAAATATTTTACCAGCAAAATTTTTCTGGCCGGTACTGCTGATTTTAATAGCTTTCTTAGGTCTTTTTGCGTTCTCTGCGCTTAAACGTAACCCGAAAAAATCGAGCTTAATTTTCTTTGATATTATTGCGGTAATTTTGAGCGCTGGAATGATTTTTACGGGGTTAAAAATCAATGAATTTTCAAGCTTTATTAACCGTAATTTTGAAGATAATAAAACCTATGCGATTTATAACTTAATCGTTAATAAGGAATCGAGCGCTAATAACCCGACAGAGCTAAAAAATAAAGAGATTTTTACCTACGAGGAACCAGTTAAGGAGATTTCTAACACAAAGCTAACTAATTTTATCGAAGATAGAATCCCGGGCGCTTCGCTTGAGTTTAAAGACGACTTAGCGACGGTAATGGAACGCGAAACGAAGCTGACTGATGCGGCGGCGCTAGTCAATAACGGTACTTATGAATCTTATATTTCAGTTAACTCTAGATACGAGGAACAGATTAAAATTATTGCTACTTATAAAATCGAGATTGATGGTAAGGTTGAGGACGAGGTAGCAACTTCGACAAATCTATCGAATACTCCGTTTATCCTTTATATCAACGGGATTGATACGCGTACGGATGCGATGCCAACGCGTTCGTTAGCGGATGTAAATATCTTAGCGGCGGTTAATCCAAATACGAAGAAGATTTTACTCGTGGCGATTCCGCGCGATACTTATGTTCAGCTAGCGGATACAACTGGTCTAATGGATAAGCTAACTCACGCAGGTTCTCGCGGCGGAGTAGCGCTATCGGAAAAAACAATTGAAAACTTTATGGGGGTAGAGATTGATCGTTATATTCGAGTTAATTTTAACTTCGTAAAAGGTCTAGTCGATAGTATCGGCGGAATTACGGTTACGAACTATGAGAATTATACAGTAACAGCGGCAGATAAAGCCTGTGTATTCACTCCTGGCGATAACCAAGTCGACGGACGTTGCGCATTAGCTTTTGCGCGTGAACGTAAATCTTACTCAACTGGCGACCGTCATCGTGGCGAAAATCAGGAACAGGTAATTGAACGAATTCTAGATAAGGTTAGTCAAGATTCAAACTTAATTAAGAATTATTCGGCAATTTTAAGCTCACTTAACGACTCGTTTGATACAAATATAACAGCTGGAGATATTACGGCGATTGTTAGGATGCAACTTGATGATATGAGCTCATGGACGGTTGAGAAATACAATGTAAATGGTACTGGCGCAATGGCTCAAACTTATAGCTATCCAAATCAGAATCTTTATGTGATGATGCCGGATGTAACTACGGTTGCAACCGCAAAAGACAAGATTAATTCGATACTTGAAAAATAGATAAACTCTAAAATGCCAGCTCTTTAAGGGCTGGTATTTTTATGGTAAAATAGGGGTTATGAAATATATCGCTGTCGAGGGGATGAGTAAAGAGGATTTGTTGAAAGCGGGCAAGGCGCGAGTAGATGCGCTAGAAATTGCTAAGACCGCTGGTTTTAAACCTCTTAATATTTCTACGGTTCAGGGTATTCGTTATAAAAAATGGCAGAAGCCAGTTCAGTTTTATCTATACAGAAAAAATCAAAAAACTTGGGAAAAGATTTTATCAGAACTCAAGGCAGATGATTCTTTAATAATTCAGTATCCTCTAATTAACACGACTTTAAATTTTGAAGAAGTGATTAAGAAATATTCTAAAAAAGTGAAGATTATTGTGCTGATTCACGATCTTGAGTCGATTAGATATAAAGGCGGAGGCGCTCGTTCAAAAGTCTTTTTAGAACGAGTAGAAAAAAGTGACGCGGGAGTTCTAAAGTCGGCTTATCGAGTAATCTCGCATAATGAAAAGATGTCGATTGAACTAAAGAAACTGGGCGTGGGAGCATCTAAAATTATTAATCTTGGAGTTTTTGATTATCTTAATGAAAAACAGAAAGCTAAAGTTAGCTTTAACAAGAGAATTGTGATTGCGGGAAATTTGGCGCCTGAAAAATCGCGTTATCTAGAAAAAATTAAAAATCTGGAATCTGTACAGTTTAATCTCTACGGGATTAATTTTAGTGAGAAATGTAGAGGTAAAAACATTGACTATAAAGGCGTTTTTAAGCCAGATGAGCTGATTTCGGAGCTTGAAGGCTCGTTTGGGCTGGTCTGGGACGGCGATAGCCTAAAAAGCTGTACTGGACAGTATGGAAACTATTTAAGGTATAATAATCCGCATAAACTTTCGCTCTATTTATCGGCAGGACTGCCAGTCATTGTCTGGGATAAGTCGGCGTTAGCGGAGTTTGTGAAGGAAAATGAAATCGGAATTACAATTAGTTCGCTTGAAGAGCTGCCGGAAAAATTGAAGGAAATCAGCGAGAAAGATTATGAGTCGATTCTAAAGAGCGTAAAGAAAATCTCGAAAAAAGTTAGTTCGGGAGAATACTTGCGGGGGGGGGGTGTCTAAAATGGAAAAAAGTCCGCTGGCCTGCGTTATTATGGCGACATATAACGGAGAAAAATATCTAAGAGAGCAGCTAGACTCGATTATAGCTCAATCTTATACAAATTGGATTCTTTATGTATCTGATGACGGTTCGAAAGATAAGACGATAGATATTTTAAAAGAATATCAGAAGAAACTCGGTAAAAATAAGCTGATATTCTCGAAAAATCCGCGCGATAAGCATGGTGCAAAATATAATTTCTGCTATGCGATTGATACTGCGCCGAAAGCTGATTATTATTTCTTCTCCGATCAAGATGATGTTTGGGATAAAGATAAAATGAAGCTACAGATTAAGGAGGCAGAAAAACTTTCCGGACAGGCTTTAGTCTATTGTGATGCGAAAATTGTAGATGAAAACCTAAAACCGCTCGGGAAAGAAACTCTAAGTGAGCGCTTTACTAAGATGCCAAAAAAACATACTCTGGAGCGTTCACTTTTCGTAAATCGCGTGGCGGGGTGTACGATGTGTATTAACTATGAGCTTTTAGAGGCTTCAAGAAAATTGCAGCCAGAAGAAATTTGTATGCACGATTTTTATATTTTGCTTTCAGCGCTAGCGTTTGGGGAGGTAAAGTTTTTAGATAAAACGCTTAATTTCTATCGTCAACACGAAAATAATGTGGTAGGTGCGAAACAGGTAAATAGTAGCTTAAAACAGAAGATTTTTAAAATGTTTGATAAGAAGCTTCATCAAGAGTGGCACGAAGATAACTGGCAACATTATCGCCAGGCAAGACATCTTTTAGAACGAAATCCAGGAAAAGATTTGAAAATTATTCAAAAGTTTTTGAAGATTGCGGAGTTTAAGTCCGGGATTCACCGTATTTTTAGTTTAGAAATCAATCATTTTAGAACTAAAGACTGGTGGACGATTATTGAAAAAGGTTTCTAGGTTTATTCCTCTAAAAAAGATGGTATAATAAATCTAATGAGGATTTTAATTACAGGTGCAAACGGGATGCTAGCGCAGTCCGTAAAAACTAAATTTGAAAAAGAAAACGAGCTTATTTTAACGGACTCGAAAGAACTTGATATTACAGATAAGGAAGCTGTAATAGCTGAGGTAGAGAGGTTAAAGCCGGAGTTAATTATAAATTGCGCTGCCTATACGAACGTGGATGGAGCGGAGGAAAATGCCGAGCTCTGCCAGAAGGTTAATGGGGATGGCCCGACTAATCTTGCGATAGCGGCGAAAAAAGTAGGAGCGATTTTAGTCCATATTTCGACAGACTATGTTTTTGGAGGTTCGAAGCCGGTAGAAGAAGAATATGTTGAAGATGATGAGAAGGCCCCAGAATCGGTTTATGGACGAACAAAACTAGCTGGCGAAGAGGGAATTATTAAAAATACGGACCAGTTTTATATCTTTAGAACGGCTTGGCTTTATGGGCTAGGAAATAATTTTGTACGAACAATGCTGGCGCTCAGTCAGACACATCCGAAGCTGACGGTAGTTTCTGATCAACATGGCTCGCCGACATACTGTGAAGATTTAACAGATATTATTTATCAGGCGGTGATGAAGAAAATCCCGTATGGAGTTTATAATTCGACGAATGAGGGATATACAACCTGGTTTGATTTTACGAAAAAGATTTTTGAGCTAACTAATAAAAAGACTGAAGTTGAACCGGTATCGACCGCAGAATATATGAAAAATGCGAATAAAACTGTCGCGAAGCGTCCGCTAAATTCAAAAATGAGTAAGGAAAAACTTAAATCTGTTGGAATTGAAGTCCCGAACTGGGAAGATGCTCTAAAACGTTATTTAATTAAGGAAGGAGAAATAAATGGCTAGAAAAGGAATTATTCTTGCGGGAGGTTCAGGAACGCGCCTTTATCCTTTAACGCTTGCAACTTCAAAACAACTGATGCCAGTTTATGATAAGCCGATGATTTACTATCCGCTAGCAACTTTAATGGACGCTGGGATTCGAGAAGTTTTAGTAATTACAACTCCGCGCGATAATGAAGCGTTCAAAAACTTGCTTGGAGATGGTAAAAAATGGGGCATGAGAATTGAATATAAGGTTCAAGAAAAGCCGAACGGACTGGCGGAAGCCTTTATTATTGGCGAGGAATTCATCGGTAATGATAACGTAGTTTTAATCTTAGGCGATAATCTTTTCTACGGAGAAAGTTTGAAAGAAATCTTAGAGCGTTCAAATGCACGAACTGAGGAGTCGACAATTTTTGGATACCATGTTGATGATCCGCGTCGATATGGAGTAGTCGAGATTGATGAGAGCGGTAAGGCGGTTTCGATTGAAGAAAAGCCAGAGGAACCAAAGAGCGAATACGCGGTGCCAGGGCTTTATTTCTACACGAATGACGTGGTTAGGATTGCTAAAACTATTACGCCGTCTGAACGCGGAGAGCTGGAAATTACGAGCGTTAACGAAGAATATATGAAAGCTAAAAAACTCCATGTTGAAAAACTTGGGCGTGGGATTGCTTGGTTTGATACCGGTACACACGATGCTTTAATTGAAACGACGCAGTTCGTGCAGACGATTGAAAAAAGGCAGGGGATGCAGATTTGTTGTCCAGATGAAATTGCTTTTGAGAATGGTTGGATCTCGTCGGAAGAACTAAAGCAGTTGGCGGAGCCGTTTATGAAAACAAACTACGGAAAATTCTTGAAACGTTTAGCAGATGGAGAAATCTAATGGGGAAATTTAAGAAAACTGAAACCGGAATTGAAGGGCTTTTTGTGATTGAGCCGACGACGTTTGAAGATGAACGCGGCTATTTTATGGAAACTTATAATAAGAACGATTTTTCTGAAATAGGAATTAATGTTGAGTTTGTACAGGATAATCAGTCCAAATCATCTAAAGGGGTTTTAAGAGGTTTACATTATCAAATAAACTATCCACAATCTAAGTTAGTGCGCGTGGTTTCTGGGGAAGTTTATGACGTGGCGGTTGATTTAAGGCCAGATTCTAAAACTTATGGTAAATATTTTGGAGTTAAGTTGTCGGCGGAGAATAAAAAACAGTTTTTTATCCCAAAGAATTTTGCGCACGGCTTTTTAGTTTTATCCGAAACGGCGGAGTTTGTTTATAAAGTTGATGACTTTTATCATCCGAATGATGAGGGAGGAATTTTATATAATGATTCAGAGATTGGTATAAAATGGCCGTTAGATAATATTGAACAGGTTATACAGTCTGAAAAAGATAAAGTTTTACCAACGCTTAAAGAAAGGAATAAAAATGCGTAATATTCTTGTAACTGGGGCAGCTGGATTTATTGGAAGTAATTTTGTTCAGTATTTTACTTCAAAATACCCAGATTATAATATTATTGTTTTAGATAAATTAACTTATGCGGGCAATATTCATAATTTAGATCCTGTAAAAGACAAAATAAAATTTATTCAGGGCGATATTTGCGACCGAAGTCTAGTTGAAAAGATTTTTAAAGAAGAAGAAATTAACGGCGTTATTCATTTTGCGGCGGAGTCTCATGTCGATAATTCAATTAAAACTCCGTTTATTTTTACGGAAACTAATGTTTTAGGAACGCATGTTTTACTTGACACGGCAAAAAACATTTGGGGCGAGGGGAGTGAAAATAAATTTGTTCATATTTCGACAGATGAAGTCTTTGGAACGCTTGAGCAGATTCCAGAAGATTTAGCAGAAAAGATTGCTAAGGATCAGGTAAAGACTATCCTAGAAATGTCTGAAGAAGATCGCCATAAGTATTATTTTTACGAGAACCGTCAGATAGCGCCAAATAGTCCATATTCTGCTTCTAAGGCTGGTTCGGATATGATTGCGCGGGCTTATTTTGAAACCTTTAAAATGAACGTGAATATTACAAACTGTTCTAATAACTATGGCCCATATCAGCATAAGGAGAAGCTAATTCCGAATACAATTAAATTGGCGCTTGAAGATAAGAAAGTACCGGTTTACGGAACGGGAGCGAATGTACGCGACTGGCTCTATGTTTTAGACCATTGTAAGGCGATTGATATGGTTTTTCATAATGCAAAAGCTGGCGAGCGTTATTGTATTGGTGGTCATAATGAGATGCATAATATTGATATTGTGAAATTGATTTTAAATCATCTTGGAAAGACAGAAGACTTAATAGAATTTGTTACTGATCGCAAGGGGCATGATTTAAGATATGCAATTGATCCAACTAAAATCGGAAATGATTTAGGCTGGAAGCCGGAAACGCGTTTTTCGGAGGGGATTATCCAAACGATTGACTGGTATCTTGAGCATAGGGAATGGCTGGCGTAATTTTACCTCTTGTTAAATCTAAAAAAGTATGTTAAAATAAAGGGTAATTATGGCAAAGAAAAGTAAGGATAAAAGAAAGCTCGTTGGCCTCGTTTCTGAGGAATCTGGTGTTCGTTGCTACTATACGAAGAAAAATGTTCAGAATACTCCTGATAAGTTAAGCTTAAAGAAGTATGATCCAGTTCTTCGCAAACATGTTGTCTTCACGGAGACTAAGAAGAATCTCGGACGAAACGAAGTCAAGGAGAAAAAACGTTAATTTTGCGTTAAAATCGCCTATCTTGGCATTTTTTCTCGTTCAGCCGATATATAATCGCGCTGAACTCGAATAAAATACCAATCTAGGCGATTTTTCCTATGAAATTGAAGAACTATCAATCTAGGCGATTTTTTTCTATGAAATTATAGATTCTAGAGAAAATGTGGTAAAATAGAGTAAATGAAGAGTGTAGAGATAGCAGTAGCGACGCATAAAAAATACGCTTTTCCGAAAGGAAAAAGTTATATTCCGCTTCATGTTGGCGCGAAACTCTCTAAAGAAGACTTGAAGATCGCCCGTGATGACACGGGCAAAAATATTTCCGATAAAAATCCAAATTTTTGTGAACTGACTGGTTTTTACTGGCTAGTTAATAATTCTAAAGCTGATTTTCTAGGCTTAGTTCATTATAGGCGACATTTTACGCTTAGGACTGGAGTGATTAAAGCTGACGAGCGCTTAAACTCTGCGCTTTCTGATAATGAAATTAAAAAACTAATTGAAAATTATGATTTAATTTTGCCGAAAAAGCGAAACTATTATATTGAATCGTTATGGTCGCATTATGAACATACTTTGCATATCGCTCCACTTGAAAAAACTCGCGAAATTATCGTGAAAAACTACCCAGAATTTTTGGCAGAATTCGATAGATTACATGAGCGAAAAACGGCGCATATGTTTAATATGCTGATCGGAAAACGTGAAATTGTTGAAGAATATTCAAAGTGGTTATTCGACATTTTATTAACGCTAGAGGCGGAGATTAAGCAGGACGCGGAAGCCGAGGAATATGATGCTTTTCACTCTCGTTTTTACGGGCGAATTTCTGAACTACTGCTTGATGTTTGGCTCTATACAAAATATCCAGGACTAAAAACTTCCGATAAGAGCGATAATGAGATTAAAATCAAGGAACTTCGAGTGGTCGATATCGAAGGTGTAAATTGGCTCAAAAAAGGTTCAAGCTTCTTGCTTGCTAAATTTGGAGGGAAGAAATATGGTAAAAGCTTCTGATTTAATTTCCATTATAATTCCAGTCTATAACGTGAGACCTTATGTCGCACGTTGTTTAGATAGTGTTTTAAAACAAACACATAAAAAGCTTGAAATTATTATTATTGATGATGGCTCAACGGACGGTTCGGGAAAAATCTGTGATGATTATGCGGAAAAAGATAGTAGAATTCGTGTAATTCATCGTGGGAATGCTGGGGTTAGTTCGGCGAGAAATCTAGGAAAAGAAATTGCAACAGGAAAATGGATTTCTTACGTTGACTCGGACGATACGATTGAGCCGAATTTTTGCGAAGAGATGTTGCGCTGTGCGCAGGATAAATGTGTTGATTATGTTTGTTCTGGTTATAAAAGGATCTATCCGCGGGGCGCAGAGGCTTATAATACTTCATTCCAGCGTAAAGTTTTGAAAAATGATGAGTTTATCTACTGTCTTTTGAATGTACAGTTTGGTTATGGATTTGTACACATGAAGCTAATTCGAGCGGATATTGCGAAACTGGTGAGCTTTGATGAAAAATTAGAAGTCGTGGAAGATGCGCTTTATAACCTTGAGTTTGCGGATAAGATTTCCGAAGCGGCGATTCTAGAAAAGCCACTTTATAATTATTATGCAACTTCTAACTCTGTAGTTAAACGCTGGGATAGAAATTATATTAAGAAATATCAGAAAGCGGTTGAGCGAATTAAAGCCTATATGGAAGAAAAATACGGTACGAAATACGCTAGTGATGTTGAGAATTTTGTAACTTATCACGCATTTTTAATTTTAGTTAATTATTGCTGTCATAATAAAAATAAAGATAGATTAGGTTCTTTGAAGAAGCTACTGGAGATTCCAGTTTTTAGAAATGCGATTGATAATTCAAATTATGATAACCTAAGTTTTACGCGAAAGGTAACGCTTTATTGTATGAAGCATCGCTTGCTTAGACTTTGCATCTTTATCGGGCGCTTCCGTCAGATGATGCTGAAATAATATGTTATAATAGAATAATGGATAAACTAATCAAGAAGTGTCCAAAATGGCTTAATTCTGAATTGGTTTTTTATCTCGGCATAGCGCTTTTGCCGTTCGAGAATTTCTTTTTTGCGCCGAGCGCTGGCTGGGCGACGGTAACGCCGATTATCTTTGCGCTGTATTTAATTTTGAACTTTCGCTTAATGATTCGTCATATAATAAAACAGCGTAAGATTTTTATCTTCTTTATTCTAGCGGCGATACTCGGAACGATTACTGCGGTTTGTTATAAGGTTAATCTGAAAGATTATATCAACGCGTTTATTCCGTTAGGGCTAGGGGCGGTTTCGCTTTTAACATTTAGTCTTTATTATTCAAAAAAACGAAATCTAAATACGGTTGTTAGTATTATTGTAATCTCTTATGCGCTGTGTTGTGTAGTAGGGCTGTTTGAATATCTCTCGATTAAGTTTGATAACCGCTCATTTATGACTTTTATTGGCGATCTTTCAAAACGAAATTATCTAGATTTCTTTAATCCGCGTGTACAATTTTTCTTCACGGAACCGAGCTTTGTCGGGATGCATTTATTCGGCGTACTACTCCCGCTTTACTGGGTAACAAGGCGAAAAGATTTACTATTTATTATGGGGATTTTAGTTATTGAAGCGCTTGGGTTTGGAGTAGGAGTACGCGTAATTGTTGATATTGTAGTAATTGCAGTTTTATATTTTATTTTCTTGATTTTAAAACACGACAAGGCAAAATTTATCCCGCTAATTCTCGTAATTTTAGGGCTTTCATTTAGCTATTTTTATGAAAATAATACGCGAGTAAAACAGATAGTAAACGAGGGGGTGTATGCGGACGGCTCGCTCGCGACGCGTTACTTCCGTTCACAGGCGAGCTTTATCGGTTATCGTAATACATTCCCGAGTGTTTTAACAGGATTTGGACTAGGTAATTCAATGTATCCTCTACGTTCAGGATATGCAGAAGCGGCGGAACAATATGAAAATGATTACACGAAAGAAGTTGAAGATCTGGGAGGATTAAACTTCCATGATGATGCGGCTTCTTATAGCCTTTATACGCGTTTTATTTCGGAATTTGGCTTAATTATTACGGCTATTGCGATTATCTATCTAATTTATCTAACGGATAAGAGTACTTTGCCTCAAAAATGGTTATATCTTGCGGTAATTCTTTATATTTATATACAGTTTGAGTCGTTAGGATTTTATGCGGTTTGGCTCTTTATTGTAATTATGCAGAATACCGGCGGAGATTTAAGTTTCTTCGAGAGGCGAAGATTAAAAAACCGTAAGCCTAGCGGCCCGAAAAAGCATATTTTAGTGTTTGGAATAACTGATAAGTCTGGCGGTGTTGAGAGTGTAATTATGAATTATTTTAGAAATATCGACCGCGAGAAGTTTCAGTTTGATTTTCTTTGTAATACGAAAGAAGTGGCGTACGAGGAGGAGATTAAAAAACTTGGTGGAAAAATCTATCGGATTCCGGCGCGCTCGGAAAATCTAAAGGCTTATAGAAAGGCTCTAAAAGACTTCTTTGAAAAACACGGAGAAGAATATGATGTCTTCTGGATGAATGTTTGTAGTTTAGCAAATATAGATTATTTAAAGTATGCAAAAAAATATGGAATCCCGCGCCGAATTATTCATGCGCATAATTCAAAAAATATGGATAGCAAACTGCGAGGGATTTTACATTTAATTAATCGTACGACGATTAGTGACTTTGCGACGGATTTCTGGACTTGTTCGGATAGTTCTTCAGAGTGGTTTTATCCAGAAGTGAAAAAATCTAGTATTCAAAAGATTTCAAATACGATAGACCTAAATAAGTTTAAGTTTAATGAAAAAGCGCGCGAGAAAGTCCGTAAGGAGCTAAAAATTTCCAAAAACCAGAAAATGATTTTAAATATCGGGCGATTAAACTTTCAAAAAAATCAGAAATTTATTATTAAATTGGCGGAGAAAATTGGGCGCTCTGATTATACCTATGTTTTTGTAGGAACTGGCGAAGACGAGGCGGAGTTAAAAGAGATTATTAAAAACTCTAAAGCAGATGTTAGGCTACTTGGGCAGAGAAGCGATATTCCGGAGCTTCTGTCTGCGGCCGATTTATTCCTTTTTCCGTCGGTTTTTGAAGGATCGCCAGTAGCGCTTTATGAGGCGGAGGCTAACGGAGTTTTTGCATTAGCCTCGAAAGAGAGCTATACGGAAAAACGTAAACTGGAAAAAACGATTAAATTATTATCGCTAGATAAAGCTGAAGAAAAATGGATTAAACAGATAGTAGAGATATTAGATGAAAAAGCGAAGCGAGAAGAACAATGTTTAGAAAACATGAAGGATTTAGACGAGAAAGGGCTTAGTATTAAAAGTTCAGCACAGATGTTTGAGCAGGAACTATTAAGGTAAAAGGAAAGATTAAAATGAGCGGAAAAGTTAAGAAAAACTTTATTTATAATCTAGCTTATCAGATTTTAGTAATTATTCTGCCGCTAATTACGACGCCTTATGTTTCGCGCGTACTCGGAACGGAGGGGGTAGGGATTTTTGGGTTTACTTATAGCATTATCTCGTATTTTATTCTGTTTGGGGTTTTAGGAACGCTACTTTATGGTAGCCGGGAGATAGCTTATCGTCAAAAAGATAAAAAGGCGCGCTCTGAAACCTTTTGGCAGATAAATATTATCCGCTGGATTGCGACTGCGATTTCGCTTTTTGTCTATTATTTTACCTGCATACGCTCTAGTGAATACGGTAGCTATTACAGCATCTTTGTAATTCAGATTATCGCGAGCGCGTTTGATATTTCTTGGTATTATCAAGGAATAGAACAGTTTAAGACGGTGGCGATTCGAAACATGATTATAAAACTCGCCTTTGTTGCGCTAGTTTTTATCTTTATAAAAACGCCTAATGATTTAGGGCTTTATATAGCATTCTTCGGCGGCTCGAGTTTAATTTCTAACCTTACGCTTTGGGCGCTACTGCCGAAAAGTATTGAGAAAGTAAAAATTAGTTTTGGTGGAATTAAAAAACACATCTGGCCGATATTAGCAATGTTTCTGCCTCAAGCGATGGCTGAAGTCTATACGATTCTTGATAAAACTATGTTAGGTTTCTTAATTCATGATATGCATGAGGTCGGAATCTATGAGCAGTCTCAAAAATTGGAAAGGTTTTCACTTTCGATTGTAACGGCGCTCGGTCCAGTTATGGCATCTCGAATCGCGAGCCTTTATTCGGATAATAAGAAAGATGAGATTAAAGAAAGGCTTAAAAAATCGCTTCATTTCGCGTGGTTTTTAGCGACGCCGATTGCGCTCGGGATTATGGGGATTGCGGCAAGCCTTGTACCATGGTTTCTCGGAGAGGGATTTAATGGGGCTATTTCAGTAATGCAGATCGGAGTCTTTTTAATCTTTGCGATTGCACTAAGTAATACGATTGGTCAGCAGTTCTTAATTCCGACGGGAAAACAAAAGTTTTATACAATTAGTATTATTGTAGGGGCGGCAGTAAACTTTTTAGTAAATCTTGTTTTAATCCCAGAATTTAAAGCGATTGGGGCGATTATTGCATCAGTACTGGCTGAATGTGCGGTTTCTGGAGTACAAATTTTTGCAGTTAGAAAGAGTATCCCGATTCGAGATGTCTTCAAGCCGGCGCTAAAGTGCGTATTTAGCGGTTTTGTAATGTTAATGATGATTTTATTTATAGGAAGGGCGGTTCCGGCGACGATTATCGGAACATTTATTCAGATTATCACTGGAGTAATAGTTTATGTTGTAATGATGACTACTTTACAAGATTCGTTGATGCTCGAAATCTGGGAAATGGGTAAGGGAATTATAAAGAAAATCCTGCACAAAGCGTAAAGTTTTTTAGAGTATAAAAAACCGCCTAGTTTAGTTTTTATCCTAAAAGAGGCGGTTTTAAAATTAGTCGATTTTCTTAACTTGAAGAGCGTCTAGCTCGACCGGCGTTTCGCGACCGAACATAGAAACTAGAACTTTAAGTTTACCTTTTGCGGAGTCAATTTCGGAAATTGTTCCTTCAAAGCCCTTGAATGGACCGTCGGTAATAGAAACAACTTCGTTAATCTGATAGTTAATAGTATATTTTGGATCTTCAACACCCATACGGCGTTTGATTTTTGCGATTTCTTTTTCAGAAACTGGGGTTGGCTGAGTTCCAGTTCCGACGAAACCAGTTACGCCCGGCGTGTTACGAATAATGTACCAAGTTTCATCCGAAAGACACATCTCGACAAGGACGTATCCCTGGAAGATTTTACGATCAACGACTTTACGCTTACCGTTTTTAATTTCAATTTGTTTTTCTTTTGGAACCATTGCTCCGAAAATTTTGTCCTGAAATTCAGGTTTCTCTAGACGCTGGTTAATGGAATCAGCGACTTTGTCTTCGTAGCCAGAGTAGATGCTAATTGTGTACCATGAACGGCTACCATCATAACGGTTAACTGCCATATTTCTTCCTTTCTAACCTAAAATTTTACTAAAGATAAAGTTAAATAACGCATCGAGTAACATTACTAAAATGATAAAGAATGCTGAATAGACGAAAATCGCTCCGACTAATCCCCATGTCGTTTTACGATTCGGCCAGCGAACCTGACGAATCTCAATCCAAGAGTCTCGAATATACCTAAAAGGAGCGGTAATAATTCGAACTGGCATCGACATTGGCTTCTTTTCTTTTTCGGCTTTTTTAGCCTTTTTCGCCTGCTTTTTCTCCTCGGAAACCATCTTCTTAGCGATTTTTACCGCTTTTTTGACGTTTTTTGAGGATTCTTGAGGCGTTTCATCTGACTTTTTGTCGCCAGCTTTAATTCTTGTGACGTGCGCCATATTCTCCCTTCCTATAAAAAATTGTCCTTAACGGACTATGTCAATAGTATAACTCTAGACATTCTTGCTGTCAAGTGGTATAATAAGGATGTTACGCACTAATATATTAGTAAAATCTTAAGGGAATATTTTTATTATGGCGGAAGCTAAAAAAGTTATTGGAAATTTGAAACTTCGTATTCCTGGCGGCAAAGCGACAGCTGGACCTCCAGTTGGTTCTACTCTCGGTCAGTGGGGCCTCAATATGATGGATTTTATCAATCCGTTTAACGAAGGTACAAAAGATTATATGGGCAAAAATGTAATTGTTCATATTAAAGTTTATGAAGATCGTACTTTTGATTGGGTTTGTCTTGGACAGCCAGTTGACGATTTAATCCGTGAAGAGATTAAACTCGCAAAAGGTTCTGGAAAACCAAATACCGAGAAAGTCGGCAAGATTACTCGCGCACAGCTTGAGAAAATTGCAGAAATCAAGAAAGATCAGCTAAATGCGGTCGATCTTGAAGGCGCAGTAAAAATCGTTGCTGGAACTGCACGCTCGATGGGCGTTGAAGTTGAAGGCTAATTAAAACTAAAAAATAAGCTCTTTTAAGGGCTTATTTTTTTATCTCTTGCGCATTTGAGAAAAAAGAGGTATAATATAGATATTATTAAATTAATGAAACAATTTCGTGAGGTTTTCCTGAAAATCTATTTCACGAAATGAAGGGAAAGGAAAACATGTCAGTAAAAGTAGACATGAAGGCTCTCCTTGAAGCGGGAGCACACTTTGGTCATAAGACCAGCCGTTGGCATCCTAAAATGGCGCCATATATTCACAGCAAACGCCAGGATGCACACATTATTAACCTTGAAACAACTGTCGAAGGTCTCGATAAGGCTTTAGCAAAAGTTTCAGAAATCGCAAAAAG
>JAFVCN010000028.1 GCA_017479205.1 Candidatus Saccharimonadota bacterium
ATTCTTTTAACTAACGACGGAGATTTTGCGTTCTCGCATACTCACCCAAAGTTCTATAGAATAAAAACTTACATTGTTACACTCGACAAAGCACTCGAGCCGCTACATCAGCAAGAAATTTCTGACTTCGGAATTCAACTTGATGATGGCCCTTCAAAACTTTTTCTTTCAAAACTATCAGAAGACCGCAAAACTTGGCAAGTTGAAATGAGCGAGGGGCGCAACAGGCAAATTCGCCGTACTTTCTTAGCTCTAGGATACACTGTTCAAAAACTTCATCGCATAGAATTTGGCGCCTATAAACTAGACAACTTAAAACCTGGTGAATATAAAGTTGTAAATAAGAAATAAAAAATAGCAGATTATTCCAATCGGGGAGTTACGGAGGCTGCTGCCGAGTGCACAGCGGCCGTAGCCCCGTGAAGACGGGCGCGAAGGACCGCGTGCCCCGATGGAATAATCTGTATTTTTAAACTATTATGAGATAGAGGATTTTGATGTGAAATATTAGCCTTCGACTCCGTCTTCAAGTAAATCATTCGCCCTGCGAATCATCTCTTCAAACTCATCCGTACGGATAACATAAATCGGCTTCGAGCCTTCAGAAGCAATATTAGTATGTCTTTCAGGCATCTCGGCAACATTTTTCGCTTCATCAAGCGCAAATCCGAGATAAGCTAACTTCTGGCAGACCATTTTACGAATCTCATCTGAACGTTCGCCAATTGTCGCGGTAAAGACAATCGCATCTACGCCGCCAAGAGAAGCCGCCATCTGTCCAATCGCGCTTTGGATACGATAAACATAAAGCGCGTGCGCAAACGTACCGAGTTTATCGCCTTCATCACGAAGTTTAATAATTTCGCGCATATCGTCGCTCTTTCCTGATACTCCGAGCAGGCCACATTTTTTATTAAGATATTTTTCAAGCGATTCGTCTGAACCAATTTTAAGATTACGCTTTAAGGCTAATGCCGCCGCCACGTCAATCGAACCAGCCCTGGTAGACATCATAATTCCTTCAAGCGGAGTATAACCCATGGTTGTATCGTGAGACTTACCATCAAACACAGCCGTAATCGAAGAACCAGAGCCAATATGGCAGACGATTAGTTTTTCTGGTAAAATATCAGACGATTTCATATAATGAACAATCGAACCTACCGAAAGACCGTGATATCCCCAACGTTTTAAATCATATTTTTCAGCTACTTCTTGATCGATAGCGTAAGCCTTCATTAACTCTGGGCGATCAGTGTGGAAGCCAGAATCAGAAATCTGTAAAACTGGAGTCCCCTTAAATGAAGTCATAAAATGTTCAATTTCTCCAGCCACAACCGGCACATGAAGCGGAGCCTTTTTCTTCGCAGCCTCAAGCTCTTTTAGGCATTTTTCATCAACGATATGGTCATGAGAAAAGTATTCACCTGGAGCAGCCACACGCGCTAAAATCGCATCAATTTTCGTCATACCGCCAAGATACCCCTCAGCCGTTAAAATCTCCTCGATATTAGCTACCGTAGAAGTAAGCGCCTTAAAATCAGTTTTAATCTTCTTCGAAGTTCCATCAGCCTTCTTTAAAGTGCAAATAATACCCTTACCTTCAAATTCAAAGTGGAGCGAACAAACTAGCTCTTGTCCTTTATATAAAGCGTATTTTCTCGAGGAACTCCCCGGATTCGTAATCAGAATCAGGCGATTATTATTCATTTTTTCTCCTAACTTATTTTCTTAATAATATTATATCTTAAAAGCCCCAAAAACAAAAGTCAAAAAGCCCGGTTTTTAAGGTTTATTTCAGCAGCTCGCGCGCCTTATTTAGCTGTGGATCTTCGTCTTTATTAATCTGTTCGTACGTACGCTCAACTACAAAATCAGGCTCAATTCCAGTCTTATTAATCGTACTACCTTTTGGAGTATACCAATGCGCCGTAGTTACCTTTAGGAGATTTGCCCCGTCGACCGATAGCATAGTCTGTACAACTCCTTTACCATAACTTTTTTCTCCGACAATAGTTGCTTTTTCGTAGTCTTTTAAGGCTCCAGCCACAATCTCTGAAGCAGAAGCCGTCCCGTTATTGATTAGGACAACAGTCTTCATGTCCTTTAGGATCGCCTCTCCTCTCGGAGCAATCGTGCGCGACTCTCCAAACGTACGCGATTTTTGAGTGACAACATTTTCGCCATCAATCCAAAGCCCAAGCATATCGCGCGCCGCATTCACATAACCGCCGCCGTTCCCGCGTAAGTCGACTATAATGCCAGAAATATTTTTTCCTTTTGCCTCGTTTGCTAACTTTCTTACAAGTGTTCCCGTATCTTTTGAAAAACGATAAACGCTTAAAATCGCAATATTATCTTCATAAACTATATCAGCCGAAACATTATTAATTTCCTCTCTCATGAGCGTAAAATCAATTTTCTTATTATTTCTTACGACTGTCAGTTTGACTTCAGAGCCAGCTTCACCCCGTAATTTCTGACCAATTACATCCGTATCTAGATTCCAAACTTCCTCGTCATTAATCGCATAAATAATATCTCCTGCTAGAACCCCCGCCTTTCTTGCCGGATTATCTGGAAGCGTACGAATCACCCGAACATAGTTCTCTCTTTTCGCAAAAGAAATCCCGACACCAGCTTCTTCAATGTCTCCCTCAAGCGCAGATTTATAATCGCTCGCTTCTGCCGAATCCATATATTGAGTATATTCATCGCCAAGCGCCTCAACCATCCCTTTCTTTGCGCCTATAATCAACTCATTTTTATCAATATCGCCATCGTAATTCTCTTTTAAAACATTGTAGAGATTTTGAACACTAGAAAGGTTCAAAGTATCGGAAGCATCATTTTTAAATCCAAGATAAGGTTTAAAACTAGTCCAGATATTATCCCAATTTAAGCCAATCCCATACCCAACTACTAAAGTTAAAATACTAACAAAAACCGTCGTACTAAGTGTAACTTCAGTTGGTCTTCTGCTATTTCTCTCTTTTCTATTCTCGCGTTTATTCATTATTATATTATATAACAATTATTTCAGATAAAATGGATAAAGTTCAAATCACCAATACTAACGCCAATACGATAGCCAAAGTCGCCAGGTTTATGCGAAGCCGCAGAATAAGTATTATTATACTCAGAAAGGTTAATCGTACCATTACTATTTACACTTTCAACCCACATTACGTGTCCATAAGGACCAGAAGTTGAATAAGCAACCGAGCCAGCTTCCGGAATATGATCTACTCTATACCCATAGCGAGAAGCCGTATTCCCCCAGTTCTTTGCATTACCCCAAGCTGAAATAATAATTCCGTAACGCTCTTTTACTTTCCAACCAGCATAGCTTGTACATTGACAGACATAACCACCGGTATAAAGATATTTTAAGTTGTCAGCTGGACAATTATTTCTCATTGGATAAGTATTAACGCCGTTTCCAATCGCACCCGAGCTGTTTGCCTGGCGAATCGCCTCC
>JAFVCN010000005.1 GCA_017479205.1 Candidatus Saccharimonadota bacterium
AGAATCATATTCAGGTTTTTGATAATTTTAAAGATGAAGATATTAAAGATTTTAAGCTAGAGGAATTCGATTTAGTTTTTCGTAGTCCGTCTGTGCGTCCGCTTGATAACTCTTGGACTTCAATGACAAGATATTTCTTTGAGCATAAAAAATCTAAAGTAATCGGCGTAACTGGAACTAAGGGCAAGGGGACAACCTGTTCTCTAATTAAAAGTATTTTAGAGGAGGTCATTAAGAACTCCGAATGGCCGACTCGAAAGGTCTATCTGGTTGGTAATATCGGAAATCCGTCGATTGAGATTTTAGACCAGGCTAGTGAAGATGACATTGTAGTTTTTGAAATGAGTAGCTTTCAGCTCTGGGATTTAGACAAATCGCCAGAAGTGGCCGTAGTTTTAAGAGTTGAACAAGATCACCTTGATCGTCATTTTAACCTTGAAGATTATCATCAGGCGAAGGCTAATATTACAAAACATCAGTCTGAAAATGATTATTGTGTCTATTATAGTAAAAATACGACTTCCGAAGAGATTGGCAAGCTCTCAAAAGGAACGAAGAATACTTATCCAATCGCTAAAACCGAGCGAGTTGAGGAAATTTTGGATGCTATCGCCCTTCCAGGAGAACATAATAAAGAGAATCTAGAAGCAGCTTTAATCGCTGTCGCTAGCTTCTTTAAAAAAGATTTAAACGAGTTTTTGTCCGATAATTCGATTTTTGAGAGCGTTAAAACTGGAGTTCAGAATTTCAAGGGACTACCGCACCGCATCCAATTTGTTCGAGAATTAAATAATGTGCGTTATTTTGATGATAATTATTCTTCTGCTTATCCGGCGCTTGATGTTGCACTAAAGACTTTTGAAAATGATCCAGTAATTTTAATCGCCGGCGGAAAAGACCGAGGACTTGATTTAACTGAAATAAAACGCCGCATCTTTGACGCTAAAAATTTGAAAAAGGTAATTTTAATTGGCGAAACTGCCGAGAAAATTGCTGAGAATGAAGATCCGGAAAAGTTTGAAATTAAGGAATCGCTCGAAGATGCTGTTTTTAAAGCTAAAGAGATTGCAGAAAAAATCGCCGATGATACTAGCAGCAATTACGACCTCTGTTTGCCAGTTACTAATCCGCTTTCGCCAGTCGTGCTAATGAGCCCAGGTGCCGCTAGCTTTGATATGTTTAAAAATTTTGAAGACCGCGGAGAAAAATTCCAGGAATTAATTAATAATCTATAGGAAGAAATATGCAAGATAAACAATCTAATCCATTTGTCAATCCATCAGAAGCTGTATTTAAATTTTTAAGCTATTATTTCGATAAAAATACCCGCGTTGCAACTTTCGTATACCAAGGAATCGACAATATAATTTTTACCGAAAAGATTGTTTTTGCGGAACATCCTGAAGCAAAACAGGGACGTCATTTTAATGCGCTTAACGACCCAACGCTCGATAAAATTCTCGATCAGGCGCTTTTTCTAGCGTTCATCTTAATCGGTACCAGCTATTACAAAGCTCATCCGACGCCAAATGTACATATTTCACAAAAAATTGATGCCTTTCAGGCGAGCTTCTTCAATAAAGTGTTCCAGGAAGGACTTTCTCAATATGCTTTTGAAAATGGGTTATCTCGCGATCATCTTGCGCATTTTACGCCATCTCTAACACAGGCCGAATCCGCTCGACCTTATAAAGGTAAGGGGATTATTAGCCTTCAATCTGGCGGTAAAGATAGTTTGCTCGTTGCAACCTTGCTTCGTGAATCGAAAATTGATTTTATCCCATGGTATGTTTCTAGTAGCGCTAACGGCGAACACCCAGCCGTAATCGACCGCATTTTTCCGCAGTTAAATTCAAAAAATGCTTCCGTTGTAACACGCCAAATCGATCAGCTACACTTACAGCAGTCTGGAGGTCTAAATGGACACGTGCCGATTACTTACATTAACGAAGCACTTGCGATCGTACAGGCAATTTTAAATAACCAGAACATTATTATAACTAGTATCGGTCAAGAGGGCGCGGAACCACATAGCTATATCGGAGATCTAGCAGTTAATCATCAGTGGTCTAAAACTTGGGAGGCAGAGCTGCTACTTTCTGAATATGTTAAACGCTATATTTCTGAAGATATCCATATCGGCTCTCCGATTCGTAAATATTCCGAACTGCGGATTTCAGAACTCTTTATTCATAAATGTTGGAAAAAATACGGTTATCAATTTAGCTCCTGTAACGAAGCAAATTATAAACAAGGCGCGAATAACGGCCGGCTGTCGTGGTGCGGGCATTGTGCTAAATGTGCAAACACTTATCTACTCTTTTGTCCATTCCTAGCGCCGCACATTTTACAGAGCCTCTTTAACGACCAAGACTTATTCTTGAAGCCAGAGTTGACCGAAACCTTTAAGGGGTTGCTTGGAATTGATAATGTTCTGAAGCCATTTGAATGTGTAGGTTCATTTGAGGAGCTAAGATTCGCTTACCATCATCGCCTCAAGGTTCCACCGATTTATATTAAAGATACGTCAAGCGTGGCGAGAAATTATCAGACTGAAACCCTAAACGCAAACCTAGTCCAAGCTTCTGCGCGACTTGGAATGAACAAGTTTTATCATGGTTCGGCCGATCCTCGAGTTCGCACAATTACTACTGAAGAAAAGAAAATGCCAATTGTTGAACAAAAATACGATAAAAACGGCAAGCCTTTACCTCTGGAGCTTCCAGAAGGATGGTGGCAGCCACTTTATGCCGATTTACCGTTTATAGTTCCAGAGAGTAATTATAACTATGCCTACGAATACGATTCCCAGCCATTCTTTAAAAATTTCTTTGAAGAGCACAGAGATAAATAAAAATCGCCCGAGGAATTCCTCGGGCTTTTAAGTTATCTGGTAATACTAATAGAAAAGACATCTTTTTCGTAGCCATTAAGCCGAGTATAATCTGAGACAAACTGCTCCACAACCTCGTTAAGCGCGCTAGCGCACTCCAGGCTTTCCCGCTTAGTTCGTCCTCCGGATACGGTTACGCTAATCTGCGCCCAATCCTTTTGCGCAAACACCTGCCCTTCCTCCGTATTGCGTAGTTCTTCGCGTTTTTTAATGAGGTTAGACAAGGTATAGACGCTCTTTCCAGCGGGATGCAGGATAATTTTGCTTTCAACCACGCCGATTACCAGAGGTTTTTCAAACTGATAAACGACCAAATCGTCCGGCAGCGGAACACATCCTCCAGGTCCGACGTGTTGATGACGGTCAAAATCTCCAATTCCACCAAAGAACGAATCCGCCTCTTTAACATAAGGACGCAACGAAACTTTAACCTTTCCGTTTTTATCCATTTCCGAAAGTCTGCGCGCTTTATCGCGAACCGCTCGGAAAATATCGGAAACTAGCGCCTGATAACTTAAACTTTTTGAATCTTTCATAAGACCCACCTCCTATAATTGAAACAAAACTAAAGTGTGCAAGTAGGCCCGGTATTTACCAGCCTATCCTTTAATTATAACATATTTTTACGAAAAAGTAAATTAGTGAGCCTGACGTTTCTTTTTATCATTAAGTAAACGATATTGAAGGTCTCTAATTGCATTCATAAAATACATAAACGCATCATAAGGCGAGTCATAAGGCGAGAAATAAGCGTGGACATCGCCATCATTCCAGTACTTAGTACACATATAATATGGGTGATCGGAAGTAGTAAGGCGGCGCCAATCTTCAATTAGTTTCTGGTCGCCAGTTTCTAGAACTTCGTCACGCATAGAATAAAGGATACTTTCTGCCTCTTCCTGCATTGAATTCCCAGCCCAAGCCGATAAATCACGTTCAGTATCAGCCCAAGTAACGGTCTGAGGCATTGAAACTTCATCTACTGGCTCTTCCAGCTCAATCGCCTCCGAGCAGGTAACGAATTTATTGTCATAGACAGACAACCATTTTTCGATTAAGTAATTCATAAAATCGAAGATTCCAGTATCCGCCCATTGGTTTTCGCCAAAAGTTTCAAAATCCATAAAGAGATTAATTAGATTACCACGAAGACAATCCATGTCGAGCCAGTTTTGATATTTTTCAACCGTAAGTGGCCATTCTTTCCAGCCGCGGTCTGAGAATCTAAAGGCAATATCATCAGATAGACGATAATTTTTTAAGAGTAAGCGAGTATTCTGCGCTCCTGGCGAGCGATAAACATGATTAGGGGATCTCCAGCCTAGAACCTTATCCCAGCCCTCTGTCAGCATACCTTTAAAGCCAAATTTATTGAATCCGTCATTATCAAGCCAATAGCCTAGTTCGTCATTATAGGCAAACTCGGTGTTACGGAAAATTTTAGTTTTAAAACCAAATAGCTCTTGGATTCTGGTCTGGTGCTTTGCAACTTGTGACTCAAATTCTTCACGAGAATGGAAGAAGGCGAGGGAATGATAATAAGTTTCGCCAACGATTTCAACTTGACCGGTTTTAATCATTCTTCGTACCTGTTCAATAAGGCTCGGATCCCATTCTTCTGCCTGCTCGAGCCAAGTACCCGTAATCGACATCGAAACTTTAAAATCTGGAAATCTAGCAATATTTTTCTCGATTAGATCGAACATTGGATGGTAAGATTTTTCAGCTACTTTCTTAAAGATGCGTTCATTACTCTGTTTTGAATAAAAATCAGTATTCCAGTAGCTATGATCTCTTGCGACATTAAAAATCGAATAAGCCCTTACGCGATATGGCTGATGTACATGAAGATAAAGGCAAATCGCTCGCATTTAAAAGTTATTCCTCTTATGTTTACTTACTTCATTATAGACCTGAAGGCATTTTTTAGCAACATCATCCCACGAGATTTTTAGGTATTCTCTAGAAATTCCATCCTGCAAGACTGCTTTCAGCGCGCCAGATTTCGACACGGCAACGATTTCGTCCGCCAGCTTTTCTTCATCCCAGAAGTCATATTCCATGACTGATTTTAGAACTTCTGCAACGCCAGATTGTTTAGTTAAGATAAGGACATTACCGTGATGAGCGGCTTCAAGCGCTGTTAGGCCGAACGGTTCAGACACTGAAGACATTACGAAGATATCGGAGATTTCATAGATGTCACGAAGTCTTTGTCCGCGTACAAATCCGGTAAATATGACATTGTTCGAGATATGTAAATCCGCCGCGAGCTGCATTAGTTGTTCGCGCTCTTCGCCGTCTCCTGCAAAGACAAATAATAGCTTCGGTTCTTTTGAAATTGCGCGCGCCGCCGCGTGCATCATGTGCGACAAGCCTTTTTGAATTGTAAAGCGTCCAACCGTTGAAACTATGGTATAGCCTAAAGATTTCATCGTTTCGATATATTTATAGTGATCTTTTTTAAACGAATAGTCAGAGGTAACAAAACCTTCGTCGAGGGAATTATAGGCAACGTCAATTTTATCCCAAGGAATACCATATTTATCGTGGATAATCTTTTTAGTAGCTTTAGAAACAGCGATAATTTTATCCGCCATCATTAACCCCTCGTATTCAACGGCATGCACAACTGGATTTCCACCGTTCATACCGGAACGGTCAAACTCCGTAGCATGAACATGAGCAACTAGCGGTAAACCGTAGTTCTTTTTAGCTAAAACTCCCGCTTCAAAAGTCAACCAATCGTGTGCGTGTACAACATCCGGCTTAAACTCCATAAGATATTTGTTAATAAAGTCGCAATATTTAGCTTGAACATCACGAATTGAAATTAGCTTTTGCTCGCTTGCATCAGGAATAATTACTTCTTCTAGCTTCTTTGAATCATAAGCGCCAAGTCCGTATCGATAGAGCGGATCGAGTTTTAACGCTGAAACAACTTTCATAAAGTCGATGTCGGAATGATCGGCAGTATAGGGAACAACAAAATCAATATCCGCGCCTTCTTGGGAAAGTGCTTTGGATAGATTTAGACACGCTACCCCGAGTCCTCCACTATTATGTGGGGGTAGCTCCCATCCCAGCATTAAAATCTTCATCAACTATTATTGTATCACGTTTATGCTAAACTTTTCAATATAGATTTAAGATAATTTTTATGATATAATAAGTCCAGGCATTTAGGGGAATAGCTCAGTTGGTAGAGCACTGGTCTCCAAAACCAGGTGTCGTGGGTTCAAGTCCTGCTTCCCCTGCCACAACTAGCGTTCTTCAAGGTATAATTTAGTTATGAAAGAGCGTAAACTTTACATCGAAAAAGCACTTGACTATGGAAAAACGATTGACCGCTCATGGTTAACCATCTGGGGTGTAATTTTCTTTAGCTTTGTTGTATTAGATCTCATGTTTCAGGCTCGTTTTTCTGGGCAAAATCTTTTTTGGAATTTTCATTTTTTTAGCCGTCCTATTAGTATTCAGATTGTTAATAATGGCACCTTTATTGGGGTAACGATCTTAAAATATCTCGGCATTGTTTTAAGTTATCTTTATGCACGTCGGAAGTTTCCAAAAGATTATATTCTGCAGATTGCGCTCGCGTTTACATTACTGGCCGATACGATTTTAATGCTAGATAACGTCAGCCCACTCGGAGTTTTTGCTTTCTGTTTAGCACAGTATTTTCATCTTGCTCGTTTTGCAAAAATTAGACCATCTTATTTTATTTTCTGGTCCGGATTTTTACTAATGCTCTTAATACTAGGGCGACTCGCACAAGTTGAAACAATGTACGTTTTAGCGACGATTTACCTTTTTTCGCTAACCTTAAATGTAGCTTTAACTTGTCGCTGGTGGCGCAGAGTTAAAGCCAATCCAGAAAAATATTCCGATCGCGAGTTAGTTGCTTCAACTTGCGCCTTTTTCGGTTTTGTTTTATTTGCCTGTTGCGATTTTAATGTCGCTCTGTCCTATCTTTCCGTCACTGGAACATTACCACTCACGCTTGCTCGTTATGCAAACTTTCTAGCTTGGTTCTTCTACTATCCTAGCCAGATTCTAATTAGCAACTCTTCCGTAATTACTAAAAAACCACAAAAAAATTTGAAAAAGTCTTAAAAACTAGAAAAGCTGTGTTATAATAAAAATATTATGGAAGGTAATAAGAAGACAAAACCACGCGCTATTTTGGTATTCGGTGCTCCTTGTAGTGGCAAGACGACTTTCTGCGAAAAGTTCTCGCGTCGTTTCAAAGCTCCGTATTACAACATTAAACAGTTGCGTGAAGAAGCAGATTTTACAGAAAAACAAATTCACGTTGTCCTTGAAGCGATTTCAAAGACTGGACAGAATATCGTCATTGAAGGCGGTCTTGATACTGAGGCTGAACGCGACGGAATTAGAAAACTTCTAAAACTCTGCAACTACAATCCGACATTAGTCTGGATTCAGACCGATATTAATACAATTAAGGCTCGTCTAAAAATGAAGACGAAGTCGGTCGCTCGTGCAAAAGAAGAATATGATACAAAGATTCGCTCGATGGAAGCTCCCGCTGAAGCCGAGAAACCGATTATTCTTTCTGGAAAGCATACTTTCGAAACTCAGCTTTCTCACGTTTTAGCACAGCTTCAATAGATGATTATTAAAGATTCTGAATTTGGCGAAGTAATCGTCCGGAAAAACGCCCTGTCTTCTGGCGTAAAGTTTTCCGTCTCAACTTCTGGGCGGCTTCAGATGTCCGTTCCGAAACGTACTCCCGATTTTTTAGTTAAACGCTATTTAAATTCTTCGAGAGAAAAAATCAAAAGTCACTTAAACCTAAAAGACCCTTCAACTCAGCGCGCTCGTGATGCGAAGAAAAAGATTCTAATGAAGCAGGCAAAAGAATATTTGCCCTATCGTCTAAAACATCTTGCAAACGAGTTTGGCTATAAATATGACAACTTTAGAGTTTCTCACGCTTCAACCCGCTGGGGTTCGTGTACTCGTCACGGTAAAGACGGCTCTACTACAATCTCCCTCAACATAGGCTTAATGCAAGTACCAGAAGTTTTGAGGGATTATGTGATTATTCATGAACTTGCACATTTGAATCACATGGATCACTCTAAGGCTTTTTGGGCAGAAGTAGGCTCACACGATCCGCACTATAAAATGCACCGCAAAAAACTTGAGATGTTTAGTCCAGGAGTCTAAATGACAGGAGAGAAAAAGCGAATACTTTGGGTAGATATTGCAAAAGCTTTTGCGATTCTTTCGGTGATAATTTCTCATACTTTAAATATCGACATGATGGCTAGAACTATGATGTTTTCGATTCATATGCCATTATTTTTTATCCTTTCAGGTTTTACGACGAAGCTCGCGACAACTAAGGCGGAGTTTAAAAAACGCTTATTAAAAAATCTTAAAACCTGCATAATTCCGACGCTAGTCGTGTTAATTATTTTTGCGATTTTGGGTTCTTTTATTCAAACGGCTTCGCCAGTAGTGGAACCGAACGGTTTTAGTGCATTTCTTCAAAATATCGGAGCCACTTTTAAGGATTTCTTTATTGACATTTATCCAAGAGGGTTAGTAAACGCTAGCGCTGTTTGGTTTTTAATTGCGCTCTTTGGCGCAAAAACAATTTTAGATTTAATCAATATTACTTTTAAGTCAGAAAAGAACGGCATCATTGCTTTTATACTCGGGGCAATTGGAATCTGTATGGGTGTTTTTGATCGCCGCCTACCATGTTTTATTGACTTAATGTTTGTCGCGGCAATATTTATGGAAGTCGGGATACTTTGGCGAAGGTACGAAAAAGTGATAAAAAAATATACACCGATATTATTAGTAGTGGCTGGATTTTACTGGTTTTCTCAGACTATACGGGGAGTTTATCTTGAATTATGGATTCATTTTTATGCGGGATATGAGGTTAGTATTTTAACAGCTATTGCCGGAAGTTTTCTAGTAGCTAATCTTGCGATGATGTTAGAAGAAAGCCTGACTAAAGCTAGCACGATTTTAAAAAAAGGAATCTCCGCTTTAGTTTTTCTTGGTAAAAATACCATGTTATTATATCTTGTGCATTGTTTGGATACTTCTTTATTCTTTTATCTTTGGGATTTTCGTGATGGAGTTTCAAACAAACGCTTATATCTCTTTGTAGTTGTTCGCTTGGTAGTAGATTTAGGATTATTCTTTGTGCTTTACTTTTTAAAGAAAGTCGTATTCTCCAGAGGTAAAAAGCACTAGCACTATTGAAAAAATTGTAAAAATGTGGTATAATTAAGGTATACGGTTGGAGTTTTCCTAACCCGTATATTGTAACTTACAGGTGGTGCACATTTCATACGTAGGAGGGCTTAGGTATGGAAAATAACAACGTCAACAATACCAATGTTTCTGCAGAAGAGATCAGTGAGCTGATTGAAGCTCGGAGGAAGAAGAAACGCTACGCATGTATCAGTAAGATCTTGCTAGTAGTCTCAGTAGGATTACTTATCACAGCAATCTTCATGGGTGTTCAACTTCAGCAATCTGAGGCGAAAGTCTCTAAAATTGAATACGAACCCGTAAAAACGGAAACAGACCAGTTTTACCCTGGTCGGGCACAAGGTGACTATTCAGATACTTGCTTCGATATGAACGGATATCTGAACTCTATCGGGGCAACTTCTATCCAGCGTGCGATTTATCGTACAGACGAAGGAACAAAGCAAAAACTTCTGTTTACACTGGATGACTTTGACTGGACGATAGAAACGACTATCTTCGGTACGGGATATGCTGATTATGGAATTTATACAGCCATTGAAGCAAAAAATCGCATAACTGGAAGATTGTTCCGTCTGCCGACTGAGAATTGTGGTACGATTATCATGGATGCAAATTCTCCATTCTGGTTCGACTGGCTGGCGTTCGACGTATTTCACGCGGCAACAGATCCTAACTGCGAATTAGCAGAGGAGCTGCGAACGGGAATGGACGACATATCCGAGCCAGCTAATGCCGCCGAAATCAAGGCGCAAATCGACTCAAAATGTCCGTTTTATGGACTAGGAGTTCCGCATTACGATAAGGACCCGGCAACTGGCGATGTTTCGTGGCATGATGATCTTGGTCAATTTACCGTCGAAGACGGGCTAGACCTGCACTACTAAAAAAGTAAACCCTGCTCTATTTATAGAACAGGGTTTTCTTATGGTATAATATATATATGAGTTTCCGAAACATAAAAAAGAAATTCTATTTCGTTGCAGCGGGTTATTTCCGCTTCTTTGCGAACCGCGCTTTTAAGCGCTGGAATCCTCGAGTAATTGCGATTACCGGCTCGGTCGGAAAGACAACAATGCTACACTTAATCGAGCAAGAACTCGGAAAGAGGGCGCATTATTCCCACGATGCAAATTCAGCTTTTGGGATTGCCTTTGATTTAGTTGGTTTAAAGGGGATCTACGGCTCAAAAACGCGTTGGTTCTATCTTTTTCTAGCCGTTCCGATTAAATCGATTTTCTATAAACGCAGTGAGGAATTTTACGTAGTAGAAATTGACGGCGAGCGCCCTCATGAAACCGAATTTTTAGCGAAGTGGTTAAGGCCTGAAGTTACGCTTTGGGTGTCGCTTGGTCGTTCTCACGCGATTCAGTTTGAGAACCAAGTTAAAGAGGGAACTTTTGAGAATATCGACAAAGCAATTACTCATGAATTCGCGATGCTTCCGCAGTATACAAGAGAAAAAATCTATATTGATGGCGACGTTCCACTAATGGTTCGAGCCTGCGAGAAAGTAAAACTCCATCATAATATTTCTGCCGAAATTGTTAAATGTTATAAAAAAGAATGTACTCGCTATCATGTACATCCCGACCATTCCGATTTTACAATCGGAAAAACAAAATTCCATTTTTATAATCCGATGCCGGAAGATGTTACAATCCAACTTGTCCAACTAAAAAAGCTCTGTGATTATCTTGGTGTTAAATTAAAGACCGACTTTAAAAAGATGCCGCTTCCTCCTGGCAGAAACTCCTATTTTGAAGGAAAAAATGGACTCAAGATTATTGATAGTTCTTATAATGCTCATTTGATTTCTATGGAAGCGATTATGGATATGATAGCAGAGATTAAAGAAGAACATAAGTGGTTAGTAATCGGAGATATGGTTGAGCAGGGCGAAATCGAGGGCGAGGAACATGAAAAATTAGCTAGAGTATTAATGAAAGTTAAGCCAGAGCAGGTCATTTTAGTTGGACGTAGAACGAAAAAGTATACTGCACCAATCTTAAAGAAGAATAAAATAAATACCTTTACAACGCTTGAGCCGCGTGAAGCGTTAAAGTTTATAGAAGATAATACAACGGGCGAAGAAACTATTGTTTTTAAAGGTTCGCAGTATCTTGAATGGATTATCGAGAAACTCCTCAAAAATCCTGAAGATAGCAGACTCTTGCCAAGACGAGATAAAGCCGCAGTTAAGCGCCGTAAAAATAGGGGACTTGATTCATGAAAAAACTTTACATTATTCACGGTTGGACTTATACAACTGAACACTGGAATAGAACACTCGAGATTTTAAGAAAAGAATATAAAATTGATGTCGAGATGTTAAATGTACCAGGTTTAACAACTGGTTCAAAAAAGGTTTGGACTATCGAGGAGTACGCAAACTGGGCGGATAAAAATATTCCAAATGGAGCAATCGCGCTCGGACACTCTAACGGAGGTAGGATCCTATTAAATCTCTGCTCAAAGAAGCCAGAAAAGTTAAGTCTAATGATTTTATTGTCGAGTGCAGGAGTATACGAAGAAAGCAAAAAACGTGAAATTTCGCGCAAAGTTTCGAAGATTTTTGCGCCGCTAAAAAAGTCCGCATTACTACGTAAGATTTTTCATAAACTGGTCGGAGCTTCAGATTATGATCATGCGCCAGAAAATATGAAAAAGACATTATCGAATATGTTATCAAGCGATAAAAAACTTGAAATTTCAAATGTTAAAACTAAGACAGCTATTCTCTGGGGAGAGAAAGACACTATTACTCCATTAAGACAGGGAGAGAAGATGCACGAGCTAATTCAAGGTTCGACCTTAACGATTTACAAGAACTGGACACATGCGCCATATATAGTTGATCCGGCTGGACTCGCACGTGCAATCAATAAAGTAATGGAGGGGGCAGACTAGTGTATTTCTTAGGACAGGCCGCCAATCTCCGCGGAAAAACTTTTAGACATACTTTCGCTATCGGTTCAAGAAAAGATTATCTAAACTTAACGTCCCACCTCTCTGAACGCTATCAAGTCCCAGAGAAAAATGTTTTTCTATATCATAATGGCCGTACGGCTTTATCGGCTGGACTGAGGGCAGTAGTGCCAAAGAAAAATGGAGAACATCCCGGAGTTTTGATTACTGCTCTGACTTGTTATGCTGTGGTTGAGGCGGTAAAATCGGCTGGTTTTACTCCAGTTTTTGCTGATATTGATGAAAAAACCTTGCATTTTAACGGTAAAACCATGGAGGCCGCGCTCAAAAAACATAAGGGCGTTCGTGCAGTTATCGTCCAGAATAATCTCGGACATCCTGCGGACATAAAATCTATAAAGTCCGTCGCCAAAAAGCATAATCTAGTTTTAGTAGAAGATCTTGCGCATTGTGCTGGCATTTCTTATGAGAATGGCAAGGAGGCTGGTACGATTGGTGACGTAGTAGCGCTTAGCTTCGGTAAAGGAAAATCTATTGATACTACTTCTGGAGGCGCGCTAGTGATTCGTGCAAAAGAAATCACTTATACTGAACGGGGAAGATTTAAAACTAAAGAAGTAAAACTTCCAAGAGAACCAGAATTAAAACCAAAATTCGGGGATCGTTTCCGAGATCGTTTCTATCCACTCTTTGGAACGATAATTAGGGGATTATATCGTTTTAGGCTAGGAAAATATTTTACGAGTTTTCTCTTAAAAACACATCAAATTAAACGTTCGGCCGATGCAGATTTAAACTTAAAAGTTAGATTGACTTACTGGCAAGCTAAACTTGCGGAAGAACAGTTACGTACACTTCCGAAGAATCGTCCGCCACTACGCGAGTTTTATTTCGTAGAAGATAGTAATTTAGTATTAAATAAGCTGGAACGAAATGGTTTTATTATGAACGACACATGGTATAATGTCCCAGTTTCGCCGGATCGTTACTATAATAAAGTCGGTTTTCCAGAAGATGAATGTCCAGTCGCGACCGAAGCCGCAAAACACATCGTTAACCTTCCAAATCATTATAAAAGGACAGAGCTGATGCCAGCCAGAAAAATTATCGAACAATATCAGATTGGGGGTAAAAAATGACCAAATACGTTTTTATAAAACATGAAGAAGGAAACTTCTTACAGAGTGAAGAATGGGGAAAAGTAGCCGAAAAAGTCGGACATAAATCGATTATAAAAGACTTTGGCGAAGGTAATCTCGCGTCGTTAATTATTAAAGACGCGCGTCGCGGACGTTATCTTGAGATACCAGGCGGACCGTTAATTGACTGGGATGATAAAGCGAAGGTAAATCAGATTTTCGATGAAATTAAGGCGATTGCTAAAGCTGAACACTGTGCATTTATTCGTTTTCGACCCCAGCTATTAAACACGCCTGAAAATCTAAAAAAATTGCCGACTGGCTCAAAACCGGCTCCATTCCATCTTCATGCGCAGAATACAGTTATTTTAGACCTTGAAAAGTCTGAAGATGAGTTACTTTCTTCAATGCGTCGTCAAACTCGCTATGAAGTTCGCCGCTCTGGCAAATTAGAACTCGCCGTCGAGAGCGGAAATTCTAAAGAATTATTTGAAGAATTTCATAAAGTTCAAGTTGAAACTGCAAAACGTCAGAATTTTATTCCGCCAAGTCTAGAGGAGCTTGAGGCTTACAGAGAAATTTTTAAGGATAACGCTAAAATCTATAAAGTAAAAACGGTTAAACCGATTTCGCCTGACGGCAAAAAGTTACTTGATGAAGCGACGGAAGATTCAATTCCAGTAGGCTCTATTATCTGTTATGGACTGTTTATTAGCTACGGATCGGAAGTTGAGTATTTTGAAGCTGCTAGTACCGAATATGGACATACGCTACCTGGAGCTTATACTATGCTCTGGCAAGTTATTAAAGATTATAAAGCGATGGGATACAAGCGTTTCAACCTTTGGGGAATCGCCCCGCCAAATCAACCACATCACCGCTACTCAGGGGTTACAACCTTTAAAACTGGTTTTGGCGGCGAACAAGTTGAGTTTATCCATGCTCAAGATATTATAATCAATCCGTTAAAATATCAAAAAACTAAGATAATCGAAGAAATCAGAAAGAAAATAAGGCATTTAGGATGAAAATTGAAGACGCAAAAACTAAAAAAGAATGGGATAAATTCGTAACCTCCCATAAGGAATCGAATTTTCTACAGAGCTGGGATTTTTACGAGTTTCATCAGAATCGCGGCGAAGAAATTGTTAGGCGAGTCGTTAGAAATAAGAACGGAGAGATCATCGGCGCCTATGCCGGAGAAGTAGAGCACGCAAAGCGCGGCCGTCATTTAGCGATTGCCGGAGGTCCAATTTTAGATTGGGATAATGACAAATTAGTCAGAACGGTCTTTTCTGATATTAAAGAACAGGGAAAGAGACTAAACTGTGTCTTCGTTAGAGTGCGCCCACAATGCGAAAATACACCAGAAAATACCGCAATTTTTCGTAAAAATGGCCTAAAAAAGGCGCCAATGTACCTTTCTGTCGAATTTGCAGGCGTTCTAGACCTTAATAAGACCGAAGATGAGATTATGGCGGGTATGAGACAAAGGCTACGTAGAGCGCTTAGAAAGGCCGCTAAAAACGATATTAAAGTCGAAAAATCGACTAATCCGAAAGATATTCATACTTTTTATGAGATTCAGCTCCAAACTGCTAAACGCCATGATTTTTATGCTTTTTCAGAAGATTTCTTAACTAAACAGTTTGAGGCATTCTCTAAAAACGGCGAAGCAGTACTTTATACGGCGAAAATTAGCGACGAAAAGAAAAAAGAACTAGGAGTTGAAAGCGATAGTAATATTCTAGCGCAGAATTTTATGATTTTTTACGGAAATGAAGCTAGTTACCATTATGGAGTTTCATCTGAACTAGGAACAAAGTTGTCTGGCGCACCACTTCTTCATATGGAAGCGATGCGAGATGCTAGAAAACGGGGAATTAAACGTTATAATTTCTGGGGGATTGTTGGCGAGAATGAGACGAAACACCGCTTTTACGGAGTCTCCGTCTTTAAGCGTGGTTTTGGGGTAGAGGAGCTAAAATATCTACCAGCTCAAGATTTAGTCTTAAAACCAGTTTCATACCTTAAAACTTGGATTATTGAAACTTTAAGACGTAAAATTAGACACGTGTAATTAAGACTCAAAAAAATACCTCTCGATATCGAGAGGTATTTTGATTATTTTTTCGCAGTTTTACGTTTTGTAGTTTTTCTAGCAGTAGTCTTTTTTGCCGTAGCCTTAGCGGTCTTTTTAGCTGGAGCTTTTGCCGTTGCAATCTTTGCAAGCTTTTGAGCGCCTTTTTTCGCGGCCGCCGAACGCTCTGCCTTAAGGTCGTTCGCCTGGTCGTGATTATGGACGCCATAAATAAGGTTAGCAAGGCCATAGAGCATCATATAAGCGCCGAAGATTTTAATGAAAGTTGGTGCATTATCTTCGACAGTAGCTGAGCCAGAATTTAGAATTACAAAGCCCATAACCGCTCCACAACTTCCAGTTACAATCCAGATGAACTTATCCGTTAAGTCGTCGATGGCTTTTAAGCCAATTAAGATTTCGAAGACGCCGCGAACAACTGTATATCCAGCGATTAGAGCAAGATGCCAAACTGCGTTCTGATCAGAAGTAAAGAGTAGGGCGAAAGCGGTCGCGATTTCAATTAGCGCGGAAACAAGGGTAAAACCCCAAGTTTCATTTAGATGTGCACGCCTAAGAAGGTTAAAAAGTTCAATAATTCCAAGTCCAAGCAGTAAACTTCCAACAATGGATACGAGAGCGCCCGTATCAGCCAAATTAGTGAATAATGCGAACCACCCGAACAGTAGCGCGACTACTCCTTCAAATGCGAAAATCAACCAGTGACTATCGACATATCTTCTTTTTATAGACATAGATCTCCTTAGTTTTTAATAATGCTTATGCTTATTATATCATGAAACCAAAAAATAGCATAAAAAAGAGGGCTGGAGAAAGAATCTCCAACCCCAAGAAAGGAGGTTAGCATGAAGCTAAGAGAACTATCGCATTAAAGACCGTCCGAGCCAAAATCATAGGCGTTCATCGGATCGTCATACGGATCAGCGTATGGATCATAATCTGGATTTCCTAAACGATAAGCTTTAAGCTCCTGATTAATCCGCTTTTTCCAGTCGAGATGTCGACCCTTTAAATATCTTACACCGGTATTGACCTGCATATTTCCAACATCTATAATAATTAGCCCGATGCAATTATGATGATTTGTATAGCAACTTGTCACATTAAAGAGCGAGATATACTCCTCTACTTCATGCGTGTAGAAATTAATCGAAGTTTCAACCGGAACACAGAATTTTCCGCCCAGACATACAACCGCAAAACCAGCGCTATCCTCAGACTTGGCTTTTTCAGTTGCGAGATACCAAACTTCTTCAGCTGGCGTCAAAGTTGTCAAGAATTCAAGGTTATATCCGCAAAATTTCGCTTCGCCAAGTTCTCTTTTTGAAAGAACACGTCGAGAGTTCTCAACCTTCACATTCTTTACATCTGAAATATCTACCGGATGATGAAATCCTCCTAATACGTCAAAGTTTAAGACAAAAACTGCCGGATCGCCGATTTTTCGTCGACCAACCACTTGTCCTTCTTCTGCGGATCCATCATCTTCAGAATCTTTCGCCATGCTCTCCAGTTCAACCCAAATCACGTCCTTTTCGTGGAACAAATGTCCTGCGTACCAGTATTCCATTAAATCTTCGTAGTAACCATTATCCCGAACTTGAGCCATTGCGACCATTTTCCTGAGCTCTTCTATTGCATCACAATCTTGGTCGATTTGCGTTATGCCGCCGTCTAGTCCAATATACTTTAAGGCTTTTGCGTACTCTTCAAGAGTTTTCTGTGTAACACCTAAAAAGATATCTCCAAGAACAATACAAGGTAAATCAGCATTAACTCTTGGATCGGTTGTAACTTCCGAAAAAGGGATTTTGAATAAATATGGAACCAATAACATAACAAAAACATTATGTTTAATTGCCAATTCATTATTCGCAATCGGAAGCAACATATGCACCCAGTCTTCAAATTCTTCCTCTGGAGCATCCAGCTGATAAAATTCAAAGATATTCCTACCATCTCCGCTCGGAGTAAGCGCGTTTAGGTCTTCTTCTGCAAACTCTATGGTTCCTTCAAAGTCCGCATCTTTAACATCCGAACAAATCTGGCTAACCGGATCAAGTTTATTGATTTCAGCCTTCATCTCATCGAACGGCTTTTTCGGCGACTCTTTCGCCTCTTTCTTATTCTTCCCAGAATCTTCCGTCTTTAGAGCCTCAGAGTCGGCTTTTACGGCAGATTCCAGATCCTGGTTCTTAGCATTGATCTTTTTTGGTTTACTCATAAAAACCACCTCCAATCTGAAAAGATCTTAACCCCCGCCTGTTACACTTTAAGTATATCACATTTTACAAATAGAGCGTTTATATGTTATAATGAAATCTCAAGGAGATACTTATGAATTACAAAAAACCTACTAAGGCAATCATTACCGATGCCGGTTTTGCTAGCCGATATCTACCAATTACTAAAACCGTTCCGAAAGCTATGCTTCCGCTTGGAAATCGTCCGATTATGCAGCTTGTTGTTGAAGAATGTGCTGAAGCTGGAATCGAAGAAATTATCATTGTCGCTACACCTGAAGGAAAGTCCGTTTATGAGGACTATTTTAATAATGCGTGCACGAAGATTAAAAAGCAGCTTCACTCTCAGAACAAGGATGATCGTTATGCTGAAATCTCAAAAGTATTAGATCTTCCAAAAATTATCGTAATTGAGCAGGATCCGGCCTATCCTTATGGAAATGGCTCCCCAATCGCTTCCGCAAAGAGGTTCATTAATGATGACGAGGCTTTTGTGGTTGCCTATTCTGACGACGTCGTTTATGGTAGCTCAGATATGAAGACTTTAATTGAGTCTTACGAGAAGCATCCAGATGCAAAAGCGATTATCATTTCTCAAGAAATGCCGCGTGAAGTGCTTAATAAATATGGCATCATTAAGATGGCAGACGAAGAAAAAATGACTCTTGATAACATCGTCGAGAAGCCAGCGATTGAAGATGCGCCTTCTAATTTAACTTCTTATGGTCGTTATCTCTTAACTCCAGAAGTATTTGAACATCTTGATCCAAAAAATACTGGTCTTGATAATGAACTTTGGACGGTTGATGCGATTACTAAAATGGCTAAAACTGGCAATGTTTATGTCGAAAAGACAAAGGGAACTTGGATGACAACTGGCGATCCGAAGAACTATATGTTTGCACATATTCGCTATACTCTTGATAATGAAGATTATGGCGATGAACTAAAAGAATTTGTCAAAAACGCTTAAATCGAGTATAATATCCTTAAAATAAGGAAACATAAAAATGACAAATAATTTAAATGTTGCAGAATGGATTATCGTCGGGATTCTTAGCTTTACGCTATTTATCTTCCTTATTGTTGGGATTATCCTCTTTGTAAAGCTGATAAAACTAACGAAGGAAGCCGGTAAAGTTGTCGAAACTGGCCAATCTGTTGCTAATAAAGCAAATGATATCGCCGGGAACGTTAAAGATATGACGGCAGTCGGACCGCTCGCTAAGGGTTATGTTCGCGAATATATCGGAAAAAAGCTTTTCGGCTCGAGCGAGAAAAAAGCGTATAAGAATATTGAAAAACGCCTAAACAATCTCGAAAAAGATAAATAACAATTTAAAAAATATCTCCCTTCGGGGAGATATTTTTTAAACAATTCACCAGTAAAGTAGTATATTTAAGCGAGTTCGACAGTAGCACCAGCTTCTTCAAGAGTTTTCTTGAGAGCTTCAGCTTCGTCTTTAGGAACGTTTTCTTTGACGTTTGCAGGAGCACCGTCAACGATAGCCTTAGCTTCGCCAAGACCAAGTCCAGTAGCTTCTTTAACTGCTTTAATAACAGCGATTTTCTGAGCACCAGCGTCTTTAAGAACAACTGTAAATTCAGATTTGCCTTCGTCAGCA
>JAFVCN010000029.1 GCA_017479205.1 Candidatus Saccharimonadota bacterium
CATGGAAAAACTACAACGACTTCAATGTTGATTTGGGCAGCAAAAAAACTTGGAATAAAAGCCTCATACTTAGTCGGGACGACATTAGGGTTTGCTGAATCTGGTAGCTATAAGAATGGAGATGAGTTCTTTATTTATGAAGCAGACGAGTATGATCGAAACTTTTTGAAGTTTTCGCCATGGTTAGCGCTTATTACTTTTGTATCGTATGACCATCCAGATATTTATCGAACAGAGGAAGATTATAAGGATGCTTTTAAAACGTTTGAAATGCAGTCTCAAAACGTGATTTTTGGGAGTCCACTGGCAGCGCCGGATTCGCTTGAATACTTGACTGAAAAAAATATTTCAGCGCGAGTGATTATAGATAGTGATTCTAGGCTCAACCTGGCTGGACAGGCACGTCGGGAAGATGCAACTTTGGCATTGAATGCGTTAAGAAAAATGACGAATATAGATGATGAAGAAATAGTGAAAGTTCTAAATGAATTCCCTGGAGTGGGGAGAAGATTTGAAAAAATAGCGGATGGTATTTATTCGGATTATGCCCATCACCCTGAAGAAATTAAAGCGACGATTGAGATTGCGCAGGAAGAAGCGGAGAGAACAGGTAAAAAAGGTGTAGTTGCATTATATGAGCCGCATCAAAATATCCGTCAGCATGAGGTTAAAGATGGCTACAAAAATGCTTTTGCTGGAGTTTCGAAACTCTTTTGGCTGCCGACATATCTAACAAGAGAAGATCCGAACTTAAAGATTATAACCCCAGAAGATTTTATTGCTGATTTAGAAAATAGAGAATTGGCGGAGCCGGCGGAGCTTGATGAAGAGTTGGCTACTGAAATTAAAAAATATCAGTCTGATGGATATTTAGTTCTACTAATGACAGCTGGTCCGGCTGATATGTGGCTAAGAAATATGATACAATAAAAGTAGCTATGGGTGGAAGTTGGAAAGAACGCGTTAAGCGTGAAACAAAAGAGGAACGTTCCAGACATTTTTTGGGCTTTATAAAAGATATTAGGACTTGGCATCTGATTTTGGTTTTAATTCCCCTCTTGTTTATTGCGGCGACACTTTTAAGATTTGATCATTTGAAAATGAATGATTTGAAAGTTGCGGTACTTGAGGCGGATGCTGCCGGAGAAGATGAAGAAGGAAATATTAAAGCTGGCGAAATTCAGAAATCTCAGGAAGAGATTAATCAGAATATCAGTAATGCTCTAAAGGAATTAAAAACCTTTACGGAGAGTCATATTATTTTGAATTTTGTCGAGAAAAATGGGACGACGTCACTTTCGTTCGGGACAGGATCATTTTATCTTGAGCATCAATATAAAAGGCTCGCAATGAAGGCGCTTGAAGAAGCGGAGAAAATGGCGGCGGAGATTTCGGACGATAATCCAAATGGGAATGTCTATGCTTATGCAAATTCGGTTTGTCGTCCACAGGCGATTAAAAATGGCTGGCGCTGGAATTCGGCGGAATATATTGCATGTATGACTGGAGAAATTAACAAATATCCAGTAAGTGACTATATTACAGAACGTATCTCGGCGAGTATTCCCTCGACGGCTCTGTTTCGCTATGATTTTGCTTCCCCGGTTTTTGCTCCGACTCTCTCTGGATTTGCGATTTTGATTTGCGTAATCCTAATAATTATTATCTTAATAAGAATTATCACTTGGCTAATACTGAAAATTGCGCTGTTATTTTTAAAATAGCCTACCCCTGTTAACGCTTATGTTTAAGATAAAAAAGTGATTTTTTCTCTAGAAAACCCCTTGACATTAGAGATAACCTGTCTTAAGATAAGATTATATAAATTAAGGAGGATATATGGCCTATACTCATACTAACAGCAAAGGCATCACCTATTACTTACACAAATCTGAAGTTACTCTTCGTGGCGGTAAACCACAGACTATCTACTTCTTCACAAAGACTGAAAACAATGGTAAAGGTACTCCTTGTGACCTTCCTGAAGACCGTGTGGTTAATGAGAACCCACGCAACGGTTTCCTTACGCTCTCAAAAAAGAAATAGAAATCGTTCATTGATTTTTAAAAGAACCCCGAAAGGGGGTTCTTTTATGTGGTATAATAATAGATATATAACGCTGGGGGCATAGCTCAGTGGTTAGAGCAGTCGGCTCATAACCGATTGGTCGCTGGTTCGAACCCAGCTGCCCCCACCAGGTTTTGTATAAATCGGCATTTTCGCCGATTTTTTAGTAGTGAAATCCTGTTAAGTATCTTACGGGCCCCAGGGTGCTATTTTACATCGATTCTACATAAAAAATGAGGTAAAAACTGACGTTTTACCACTATAAATTTATTTGTTGATACTCTAAACAATGTATCCTATTTCTCTTACTTAATTTCCATTAAATTACCATGAATAATTGTCGGCATAAAGCCCATTATTTCGTCATACATGGACCCAGCGGGAGCATCATTTTCTAGAAAAATTTTCTTACCAGCTCTATAGGCGATATATAGTTCAATCAGCGTAGCGCCACCAACATACCCAGCGATTCCGTGTTTTTCCAAATTTAAAAGATAGACAGCATCTGCATTTGCGATTTTTTCTTCGCTATCCTCAAAACACTCGCGGACAAGTCTTGCATGCGCCTCAATGCCATTGTTCCACGCTTCCAACTCAATATCTGGCGTATCTGCAGTATGTGGCAAAGTCACCTCGTGTCCCAACTTTTCTAGTGACAACTTCTTGCTTGGGAATCTGTCGTAAAATGATTTTGAGGATATAATATGTATTTTCATAGATTTTTCTTACGTCGGTTATTTTAACTCAATTTTTTCCTTTATTTCTGGTTCGCCTAAATAATCTCGATATTTCGCAGTTTTTCTATATTTTATATTATATTACAAAAAAGAGGGATTTGCTTAGGTATTTTTTCATTCTGAATAAGGTAGATGGGTGAGAACCAGTTCTTCTCTAGTTTAGAAAAGCGCCAGACTGATGAGACCAAAGTTTGGCATAAGTGCCACCCGCTTTTAGAAGCTCTGCGTGAGAGCCAGATTCAACAATTTTGCCAGCTTCTAGCACGATGATTCGATCTAAATCCATCACGGTGGAAAGACGGTGGGCAATCACAATCGAAGTTCGCCCTTTAATCAGTTTGCGTAAAGCTTCTTGAATTAGCGCTTCAGATTCGGAATCGAGTGCCGAGGTAGCTTCGTCTAGAACTAAAATCGGAGCATCTTTTAAGATTGCACGGGCGATAGCAATTCTCTGCCGTTGTCCGCCAGAAAGTTTAATGCCGCGCTCGCCGACTAAAGTCTCGTAACCATTTGGTAGGACTTTAATAAATTCATCCGCATTAGCAAGTTTGGCGGCATGCTGTATTTCGGTAAAAGTGGCTTCTGGTTTTCCATAAGCGATATTTTCAGCAATAGAACGGTGAAATAGGGCCGTCTCTTGTGGGACATAAGCAATATTCTTTCGTAAAGAATCCTGGGTGACGTATTTAATGTTTTGACCGTCAATGGCTATTTCACCCTGGTCGACATCAGCAAAACGTAAAAGTAATTTAGTTAGCGTAGTTTTTCCAGAGCCAGAAACTCCTACTAATCCTACTCTTTCACCCGGCTTGATGTTGAGGTTAAAATCTTTAAATATAGCTACTTTAGCATCTTGATGTTTAAATGCGACGTCACTAAATTTAATTTCGGCGGAGTTTATTTTTAATTTGGTTGCTCCTGGTAGATCGACTACGTCGTCTTCCAAATCAAGATTTAAGGTCATTTCGTGTGAATCACCGAAAATTCGATTTAAAGATTTAAATACTGAATGAACACTCCATAAATCGCCAGAGATAGTGTCTGAATAGTTGATAATTAAAACAATTGTAGAAACAGATAGTCCAAAGAAATTCTGACCATATAGCATAAATATAATCAGTCCAATATTTATCATTAAGAAGATTGCATCAAAACAATAATTTCGCTTAGTGTTTTCAAAAAGAGAGCGTTGCGAAATCTTGTAGACACTATGCAAGGAGCTTAAAAACCGTTTCTGTTCGTATTTTTCGTTAGCGTAAGATTTAACCGAGCCAATATTACTTATAGCATCCGCAAGCTGACCAGTTCGTTTATTATAAGCTGCAGCCTCTTTTTTGTTAATTTTTGAAAGCCGTTTAGACCAGAGAATCGAGACGATGATGAAAATTACGACAATACTGACAAGGACGGTTGTAAATAGCGGCGCCCTAGGGGCTAAAATTATAATTGCAAATAGTACATCTAAAATAACTGGAAAGATGTTCCAGAAAAACTCATCCGTAAGTTTTTCGTACGAGCTAACAAAATTATTAGTTTGAGAAATTAATGAACCAGAAAACCTATCGCTGTGAAATTGCATTGACTGGGCAGAAATCGAATCAAAACATTGCAGACTTAAATCTCGCATAGTTCTAATTTCCATTTCCCAGACACAATACAATCGAATCGGTCCTATAATGAAATGGCGAACTACTTCCTCGCCTACTAGCAATAATGCGAGCGGTAAAAGTCGATTTTTTAATTCTTCAAATGGAAGTCCTAGGGAAACAACTCCGATCATGTCCGACATTAGTATTAAGCAAAAAGCTCTAAGCATATAGACTATAGGCGTAGTAATGAATGCACCAAAAGTCAATAACTTATATTTCTTGTTGGCTTGCCAAAAATAATGTATCGTTCGACGCCAAGTTTGTGGGAATTTTTCGGTTTTATTATTACTCATCAAAATAATTATACAATAATTATTTATGTTTGCAAATCTATAGCTCGGAGATTTTTATAATTCTTATGGTATAATAATATAAAAATTATGGTGGATCAAAGAAGTAGGAAAGAACGTCTTGAGGCGAAGGGTAGGCGCATTAAAGCGAAGCTTCGTCAAGAGATTTTAGTGCCTGAAAGACTGCTGCTGCTTTCGATTCCTTTTTTGTTGCTGGTTTGGTTAATTGGATCGATTTCGAGTTTGACTAGAAACTGGTCGCTTCAACAAGAAATCGCCGAGAAAGAGACAGAAAAGTCTTATCTTGAACTTCAAGTTGAGAATTATGAATTAGAAAATCAATATTATGCGTCAGAAGAATATCAGGAACTTTCGGCAAGAAAGCTCCAAAATAAAAAAATAGCGGGTGAAACGCTAGTGTATCTTCCAAAAAATTCCGAGAGAGCTCGTTCAAAACACAAAGAGATTACGGCCGAAGAAAATGTTATCAAAAATGAACGTTCGAATTTTGATCAATGGATGAATTTCTTGTTTTTCTAGGAAAAACATAAGGACTTTTTGATTGACGAAAAAAGAAATCTAAAATATAATCATAAGTAATATGGGTTATGAAGGTCTAGACGGTTCGCAAGACGTTGCGAACAAAGAAAAAAAACACCCTTGGGAGGTTTTTCCAGAGGATGACTCTGCTGATTCTAAAGATGGCGGAGGGAAAAAACGTGTAAAGACTCCGGAGCAGAGAGAAAAGGAAAAGGCTCGCCGCGAAAAGAGAAAAGCGAAGCTAAACTCTCTTAAAACCTGGGTAGGGAAAAATAAAATTCTTGCGGCAGGGATTGTTTTGGCGGTAATTGCGCTGATTGTAGGGGCGGTGATTTTGATTGTAAATTTGACGAAGCCGGAAGCTGATGGAGAAGTTAAGCGTGATGGTGCTGGACAGATTAACCTTATAATTCCAGATAATACGCCAATTGAAGAGATTGCTACTGCTGATTATAGCTATACAGCTGTGTTATATAAACTTAATGAGGCTACGAAAGATGCTCCGCGAGATGAAGACGGAAATATTGATGCGGCGAAATTTGAGGATCTAATTGATGAATATATAAAAAACGAGGTAAATCGCGAAGTGGATAAGCCAGCATTTGAACTGGGAAAGATTGTGCTTATACCAATGTATGCGAATACTAGTCGTGGAGACTATCTTCTTGGCTTGTTCGATGAACAAAATTTAGAGCTAGGTCGTAATACGCGATACATTTATTTAATGGCAAAAATCGTTTATTATCGTACGGTTGAGAATGATACGGAGTTGAATAAGTATCTTGAGATATTAAATACTGAATACCCACCAGAAGACGACTATTTGGACATCGATACATATGAAAAAATTACAGATGAGAATGAGATTAAACAAATTAGAGAGGATCTTGAGAAGATAAAATCCGCTACTGATAGTTCTTCAGAAACTGAGGAGGAGGAATAATGATAATGAAGCTTCGCAGGGTTAATAAAGGTAAGATTAAGAAAAATATATCAAGTATTGTAGGGGCATTGTTGGTTATAGTATCGATTATTGCATTCAGTGCTGAAACTTTTTCAGTAAGTAGAGGGTCTTGGGGGGATGATGGTGGTGGTAGCTCGGCTACTCAGACATGTGGCTCTGGTAACTGCCAGACGATCCGAACTACTGGGGCTTTTTGGGTTGTTTTTCAAAGTCCAGCTAACTATTTTTCATCATCGCAATTTGGTTTCGCTTTAAATGTTTATACGGATAGTATGAACTGTAAAGCGGGAGCTAATGTTTATGTTTTAGTTAACCGATTGTCTAGATCTGGGTTCGCTGGTATTATTGGGGCTAACGAAGTGATTTCTAGGGGGCAGTATATCCATGATTACGACGGTGGAACTGTTCCGGCTGGATCAAGGGGAATATCAGCGTCTGAAGCGCTCGCTGCTTATAATAATTCTGGTCCGCATGAATATCGATACACTAGCGCTAAAGGAAGCAGTGGAGATAATATTGGTTGGTTCTGTGGCGAAAAAATTTCGACTACAACTACAAGGACTTATACTACTACTGAACCAACGTTTACTTGCCCGGACTCTTATATCCGCGAATATGGTAGAACAACAACTCGTATTGCGGTTAAGAATAAGTCGCTTGGCGACGGCTGGAAAGCGAGCGGAAAGAGAAGTGGTCTTCCTTCTGATTCTGGCTGGACAGATGGAGGCGGAGAATTTTATACTATTGCGAAGCCGGGAGATAGTATCCAATTCTTGCACGCAGTTTGTATGCAAGATCGGTATGCTCGGCGAACGTCGACTCAGGATTCTTGGACTAGTAGCGAAGGACATGGGACGATTTATAATATTCCAGCGCAGTCGTTTACAATTGGCGCATCGCCTAGCTATTATGCCTTTGGGAACGGTATTGATGTTGTAAATAGCCAGTCTCAAGGCGTAACGGCTTACGAAGGATGGTATAGTAGTCGTGGACAGGCTGGAGTTAAGGTTGATGGTGGACGCTATGGAATCCAGACGACTTCACCGACGCCAGATAATAATGACTATGATTGCGATGCGGTTGCGCAATATGCTTCAAAGGATCCATATATAAAAAATGCGAGCTTTCATATTCCAGGATTCTCGTCAGGTGAAAGCTGTAATTCAGCTTCAAAAACTCGTAGTAATACGGTTGGAAAGACGATTACTCAATACCATAAATTTGATAGTATGAAAGTATGGGAAACGATGTATCATAGCACAAGCGGTTCTTGTTCGTGTGGTAATAATTCGGCAGTTTTGAACTGGAATAGAACAGCTACCAATTACCATGGTGGCACAAATGGGCATAGAAAACTTTATGCGTGTGGTCCGAAGGGCTCGAATAACTGTAACTGGACTTGTGATAATTGTTGCGATAAATATGGAAACTGTATCTCGGGAAGTTATAAGGATTATAATTATCCATACAAAGATGGCTCCTTTGACTTTATGTATCACACAACACATAAGAATACTTCAGAAACGAAGACTGCTAGAGTTTATGTTCCATATAACTTTGAAACAAATGTTCATTCGGAAATAGATGCAAACGATGTCATTTTCCAGGGTAGTTCAGTTTCTTCGAATTTCTCTTGGAAAATTAAAAAACGTTCAAATAATACCACTTCGGATTTTGCTTATGCGACGGTAACGCCAAGTAACACAAAAGTACAGATGGTTGAATTCATTCTAACTCCAGACGCCGAACAGGCTATCAAAGGAAAAAAAGATGCTAAAAAAGATCCGTGTGCTTATTATACAGCGGAAAAACGAGGTGCAGTTCTTTGTAATATTATTGATGAAGATAATGGAAATCAAAATCCAAGAGGCCTATATGCTGGGAAGACTCATGAAGCGGATTATCGAAGGTTAGTTCCTGACAATGATGAATATGTAGGATATAAGTATTGTGTAGCGGTAGGTATCTGGCCTTCAGATTCACATGATTATATGGGTAACGAATTATGGCAACAGTATTCGACTGGAGAAGGCGGAGCGATGGACGCTGGACAGTATTGGAATATTTCGAATGCTTCTTGCCGTACAATTGCAAAAAGACCGAGTTTTCAAGTTTGGAATGGTTCAATTTATACGCAGGGAACGATTAATACTTCAGTTTCTCAGAAAATGACAGGAAAATCTGGAGGAGAAGAAAGAAGGAATAATTATCATAACGGGGAGACTACAGTATTTGGCTCATGGACAGATTATGCGATTGTAACTGATGATGAAAGTATTAACGGAATTAGTTCAGGAGCGGTACTTGGCTACCATAACGGTAAATATAATCTTTCGGGTGGCGGAGGAATTGGCGCTACTATGATAAGTGAGTATAGAGATGTTAGCCCGATGACTATTAGTAATAGCAGTAGTATCGGTATTGGCCGTGTAAATGCTTCAACTTCGATTAATACAAATCTTCAGCGCCTTAATTCTCGTTACCGTGATAAGGCTAAGACTTATGCATCTGATGCTAGCGAAGGTGCTTACGGTAGCCAGACGACAATCAATACGGCTTCGACGGGAACTCAGTATGTTTATTACAATGGCAGTACGAATATTTCTTCAATTGGAATTAGAGGAGCTGGTTCGAAGCCAAATCAGACAACTCGTCGCGAAGGCTCGAACTTAATTAAGACGATTGGAGACGGAGTAAATGATAACACGTTAATCATTTATGTTACTGGAGACTTAACGATTGACCAGAATATCTGTCTTGGTACTGGCTGTAGTAATGATCCGACGAAGCTCCGTACTTATAATACAATTAGTACTAATGCATCAGCAAAATTACCACAGATTATCATCTTTGCGAATAATGTCTATGTAACACAAGATGTAAATCGTATTGATGCTTGGCTAATTGTACCTAATGGAACAATTGATACATGTAAAGGCTTTAATATTGGAAATAATCTTGCGGCTCGTGATGCAAAACAACGTTATACTGATTACGGAAACTGTTATAAGACGCTTGTTGTAAATGGTCCGATTTATGCTAATAACATCGCCCTGAAGAGGACGGCAGGAAATAACCACGGTTTTGCTCCAGACGATAATATCGATGTGTTAGATCGTTCGCTCGGAAGTACCGGAGAATGTACGACTGATAGAAATGGCAATATTAATAATAGATATCCTTGTGATGCAACGAAGGGATCAGTTGCTCCAGCGGAAATCTTCAATCTAAGGGCGGATACTTATATCTGGGCATATAATCAGGCAGAACGTTATTCGGAGGCGGTTGTAACTTATACTAGGGAGCTTGCTCCGAGGTATTAAGGATGCAGACGATTAAGAAAACTACGAAAAAGGATAACATTAACTATAAAAAACTTTTCTTTGAGTTAATGGTTGTCCTTTTTGTAGTTTTTGTAGTTGTAATAGCTGTTCTATATCCAATTTTAAAAGAACATGGCGCATTTGATAACCGTAGTTATGATAAGTTTAAAGAGGTTGTTGAGGAAGTTGATAATTATGATTATAACAATGGAAGAAATCAAGAATTAGAAAAAAAGTTAGACGATGGTTTTTCTAGTTCGTTTTCGGCGAAGTCGAAGTATTTTTATGGCGTTGCAAGAATGACATATTATTGTAATGTAGGATTCTTCAGAACAGCAAATGATACATATGATGCTTTACAGGATTATCTCTTGCCAGAAGAGGAAGAGCAACTAGACCTTGAGGCTAGGAAAATAGTTTGTGAAAGGCTAGAAAATGCGTCAGAAAAATAATTTAGTTCAAAAAGGTTTTACATTAATTGAGGTAATACTGTTTTTGGCGATTTCTGGAGCGATATTCGCGATGGTTATGACTGGTATTTCAACTTCGACAGCGCGTCGTCGTTATACGGACTCTGTGAACGACATTGTTGAACAAATTAAAAATGCCTATTCTGCTACGATAAATGTCGAGAATATACGAGTAAAAACAGAAGATAGTAGTTTTTTCTGCTCCTTGTCCTCGGCTTATAATGGGTCTGGTGGACTGGTTCCTGATTCTAAGGCTACTAGTACGAATGATAACTATCCAGGCCGTTCGAAATGTGCGGTTTATGGTCAGGTTATTACATTTGGAGAACAGGGAAATACTAGAATGAACCGTTATGATATTATTGGGCGAGCAGAAATTGATGCAAGAAATAATATCGATCCAAATGATAGTGATGAGCTTATAAAATCATTAAAAGCGGTAGGGGCGAACATTGTAACTTTGAGGCAAAATAACAATGCTATGACGTCTTGTACGGTTGCACTAGCTGGGACAACTAGCTCGTATCTTCCACAATGGGATGCAAAAATTGAAAATACTTCAGCTGATCGTAGCCTTTATAAAGGGGTAATTATGATTGCGCGTTCTCCAGTTTCTGGAACGGTGCATACTTTCTTCTATACAGACCAGGGGGATGTTGCAAGAGCGAATAATAGCACTTTTGAAGTTCAGAATTGGTTAAACGCTAATTCTTCATCTCGAGTTTGCGGCGGATTTTATAATGCGAATGGATATTTTGTGACGGAAGCAATAAATAGCGGTCGTTTTAAGAATAATAAAGATTTAGATATTTGCGTTGGTTCAGAAGATTTATTTGGAGTAGCAAATCGTCGTCGGGGAATCAGAATACATTCTGATGGGTCGACCGAATCGGCGGTTGAATTATTATCAGAAAGTGAGTCGGCAAACGTATGCAAAAGCTAAAAAGATTACTGAAAAAAGGCGATACGATTATTGAAGTTACTTTTGCGATTAGCGTATTTTCTCTAATCTCGGTAATTTCGATGCAGGTAATGGATAGAAATCTTGCAACAATTCAGGGGACGCTAGAGCTTGAGATGGCAAGAAATGAAATTGATGCGCAGGCAGAGGCGTTAAGATTTATTCAGAACTCCTATCTCTCGGAGCGAGAACTTTCCCGTTCCGATAGAGTTTACCAGAATTTATGGTTAAAACTCTCGCGCGGAACAACTAGTACTTACGGTGATTCAGGCGGGCTTTCGAATATTCCAAAAGACGTATCGGAATATACTTCGGTAGCTTGCTCGACTTATTATGATACGGGAAATTCTAAAACGGACTCAATTCATAATATTTTTCTAGATAATGCATTTGTAATTAATACTAGAAAAATTAATCCAAGTGATATCGCTTCTACGATTATTCAAACTAAAGGTAATTCTAGTATGTTTGTTGAGGCGCCGATCTATCCACGCGTAATATTCACGAGAGGGACGGCAGGCGGAAATAATGATGCTGCGCCGCTATCAGAAATTTTTCCACTTGGTTCAGGAAATCTAACTTATCGAAATCAGACGCAACAGATTTATGATAGGGTAACGCGAGTTGAGGGAATTTGGGTAATTGCTTCACGTGACGTGACAAAAGGGGAAAGTTCGACGCCGGAATTTTATGATTTTCATATTCGAACATGCTGGTTTGCACCAGGACATGAACGCCCGACGACGGTTGGGACAACAATTCGTCTTTATAATCCAGAAATGATTGAGGCTCAAAAATGATGAAGAAAATGAATAGTATTAAAAAAGGGTTTACGCTTGTCGAGCTTGCACTGGCTTTAGTTTTTGTATCGGTTTTATTATTAACTATTGCGTGGCTAACAATTCATTTAACAACCGTTTATGAAAAAGGTCTAGCAATGAAGGCGGTAAATTCGGTAGGGAAAGAGCTGGTTGATGATTTTTCAAGAGCGGTAGCGGCATCGCCGGCGTTGACTGTCGATAGTATTTGTTCGAAGAAATATAATAAATCAACTAGAACGGAACAATATAATCGTTGTATGAATGATTCTGCTCGAAAGTTCTCGTATCAGCAAAGATATAATAAAGTTAAAGTAGCCGGAGTAGAAACAGTAGTTCCGACAAATGGAGTTTTCTGCACTGGGCGTTATTCTTATATCTGGAATTCAGCATATGTTTTAAATGAGACTGACTATCCGCGCGTTCCAGGTGGAAATAGTAATTATAAAGCAACTTTTAATTATAGTGGAGGGACTAATAGTAACTTTAGACTACTTAAAGTTTCTGATTTTAACCGTGAGCTATGTACGGAACATATGAATAATAGCGAGTATGTCTATGATGACTCGCCAGTTTATACGCTTTCTGGCCTTTCTCCGGAAACGAATGAAGAGCTACTGGAGAACTCGGAAAATAATCTTGCGATTTACGATATGTCGGTTTTTGCACCGACCGTTCACGAACTGACTAGCTCGGCGTATTATTCAGGCACGTTTGTTCTGGCGACTTTACGCGGAGGAATTAATATTAATTCAACTGGAGAATTTTGTTCTGATCCGCCGGATAACTTAAATACGGATTTTGCGTATTGTGCGATTAATAAATTTAATTTCGCCATGAAGGCAGACGGCGAAAAACTGGATAGTGAAAGATAGGAGGAAAAATGAAACAATTTAAACTAAATGAATTTCTAAAAACAAAGAAGCGTGGCGGAGCGTCGATGTTTGTCGTATTATTTACGATTATTATTCTATCGGTCATCGTTTTAAGTTTTACAAGATTAATTGTTTCTGAAGCGGCGAAGACAACGAATACAGATCTTTCGCAATCCGCCTATGATTCAGCTCTGGCCGGCGTAGAAGATGCTAAAATCGCGCTTCTTAGATATCATGATTGTCTAGACCAGGGCGCAACGGCTACTTCAGGCTCAACTTATTGTAGGGCGATTATTAAGAATATGCAGGATGGTATTAATAATAATGATTGTTCGACAGTCCAGAAAGTGCTTGGGCGTGAGCAGGCGTCAGAGAATAATTCGGTAGTTGTCCAGGAAACTCAGAGATCAAACCAGGAGGGGAATAATACGAATATGCTCCAGGCGTATACTTGTGTAACGATTAAGGAAGACCTTGATGATTATCGTACAACTCTAAGTTCAGCAGGAAGGTTGAGGATTATTCCGATTCGTTCTGATCATATTGATCAGCTTGATACGGTTCAGGTTAAATGGTTCTCCTCGACAAACGCTTCGCAACTAGCTTCGCACGGCGGATCGGTCCGTTATTGCGGAAATAATCGCTCTGGTAATACGCTCTTGCTTTATCCAAATGGACAATGTAATGGTTCGTATCAAGGGCCACCTACTCTAACAGTACGACTAATCCAGACTGATGCAACTTTTGACCTTTCGGAACTGTCAGTTTCAAAAGCAAGTAATCAGACAGATACGGGTGAACTAATCTTTGTTCCGACAAATTCTGGCGGTACGACTTCTGTAGGGGCGGATGCCTGGGGAGAGTCGGCAAACAAGGGAACGAACTTGCCTATTCAAGCACAATGTAGCGCGGGAACTTGGTATTGTTCTATGACAATGTCTCTTCCAAAAACATTCCGCGGAAGTACGGCAAGAAATGATGCAAATACTTATCTTTTGCTTTCAATTCCTTATGGAACTCCGGAAACCGATATTTCGGTTACGACTTACGGACCGGCTGATTCTGGTGGTTCAAGACAGCAGTATGAGTTCTCAGGTGTTCAGGCACGTATTGACTCGACTGGACGGGCGAATGATCTTTATCGACGCGTCGAAACTCGTGTTGAGTTAGTTGATACTTATTTTGCCTATCCAGAGTACGAAATCACGATGACTGGGGCAAATTCGAATATCTACAAGTCATTTTATGCAACGTTTAACTGTTGGAGAGCGGATGCTGGAGCGGTTGATTATTGTACTGATACCGCACAAGATCTGACGATGCATTTGGATTAAGTATAGATAAATAATTAAAAAACAAAGCCCTAGAGTCTTCTCTAGGGCTAAATTTTGTTTAAGAATGAAAATGACTAGTCAGATTCAAACGTTATGCCAGGTATATCTGGTTTTTTATTTAAATTTGGATTCTCTTTCATATAGTCTATCACTGTATCAATTATACTGAGTGAATCACTTTTTATGGAGACTCCATCTATTCCAGATAAAGCCGTATCATTACCAGATAGGCTAATTGGCGTCCAGTATGGCATATCATAGTTA